>JAEXOY010000034.1 GCA_023439045.1 Bacillota bacterium | reverse complement strand
AGTGCTTTGATCATATCTGGCATTCAATACTATTTCAGGCTTACCATCTTCATTTATATAATACAGAATAACCTTGTCAGGATTTTCTCCTGGCTTCAAATCATACTTCATACTAACTGTAACCTGGCCTACGTTATCAAAGTTACTTATAGTACGTGAACCAATCATCATAGTGAAGTCTAGCACTGTGTTTTGGTTAACAATACTCTGAACCTCTGATGACAATGTAGAATTATCTACAATACTAACATTAAGCTTTAAAACATCCGATTCATGCTGCATATTTTCTTTAATTAGATCAGATGCAAAAGTTATTGTTGCAAGGCCAGTGTCCACCGTTATGGTTTCAATGTTTTTATCAAGAGCCTTTTTAACCTGCTGAGCAGATATTGAAACACTTATGTTCTTTGCATCAGAAGCTGACTTTAACTGTATATTTACAGTTTTGTTTTGAGCACTGCCAATTGCAGCCTCCATATCTGAGTCCGCCACCTTAGCATCAACATATCCATTGGTGTTAGGCTTGATATCAATTGTTACATTACCATTTCCTACAACATTTGGTGTAGTCGGTGTTGTTGGTGTCGTCGGTGTCGTCGGTGTTGTTGGTGTTGTTGGTGTTGTTGGTGTTGTTGGTGTCGTCGGTGGAGTCGGTGTTCCGCCGCCATCACCAGTCCCACCCCCAGTTGATGTAACATTAAAGGTGGTGGTTGCCACCACAGTACCTTTACCTACCACAACAGTATACGAACCACTTTCGGAATCAGATGGAATATTAAATGTATCCGAGTAATTTGCTCCGTTTACAGTATTAATATACAATATTGTAGTATTGGGTTGGATTACTTTTATACTTATCTCTCCCAAAGAATTTGTACCCGAAATTGTTACACTGTCACCCGGTTTTTTATCCGAAATATTATTAACAGTTATCGAACCATCTGATGCTATTGAACCAATTGTCATACAAATCATGCATGTTAATATAATAAGAATACTCAATAAACTTCTTATTTTCATTTTAGGCTCCCCCTCATATTTACTTAAATAAGAGCTGATTATTGACATAAGTTATAACAAAATAAACATCGTGTTACTTTTATTAAAAATCATATAACCATAAACTCTCATTTAATCACAGCAACAATATATTAAAACCTATGTGGCTATTTAAGTTAGTCAAGCCTATCCGATTGGGTAGGCTTGACTTTTGTATACTATAGTTGCTGTATTATATGATATATTATTTTAGTACTTTCTGAGCTGCAAGACTCACAGGAGCTGTTAAATCACTGTTAAAGGAATCAAACACAAAAACTCTAACAGAGTATGTAGTATCCTTTGCGTCCACATTGAAGTATGCAGTAAATTCTTCCTGTGTTGTTATATCTCTTTTTAGCCCTACTATGCTAACAGGTGTATCACCCTTCATAAGCTGGAATATAACTACTTCATCCCCTGAGTGAGTAGTAACATCTTCAGTTAAATCTACTTTTACAGTAGCAGTGATATTTCCACCAGTTCTATCCAAAACATTATCAGTTAAGATTGTAAACGGATTAGCATCAATTTCCTTCCATAGATACTCTTTTGCAAACTTAGTGAACAACTGACCAGCAGTCATCATGTCATGTGCACCAGGAACTAAAGCTGTCTCACTAGGAATTCCGAGTGAGGCAAGTTTATCCTTAGTTGCGTTCAAAGTTTTAAGATCACCTTCAAATGCACCACGTCCCATAAAAATGAATGGTACCTTTGTGCCTGCAGCAGCTACAATACTATTTAAATTAGCATCATTGAAATTTCCACCTCCGGACATTAAGCCGTAATATCCGAATTCATCAGCGTAATTTGTCAATACAGAAGTACCTGTCATACCTCCCATGGAGAATCCGATGTATGCACGTCCTGTACGCTCTGTAGAAACATTGTAGTCCGCTTCTATTTTAGGTAGTATGGCTTCAACTAGATTTCTAGCTGCATTATTTTGATTATAGGAAGGCTTACCACCCTCAGTAGTTGGTGGTGTAAAATGGTTACCCATTGTTACAAATACTGTAGGCTCAATCTCACCATTTGCAATCATGTTATCAAGGATGTTTGGAGTACTTCCAGGAACCATCCAGTCAGTCTCATCCCCAAATATACCATGTGCTGCGTACACTACCTTATATGGCTCTGCACGTTCTGCGTCATAACCTGCTGGGAGATATACTCCAAGATTATATCCTTCACCACCCAAAACAGTGGTGTAAGGGATGTATTGTACAGTACCCTTCTTAGCTTCATCTGCTATAGGTAACTCGTATTTAGCACGGCTCGCAAGTGCCTCGTCATTTTGTTTTTCATCGTAAGGCACATATACTGCATCAAGCACGTCATTGTATTTTGTACGATAAGGTGTGCCATTATCATTAACATCAGTTGCTGTAGGGCGAACATTTGAAGATGCAGGATCCCAAATTCTCTGGTTTACCCAACCCTTACTTGAATCCCATACACGATACCAGTAGCTTAGAGCTCCTGCATGCATTGGAATAGAAGCTGTCCAATATCCATTTTCGTCCTTGACCATCTCCCTTATAAACTCTTTTCCACCGGTATGGTACAATCCAGTCTGCCAAGCCTCTGGTTCAAGTCTAACTGCACTATCGGAAGTACCAATATTCGCAATATTAAGCAGTGATAAGTCACCGCAAAGCTGAACTTGCTCGGCAGTTTCATTTTTATAAACAAATTGAACGGTATAACCGGTAGGTGAATCAGCATCCGGCGTAACAGTGGTACCTTCTTTTAAATCTGCTGCGTAGGTAGGCATACCTCCACTTACTGACACGCATATGAGCATCGCCAAAACAAGACTAATTATACGCTTTCCTATTACCTTCTTCATTCAGACTTACCTCCTTGTTTTTCATCCTATTAATTTGGAATCTTAAAAGTAGTAAATATATTTTTTTGCTATTATTATCTTGTATCTACAGATACACGTTAATATTACATACCTCTTCTATATTACAAGACTTAGATATTTACTTTTGAGCGACTGAAGGATATAAGTAAAAACATTTCAGCATTTATGCAGAAAAATTTACCAATCCTACTTGATAAGTACATCTTCAATATCTTTTTGATGTATTTTGTTTGTTAATAATGTATGTATACATCCACTCGATACTAAAATGTTTAGTTCTTAATGAAACTGCAAGTGACAGTTTCATTTTACAAACTTCTTCCCCCTCTCAAAATTATCATTGATTTATGGCGGCCACCATAAGAACTCCTTGAATTCTTAAGTATATTATAAAACCTATAAACGACTATGTCAAACGTTTGATATAAAATATTTGAATTAATTACATAATTTTATCATTTTTTTTAAATAAATATTACCAGCTCCTTTCTATTTTTGTTGCTCAAGCTAGCTAAATATGCTGATATACCAGTAATTAGTTAAATTAATTCTTCAATTTAATATAATGAAAATAATGGTTTATCGCTAAACTGCTTATATCAAGCGTTTTATACTTATTCGTAAATAATTTCCAAATTTATATAAATAAAAATATAATTGACATATCCAAACTGTCATATTAAGATTAAGATAATATCAATATAGCATCAGGGGTGATAGATTTGTCTACAATAAATGATATTGCAAAATTAGTAGGTGTAAACGTTGCAACAGTATCCAGAGTTTTAAATAATAGAGGGTACATTAGTGATAGTTTGAGAAGTAAAGTTTATGCTGCTATGGAGGAATTAAATTATCAGCCAAATGAAATTGCACGTTCCCTTTCTCGAAAAAAGTCAAATGTAATAGGCTTGATAATCCCAACCATTTTCCATCCTTTTTTCGCTGCAATTACCGAACATATCGAGTACTACGCATACTTAAAGGGTTATAAAATCCTACTTTGCATATCACAATTAGACGCAGTAAAAGAAGGAAATTATATCTCTCTACTAAAAGCCAGTCAGGTTGACAGTATAATTATGGCTAGCCAAACCATAGACATTTCTAATTTTGATATTAATTTGCCTATGGTTACATTTGAGAGAAAAATCGGAGATATACCATACGTATGTTCCGATAACTATCATGGAGGATCTCTTGCAACTAATCTACTAATCAAAAAGGGCTGCAAAAATCTTGCATACATAGGTGGTAATCTTAAGTTAGATATGTTATCAAATGCCCGCTACAAAGCATTCAAGGACATTTGCGAAGAGAATAAAATTTGGAACGTTAGTGCTCAGACCGAAAAAAATGGCTTTAATCTTGATGAATATAATACGATTATATTGAAACTCTTTAATGATTATCCCAATATTGACGGAATTTTTTGCAGCAGTGATGTAATTGCCTCTCATGCCGCAAGAATATGTAAGGACCTAAAAAAGAGTATTCCAGGAGATGTCCGTATTGTTGGATATGATGGTGTGAACGATGGTGGTATGCTTGGGATTACAACCATACGCCAATCCATCAAAGAGATGGCGGAAATGCTAATTGAACTTTCAATAAAGCAGATAGAAAAGAAATCCGTACCCGACAAAGTTATTTTCCCGGTTACACTTGTAGAACGTGAAACAACATAATTTCAAGTGGGTTTACATTATTGTAATAACTTATGTTAATAGTGATGTATATAAAACAACAGGCAGAAATGCCTGTTGTTTTATATTTCTTTTATAATATATGCTTTAATCGTTAGTAAATATTTAGTATAATTACTAATATTAAGAGGAGTGGTAGAAGTGAATAGAGTATCATCACCAATAAAAATAGGCTCAAAAATTGTTAAAAATAGAATTACATATGCTCCAACTGTTAAATTCGGTTGGACAGATACCAGCGGTATACCAACAGAACGTTTTGCTCGTCACTATGAGGACAGAGCAAAGGGAGGCACTGGACTTATTGTAGTGGAGGCAACCTGCGTTAGCCCTACAGGAAGGCTCGCCCCCTCACAGTTGGGATTATGGGATGACAACCAGATTGCCGGCCATATTGCTATAACAAAAGAGTGCCATAAGCACGATGCTGTTGTACTGGTTCAAATTCATCATGGTGGTTATAATACTCACCCTGATTGCGGTACGTCAAAGGGCCCCTCTGTTGTAATATGGAATGACAAGCAAACTGAGGCTCTTACTCCTCTGGAAATAGAAACAATCCGCGAGCAGTTTATTGAAGCAGCGATTCGTGCCAAAAAGGCAGGCTATGATGGTGTCCAATTGCATGCCTGCCATGGATATCTGATAAATCAGTTTGTAAGTCCCAAGGTAAACCTTCGTACAGATGAGTATGGAGGTAGTCTTGAAAACAGGACTCGATTTGGCTGCGAAATCATACGTGGCATTCGTAAAGTCTGTGGAGAAGAGTTTATTATCTCTGCCAGGACCACTGGTGCCGAGCCCACCCTCGAAGAGGCCTGGGCAATAGCAGATGAATACATAGCAGCAGGAGTAGATTACCTTCAGGTTTCGGGTGGAATTGGTCCTGATGAAATTGATTATCCTGAAGGACAGCCTTATGGTAAGATAGCATGGTTTGGTACACAGATGTATAAACATGTAAATGGGACAGTACCCGTTTCTGTAGTCAATGGTATTCTTAAGCCCGAAACTGCTAGAATTCTTGTAGAGGAAGCTCTAACAGATACTATAGATTCTGCACGAGCTTTA
This sequence comes from Bacillota bacterium, assembly GCA_023439045.1. GTDB lineage: Bacteria > Bacillota > Clostridia > Acetivibrionales > DSM-1351 > Ruminiclostridium. Next base: position 83,974 of record JAEXOY010000034.1, on the reverse strand, counting down.
CTAGCTGACCCCAACTGGGCTTTGGCAGTATTGCAGGATACTCCTTATGTCAGGTGTAGAGATTGTAAAATATGTTTCTGGAGCCCTTTTATGCCCCATAACTGTCCCGCGGTAGCTGAGAGATACAGAACCGATCCTTATTGTGTGGATTACACTAAGAAGTAGTTATATATATCTCCTTTTATTATCCCCATACATTTCACAGCTCACTATTTGGTGACACCAAGGCTTTTAGCGCACTTGCTTCTGTTACTGGTGCCGAGCAGGCAAAGTTTTTGCAAACGTAGGCCGCGGTTTTACCATCATTTTGCTTATAATTTTCTACAAAAGGGATAATGTCAATGAGTTTCGGGGTAATATTTGCAACTGATACAGAGAATGGATTATACAACCTGTTATACTCTTTTACCATATCTGAGCTTGTATCTCCTGTTATGACTACTTCAGCAGCACTATCTGAAATGGAGTGCAAATATGAGCAAAGCATATAGCTGTGGCCAATAGGAGCCGCTTCAATATCTTCACTAAAATAATCAAGTATTGCTATTGCTCTTTTTTCTAAATCGTTTCTACCCGTTAATCTTGCTAATCGTATCAAGTTTCTAGCAACAGCAGAGTTACCTGAGGGTATTGCTCCGTCATAGCTTTCCACCGGCCGGGTTATTAGTTCTTCGGAGTCATGCCCATATAAATAGAGTGCAGCAAAATCGTCACCACCGAAAAATTTTAGGGTATCCTCATTCATATATATAGCCTTTTGTAGATAATCAACCTCATACGTAGCTTCATACAGCTCAATCAACCCCCAAACAAGAAATGCGTAATCTTCAAGGTAAGCTGGAAAGGCAGCATCCCCATCTCTATATCGTGCCAGTAGTCTTCCGTCGTAGCGAATAAGCTTATCATATATAAAATCTGAACACTTCTTTGCAGCAGCGATATATTTAGGTTCATTCATGATTCTTCCGCAATAAGCCATTGCAGCTATCATTAGACCATTCCACGCTGTAAGTATTTTATCGTCCTTGTGGGGGTGAATTCTCTTTTCTCTGTATTCAAACAGCTTTTGTCGGCAATTATCTACAAATGACTTTTTATCATCAGGAATCTGCCCTGTCTTAATCAAGTTTAGTATATTCTCTCCTTCGAAGTTTCCCGCTTCTGTTATATCAAAGAGCTTACAGAATTCATTACCAGCTTCTTTCCCAAGGACCTGCTGTATTTCTTCTACCGACCACACATAGAATTTGCCTTCAACCCCTTCTGAATCTGCGTCCTCAGCGGAATAAAAACCGCCTTCAGGGGAGGTCATATCCCGTAGAACATAATCTAATATCTGTTTCGCCGTGTCAGAATAATAAAGCTTTCCAGTTGCACTATAGGCCTCACCATAAGCAATAGCAAGTAGTGCATTATCATATAGCATTTTTTCAAAATGGGGTACTAGCCATTTTTTATCAGTAGAATACCTGCTGAAGCCAAAGCCAATATGATCATAAATCCCGCCATTTCTCATACAATCAAGCGTCTTTTCAACCATCTCCAATGCATAAGGCTCCTTGTAATCAAACCAGTAACGTAATAGGAACAGAAGGTTGTGAGGGGTTGGAAATTTGGGAGCTATCCCAAAGCCACCGTAGTAGCTATCAAAGGAACCCTTAAGATGACTATAGGCTGTACCGATAGTCTCTTCAGAAATCTCACCGTGATACTCAGTTCGCTGGGTCTTTTGATGAGCTAGAATTTCTTGTGCTGAAAACAAAAGAGTCTCTCTCTTATTTTCCCATGCTTCATGTACTGCCTTTAGCAGGCTCATTACTCCAGCCATCCCTCTGCTGTCATACTTCGGAAAATAGGTTCCAGCAAAAAAAGGATGCTTCTCAGGAGTGAGGAATACTGTTAGTGGCCATCCTCCATGCCCAGTAAGTGTCTGGCATACTGACATATATATACTATCAATATCGGGACGCTCTTCTCTATCAACCTTGATGCTGATAAAGTGCTTATTGAGGTACTGTGCTACCTCTTCATCCTCAAAGGACTCTCGTTCCATTACGTGACACCAGTGACATGTGCTGTATCCGATACTGAGGAATATTGGCTTGTCTTCACCAACTGCACGTGCAAAAGCTTCAGGTCCCCATGGGTACCAGTCTACAGGGTTATTTGCGTGTTGGAGAAGATATGGACTCTTCTCATTAGCCAATCTGTTTTTCATGGGTTTGGTCAATTTTATCACATCCCTTCTAAAGGTTATTTTAACTTTAAAATGTCTATTTACCAAGTCTTCAATAGTATTTTACGGATGTGAAATTATTATTCAGTGGTTGTAGGGAATTGGTCTCAAGTTTACCTCCTTCGTCTAATATATTCAGATAAAGGTATTTCAGTAATAAATGAAAACATTCAGCACCATTCATTCGTTCGAGCCAGTCCATACACAACCCCCCTCTCGATTTTTAGTATAACAGTATGAAATTTGAATTACCTTGCATTTCATGCACGATAATGCAAGGTATAAATATTATATTTTCATAAACCTGGAATTTTGTAAAGTAATCCTTAATAATGTTCAGCAGCGAAAGATATAATTTTTTGGGGTCCACAAAAGGATTATATGGTGAAAGAGTAGAAGATTATAAACCAAAAGCAAAAATACTAAATGAGTTAAATTTAAATAGTAGAATACTTGAAAAATTTACTGGAATGGAGGCAACTTATGGACACATACCAATATTCTCAACACAAGAACTGGATACTGGAAGGCGTATATAAATTTTTTGCTAACAATCATAAGCAGAATTTTGGCTCTACATTAAGAGATTACATTGATTACACCTGCTTTGATAGGTTGCAAGATGAGGATGAAACCATTGATGAATTGTATTCTGCCTGCTATTATATGTGGTTTCATTTATACAATTACCATAAGTTTCCTATATATAGTAGCCAACTATCCACTATTGATAGGCTAATTGGCTATTTGGAAAATGAAATAAAGCTTCTGTCAGAACTTCATAAAGACTGTTTGGAAGATGACATAAATGAACTAAAGCATATAAAAAAGGCAATAATGAACGAAATCGACGTACTCGCTTTTAGAGAAGAAATGTTCAAAATGGATAATAGGTTGCGTATTAGCGGAAATCCAACTTATCAACGATATGGCAAAGTAAATCATAGTGCGAATTGGTCAGTTGCCAAAGCAATTTTGCTTGACTCCTCATCAATGGGGGAGAAGTTTGTGTGCCTGTCAACCTATTGCAAGATTTGTATGTATGAGGAAATTGAAGTTAGCTATGAAGTTAAAGAATTCTTAAAGAACTTTTTAAACGCTTTAAATGTTGAAGAGCTTGTTGCACATTTTGCAACTGGTGATGGGATCGATATAAAGAACTTCGATTTTTGAGACGTTGTCTTGACCTAAAACCCTTAATGAGTAAAGATGAATTTTTAAATATTTTAGAGGAAAAAGGTATTCCCTATAATGCAGGTAACTATGTTGATAGAATAGAAATCGGTGATATTCATATTTCAAAGAATACAACTGTCAGTAATGATAAAAAAATACCTTATTGGGATGTGAAAATAAAAGATAGAGAAAACTACTATACTATTGCCCGATTTGACAACAGACCTGACGCCTACATATATTTTTTAAATAAATATTCATGATTAAAGTATATTAGGCTAACAGCTTCAGTTACTGGTACGTTTTTTTAAATTTCAAGACTCCTAACCTTTAACTTTAGCAGGTGTAATGACCTCACCGGTTGACCTTTATTCCAAAAATCAGATTCGATATTTTTGTTTGAGGAGAGGAAATATGGATAGTGTTACTAAAACAAGGTTGTCAAGTATACAGTTAGCGGAGATGGTAAAACGAGCATTTGGAAACTCTGTTATTCCCGAGCAAACAATTGAACTGACTGACGGTTTTTTTAATTCTGCATATATGTTAAAGCTTACTAATGGAGTTAAGACTGTTCTTAAGGTATCGCCCTCAAGAGAAATAAAGGTTATGAGATATGAAAAGAATATCATGCATACCGAAGTACATGTCTTAAATAAACTCTTTTCGCTTAAGAGCATTCCTGTTCCAAAGATTCTGTATTATGACCGAAGCTATGATATAACTGAATGTGAATTTTTCTTTATGGATTTTATAGAAGGGATTCCACTAAACAAGCTACGTGCTGAGCTTTCTGAAGCACAGTATAAAAGTATTAATGCCGAAGCTGGAACATATGCAAAGCAAATTAGGAGTATAGAGAGCAGTTACTTCGGATACATATCTCAAGACAATAAAAGATTTGACTCTTGGGGTGACGCATTTATTAATATGATAACTGAACTGTTAGACGATGCTAGTAGTATGCATGTTGTGCTGCCTTGTAGTCAACAAAAGATTTATGATATTGCAAACGAGAACCGTGATATTCTTAATATTGTAAAAATCCCATCACTTGTACACAAAGATTTGTGGGAGGGAAATATATTTGTAGACCCAACCAAGGCTAAAATAACGGGAATTGTGGATTTTGAACGTGCACTTTATGGGGACTCTTTACTTGAACCAGTATGTGGTTTTTTACTAGATAGCGAAGAATTTATGCTGAACTATTTCGGTAAAACATCTCTTAGTCACGAAGAAAAAATAAGAGCAGCACTTTATAAAATTTATTTGTTCCTTCTAATGGTTATTGAATGCCCCTTTAGACAATACCCTGGAGATAACTGTGATAAGTGGCAAAGAGAACAGCTTGATTTAGCATTAAATGAAATTAAAAAGTTATGACCTCCCTCTCATTGGTTATAGTATGCAGATTGCATCAAATGACAGGCTGAGTATCCGATACCGGGGAATATTGGCTTGTCTTCACCAACCGACGTGCAAATGCTTCGGGTCCCCATGTATACCAGTCAACAGGATTATGGGCATGCTGGAGGCGGTAGGTGGATTTTTCTTATGAAAAAGGGCAAAGACAAATTATCGTCTCAGCCCCTTAATTTTGCTTCTCTTGAATTTGATTGCGCCCACCTTTTTTAGCCTGATAAAGCGCTTCATCAACTAGTGTTATCACTTGCTCTGGTGATGTCATACAATCAGCAGATACTGATAAAACACCAATACTGACCGTAACATATCCCGAAATATCGGATTGGGGATGCGGGATCGCAAGGTCAAGCACCGCCTTACGCATTTGTTCTGCCAACTGAACCGCGCCTTTCGCTTCCGTATCGGGAAGTATGACAACAAATTCCTCTCCGCCATAACGTGCAGCGATATCTGTTGTACGTCCAACAAGTGATTTCAGTACGTTTCCGATCTGTTTCAGGCAATCATCTCCCGCTAAATGACCTTTTGAGTCGTTGAATTTCTTAAAATAATCTACGTCCAGCATGATTAGGGATAAATTAGATCCGTTACGTTTCAACCGATAAAGTTCGGTTGCGAGCATATCATCAAAATATCTGCGGTTTGCGAGCCCGGTTAGGCTGTCCGTAATTGAGTTCTGATGGGCGATATTCCTCTCCCTCTCCAGCTGTTCAATCAGCAACTGGATTCTTTGTTCCGACACCTTTCGCTCTGTTATGTCTCGTATGATAAACACCATTTTGATAGGCGACCCGCTTGAGCCTTTAATAAGCGCACTATTTACCTCTATATGAAAGGTACTGTGATCCTTTCGCAACCCAAGGTATTCACCGATCTTAGGATGTCCGCCCTGATAAATTTGAGCCATATCTGCTTTGGCCCTTTCCACTTCCTCTGGCACGATGAAGTCAGTAATAGGCCTCCCTATGAAACCTTCAAAACCTTCTTCATAACCAAACATCTTTTTTGATGCTGGCGAAACCATTATGATTTGTCCGTGCAAATCTGTGATGGTGACAACATCAGGAGACGCATTCAGGATGGATCGGTATTTTTCTTCACTTTCCTGAACCTCTACATTCAAACGTTGGTTCAACATGATGATAAAACCGAATGTCCAAAGAATACTGACGATTGTCGGTAAAATAAAGCCCGCCGTCAACATGAGCCCTTCATCTGAATATGTGAGAATGGGAGGTGTAATCAGCACATAAACGAAGCGAAAGACATTAAAGCACCCATAGAATGACAATACCGCCGCGATGAACATCTCCGAAAAGAGAAGTTTTCTATCCCTGTTAAAAGACAGACTGTATACCGTCATCAGTGATATAATGGCCAATGCCAGACTGATCAGAACCGTACGCGCAGATATGCTATAGTTTATATAAATGTAATAGTTATATAATATGATAAACACGACGAAAATCGTGCCAATGACAAATCGATTCTCTTTCTTATCGAGAAAGCGCATAATCCCGATGTAGAGTAAAATTTGTCCTAAAACCATCAATGGATTTGCAAAAACAGCAAAGATCTGCAGTGATTCCACTGTAACCAACGGCATTAAAATAACCCCGAGGGACATAGCCGAAGTACCAAGTACCCACCATCCAATTCCGCGATAAGTGCTACTAACTTTAAATTGTACAAAAAGAATCATTACCTGAGTAATATGAATTATGCACTGTATCCATGCTAGAGTTTTTATATCTAAAATCATATAGATGACCACGTTCCTCACACAATAATTATATCATTATACCATGTATCAAAAATCAGGGAAATGCTTATTCATGGGTGTCCTCACATCTACACCACATAGGTTTGAAGTAAAAGAATTCTTAACTTTTTTTAGAAAAGATTAATTTTTATACCCTGGAGATAACTCACAGTTTTTGTTTCATTCTTATTATAATGGTTATCTGAACTTATGCTACAACCTCTTTATAAATTCTCCGTATCCTTCCTCCTCCATACTTTCAAGTGGTATAAACCTAAGTGCAGCACTATTTATACAATACCGCAAGCCACCTTCAGAAGTAGGACCGTCATCAAATACATGCCCTAGATGGCTATTACCTACACGGCTTTTTACCTCAGTTCTGCTCATACCAAAACTATTGTCCTCCGAATACTCGATAACATCTTCTTGGATAGGCCGAGTAAAACTTGGCCAACCACAGCCTGAATCAAATTTATCAGAAGAAATAAATAAAGGTTCACCAGTTACAATGTCAACGTATATTCCCTTTTGATGATTATCCCAAAATTCATTTTGAAATGGTGGTTCAGTATGAGCCTTTTGGGTTACATTGTACTGTATGGGTGTAAGCCTATGCTGTAATTCAGCTTGAGTGGGCTTTTTATAGTTATCCCTGATAATATCTGTAGCATCACGTTGGATTCCATTTAGCAGTGACATATCTATATGGCAGTAGCCATAAGGGTTTTTATCCAGATAATCTTGGTGATAGTCCTCTGCCTTGCAATAATTTTTTAGTGGTAAAACCTCCGTTACAATTTTTTTATCAAAATTAGCCTGTTGGCTGTTAATAAACTCATCTATTATCTTTTTGTCAGCAATCTTATTGAAGTAAATACCAGTCCTATACTGCTTACCTACATCATTGCCCTGTCTGTTTAACGAGGTTGGATTAATTATCTTAAAAAAGTATGTTAATAGCTTTACAAGGTCAATCTTTGAAGGCTTATATTTTATATAAACTGCCTCAGCGTGCCCTGTACCTTTATTGCAGACATCGTAATAAGTAGGATTTTCTGTGTTACCATTTATATAACCCACTTCGGTGCTTACTACACCAGGGATTTTTGCCATAAATGCCTGAACACCCCAGAAGCAGCCACCTGCAAGCCATATTTCTGAATAGTCAAGTTTTGGGTTGATCATATTAATACACCTCCGTTATAAAAAAATTACGTGTACTTAATATAAAATTTACCCAACTATGGCTTTACTAATCATTTTTTATCTATATACTTCTGAAATGGCTGTACCATTGAGGGGATAATCTGGTTGTTATAAATCTCTTTTCTAAAAGAAGGTATCTTTACCATAAGAGCAAAAATACTATTCCTAATCCTGCTTATATACTTCTTGTGAGGAAAATCAAATGTGCCCGAAGCCTTATAAGCCTTATAATCGGCCACAAATGGAAACCTTATGTCTCCATATATGTCGTCTCTGAATATTTTAGCACCTGCAACTCCTAAGAAATTAGCTGGTTTGATATAATTAATGTTAGATAACTTAACCGCATTCTGGGCCAAAGCCTCCAGCTGGCTGTCCAGTAGCTCGATTGTCTGCACCTCGTCTGTTATAAATGCTACTAGATTTGACTGCTGCCATTGTACAAAAGCATCAAAAATCTCTCTAAGATTGGCGTTTTGACTCAGAGCACCTGAAAAGATAAACCCCATTTGCTTGCCCGTGAGAGAGGGTGTATGGGTATTGAAAAATGCTCTGTCCAAGAAACGCTTAAAGTCAGATGATAAGTATCTGTTTTTGATAGTTCCTGCAAAAATAATAATGTCAGCTGTTTTGAGCTTTTCGTTATAGACCTTGGTGTAATCGTCTTTTCCTTCATACACGCAAGAATAATTGTAACCACATTTCATGCAGCCAAGACAGCCACCTTTTATACCAAAGTCTGCTATAGTCAACAATTCAACATTTTGTGTAAAGCAATCCTTAAACTTATATACCATGTTTTTAACATTTTTATTTTCAAGATGCTCTGTTACAATAACAATGTTTTTATTCTTGGTATCTATTTTGCATTTGGTTTGTAGTGGTGTGTAGTCAACTGGTATGTATTTAACTTGTGAATAATTTTTGGAGAAGGTTACCTTATCTTTAATGCAATCAATGAAATGCTGCATAAAATTGATAAGGTTTTGCCTTGTCATCTGGTTCTCGACATCATACATCTTTGGTGAGAAATAGTCTACAAATACCATATCCAGATCATCACAAACAGCATTTATATAGTTGGTTGCTGTATGGTCATAAAAATGTATCGAGGTAGTAAGTGCAAAAGTATACTTCCCTGCAAATGCGGGCTGGACACCTCTTTCAAATACCATGTCAATAAACCTCTGATAATTTGAATGTGCTGTAAAAACGTATAAAGGAAATGCCCATATTACGCCATCACAATTCCTTATTTCTTCTATAATGGAATCAAACAGTTGACTATCCTTTTCAATCTTGCTAATAAGCTGGGCAACATTGATATACTTAAACTCATTTTGTTTTAAATTTGCTTCAATAAATCTTATGTAACCCATGGTTACACTAATATCCCCCTTAGGGCTTCCATTGAGCACTACAAACTTCATAATCTACTCTTCCTTTCAATAACAAAATCTACTTACTCTATTTTTCATAACTCACTTTACACTATCTCTATAACATATTAATCCTTAACTCGATAAAGGGCGGTAGCTTAACCTTTAGAAGTCTTTATTACCTTTCCAAAAGGTATTTATCCTCTCTATTGAATTAATGTTGACGCTGTAAACTTTAATTAGAGTATATAGCAGCAAGTTTACACTGTCAACATTTAGTGGTATAATTTTTTTAGAATTTCTAGGGGGTTAATAATGGATAGAGATACTTATCATCATGGTGATTTAAAACAACAGCTTATAGACAATGGGATTATACTATTAAACAAAGAGGGTATCGAGGGCTTTTCTCTCAGAAAGGTTGCAAACTTGTGCGGCGTGAGTCATAACGCTCCATACAAACACTTTAAAGATAAGGAGTCACTTATTAATGAGATAATTATGCAGGTTTGGCAAAAGTTCTATATTGCACTGAAGTCCTCAACAGAAAAGCCTGGAATTGATGCAAAAACTCAACTACTAGAAATGGGTAAAGCGTATGTAAAGTTTATGGTAGAAAACCCTGAGTACCTTAAGCTGATATTCTTGTCGGACAATCCAAATCCAATAATTGTTCAAGATGGAGAATTCAAATCCTGCGAGGACTTTGCATTTGCAGTATTTAAGAACTGCGCATACAATTGCTTTGATTCAATGGAGATTGATAAAAAGATGTATGCAGCTAAAACACTTGCAGCGTGGAGTATGGTGCACGGAATCGCAGTACTAATAGTAAAAAAATCAATTGACTATCGGGGTGATTATCTTGAGTTAGTTGAGAATATGGTCTTAACCAGTCTATAGATATACTAAGACCCACAAGTATTTTCCTACCCATGGGTCTTAATGTATTACTGGTATTACTGTCCTAAATGGTCTTAATGTTTTAATGATCTAAGTGTATTACTGGTCTTAAACTGTCATAATGATCTTTATACTTATTAAATTTTCCTGATAACCTCATTGGCCTCAGCAATTGCATTCATGGCTCTTCTTGCACGGAAGGCATCCCCAATAATATGAACAGGTATTCCCTCTTTATCGCAATACTCACGGATTGCGTCTGCCGCTCTTGATTTAGCTCCCACTGCTGACACCACGTAGTCACATGGAATCTCTTGAATAGACCCCAGTATATCCACTACTACTGCATTTTCTTTAATCTCTATACACTTGGCATTGGTTATTGTTTTTACACCTGACTCATATAGGCTCTCCATAACGCAAATCCTACGCAAATCACCTAAATCCTTGCCCACCATATCGAGCATTTCTACTACCGTAACACTTTCCACATCCTTATGAATGTATTCAGCAACCTCTAGTCCAACAAGACCTCCCCCAATAACGACAGTTCGTCCAGATACTTTTTGTAATCCTGCAAGCACATCATGGGAGTTCGTTACGTGAGGTAGATCAACACCAGGTATTTGTAGCTTAATTGGTGAAGAACCGATAGCCACTATGACTTCATCAGGGTTAATCTCCTTTATAAGTTCTGGTGTAACTGGTGTATTTAGTCTGATATCTATACCTTCTTTAATTGCCTGCTCGCCCATTGCAAGAGCAGCATCCTTCATCTCACCTTTTCTTGGAGCTTCACCAGCAAGAGCAAATTGACCGCCCAAGGAAGCTGATGCTTCACAAAGCACTGGTATATGGCCTCTCTTCTTTAACTGTAAAGCTGATTCCAATCCAGCTACTCCGCCTCCTGCAATCAATACCTTCTTTGGAGTGTCTGTCACCTTGAGTCTGTATTCCTCTTCCCTACCAAGAGCAGGGTTTCTGAGGCAAGTAATAAATGGCATTTCGGTAGACACAAAGCCATCATAACATCCCTGGTTACAACCAACACAACGGACTATACTACCTTCTCTTCCTGTCATTGCCTTGTTACAGAACTCAGGGTCTGCAAGCTGTGCACGCCCCATAACCACCATATCAGCCTTATCTTCTGCGAGAATTTCTTCAGCCTGACGAGGATCATTTATTCTTCCTACTGCAATGGTTACCATTCCTGTTTCTTTTCTGATTCTAGCCGCATTTTCTACGTTAAAGCCTCTTGGCAGGTCAATTGGTGGTACTTCATACTTTATGGCTGCGCTTGAGAAATTCCCTCTGGATACATCCAGAACATCCACGCCAGCCTTCTTAGCCATTTTACAGAACTCGATAATCTCCTCAATGGTTAGACCATTTTCAAGATAATCATCATGTGCATCAATTCTCATGAATAATGGCATATCCTCAGGAATATTTTTTCTAATAGCTTCAATACATTCTATTGAAAATCTTGCACGGTTCTTTAAGTCCCCACCATATTCGTCCGTTCTTTTGTTAAAATACGGGCTAAGAAATGAATGAGGTGTATAATTATGAGCAGCATGAAACTCTATTACATCAAAGCCCGCTTCTACTGCTCTTCTTGCTGCATCACCAAAAGCCTGTACAGATTCTCTTATAGTCTCAAGACTTGCGCCCGGCAGTGTATAATCCGTCCCCTCAATTGGCTTAGGGCTAGGAATAATGATCATTTGTTCTCTATCGCTTGCTACTGCAAGTCCACCTAACCACAACTGAATACCAGCCTTACCGCCGTTTTCATGTATGGCATCAGCTAATTCCTTAAGTCCTGGTATGTACTTATCTTCACTGATAGCAAGGAATTTCTTTGGAGCAGCCTTGCTATAAACTGAACATACCTCAGTAAAGTTCAATCCGCTTCCACCCTTTACTCTTTCAACTTGATAATCAATAATTTGTTTTGTCACAAACTTATCCTCTGTCGCCATCTTTGTTCCCATGGCAGGAAAAACAATTCTGTTTTTTAGTTCCACACCTCTAATTTTAATAGGAGTAAATAAATTTTTATAGTTCATAACAATCCCCCTTTTCGTTCTAAAATAACCATCTCAATATATTGTTAAAAAATTCACACTTTTGTCTCAAATATTATGTATTGTATTAATCATAATACATCAAAGTATTTAAATCAATATGTTTAAAACATTTTGTTTTATTTTAACGGTTGCTTTTTTGACCTTTGTTTTATTTTGGTTTTTATTTTATTCTGATGTTTATTATTTTTCTGATGTTTATTATATTCTGATGCTCATTATTTTTTTGATGTTTATCACTTTTTTGATGTTTATCACTTTTTTGATGTTTATTACTTTTTTGATGTTTATTAATTTGCTTTTATAAGAAAATGTGTATATGAATGTTATTTCTATAGATACAAGAAAATTTACTTCGCAAATCCGTTCAGTGCTTATTTTAGTATTTTATCTTACTCTAAAACTTATAAATTCCTTTATTCTAAAAAAAGACTACCCATATAAGAAGGGCAGTCTATGACTTTTAGTATTAAAAAAAGAATTATCTTATTAATAGTGCAGAGCTTTTAAATCCTTAACATGGTTAAGAGCAGCTTAATATAAGCTATTCTCGCTTCTTTACTGCTAGCAAGCGTTTCTCTATTGGTTGTAATAGGATTATCATCTGCCGGATAGTTTATTGCTGACCAGAATATAATTTGCTTGTAAGCTATATCCTTTGTTCCACCCACTAAGCTATTAAGAATATGATTTAAGCGCTCAGACAACTCCTCGGAAACCCTTAGAACCTTGGTAGAGGTTTCATCCTCTTTTTCTCGTGCGTCCCTAAGCAGTACAGAAATTCCTGGATACCTAATAATATACTCCATAATCTCATTTGCAGAGAATATTAGTTTTTCTTCCAAACTCAACTCATCATTCTCCATAATTGCTATTATGGAATGTGTATTGACTATATAAAGCTCCTTGGCCTGCCTAAGCATTTCGTCCTTTGTGCGAAAATAATAGTTAATAGCACTGACATTAACCCCTGCTTCTTTAGCAATAGCTCTTATGGATATATTTAAAGAACGATTTTTCCCTATAAGATATAAGGCTCTGTCTAAAATTTTCTCTTCTATGCTTTTTAGCTCTCTCATGTTTACCTCTTAAGTCTGTTTGCATCTACATTATGATTTACTCTTTATCATTCTAATTCAAATGCTTATTAGCTGCAACATAAAAATAAACATGATACTCTTCTCTACAGTTTGCAAAGAATATCATGTTTATTTTATCTACCTTGCTATAAAATTATCATTTTAAATCCATACGTTTTTGGATAAAATCTAAGAAAGCATCTACCTGTTCCTTCAAGAAGGGGTAGCTTTCTTTTAATGCCAGTTTGCCCTGTTGGTCTATCTGCTGAAATGCGTTAGGAATTTTTAGCCGTGGCACATTCATGACGTCCATATTTAATAAACTAATAAGTGTCACTAAATGGTCTTGGGCCAAAGCGGTTCCAGAAATACTTGGAGATATCCCACTTATTGCTGCTGGCTTTTGGTTAAGAACCTGTGGCTCTTTATCACTAATTTTACGGGATAACCAGTCTATGAGGTTTTTCAAAACGCCTGAAAAATAATGATTGTATTCTGGAGTAAAGAACCATATTGCATCAGCTGACCTCACTTCCTCACGCACGCGTCTAACAGCTTCAGGCGGAGGGAATTCAATATCCTGATTCATTAGTGGTAGATCATGGTAGTCTAGCAGCGTAAACTCTGCACGATCTCCAACTAATTCTTTTGCTAATAAGGCCAATTGACGATTATATGATTGGGCCCGTAAAGAACCCACAATTGCTAATATTTTTATTTTTTTCATTATGTTTACCTCTTAAATAGTAATGGTATTATTAATATTTAATATTACTTTTTAAAAACGTTCCATTTTTTAAATCGTCAAACGCTTTTATTAATTCTTCTCTCGTATTCATAACAATGGGTCCGCCCCATTCTACCGGTTCTTCTAGAGTTGTAGAACTTATATATAAAACCTGTGCTTTTTTGTCTGTTGCCTTTATCTCCACATAGTCTCCAGCAGTAAGTTTTACAGCTGTCTTTTCCTTTACTAATTCTCCTCCAATGTATGCATCGCCTAAGAGCGTAAACACCGTAATGGAACGTTCTTTGTCTGATTTGATTACAATTGCAGCATTTGGATTGATGTGCAAGTCGTAATAATCCAACGGTAAATATTTGCTTATGAAGCCTTTTCTCCCCTCAAATTCACCCGCAAGAAGCCTCAGCTTCCCATTATCTAAGGCTATTTCTTCAATTTCTGAGTTTTTGATGGCGCGATAAGCAGGAGGGGCCATCTTATCCTTAGCAGGAAGATTAAGCCAGAGCTGCACTCCGAGCATTCTTTCGGAGGCTGGAAGTTGTTCTTCATGCAAAATACCAGATCCAGCTGTCATCCATTGTACTTCTCCATCCGAAATGGTATCCTCGTTACCCAAACTATCCCTATGAGTCATTTTACCGCGGTATACATAACTTATTGTTTCAATCCCCCTGTGTGGGTGCATGGGAAACCCTGCTGTATAATCATCTGGATTTGTACTGTCAAAGGAATCAAGTAACAAGAATGGATCATAATCCTTAACAGTACGGTCATTTAACACCCTCACCAAATTTACGCCAGCGCCGTCCCGAGTTTTAAACCCCTGAATCTGTTGTCTTATTCTTCTTTCCATATCCTTTATCTCCTCTCCTAATTTTGATTATATATATTACTTATATACCTTCACTTTAGCATTATCAAACACATTTTGCATGAGATAACATATTTCTCACAACCAAACACATTTTGCATGACCAAACACATTTTTCATGACCAAACACATTTCTCACGACCAAAAACATTTTCCGACGCTATTCTTTACCCCCACAATAAGAAGATGGCTAACTCATCTGTTACTTGTTTTACATAACTAGGGTAAGTCAATTTATGTAGATTACTTCGCTTCAGCTTCTATTTGTTCTTTGGCAAACTCAGGGTCACGGATACGACCGACAACAATAATTGCTATAATAAAAAGAACGAATATAAATGCAAATGGCAGCCTGCGGTCAATGCTTGATAACCAACCTGCTAAATATCCAAATGGTGAGGCAAAAGCAATGGTAAAGGACATAATTAAGGCATTAATACGCGCCCGCTCCTCCGGATTGATATTTAGCTGAAGCAAAGCGTCTTTACGTGGCATTACAAGGGCGCTGGCTACTGCCCCCACAAAAACATAAACAATAAGAAGAGGTATACTACCAATTGGTGTCAGTATTAGTAGAATCGCGCACGAAGCATACAATACCAAACCAATCCATATTGGAATGCGAAATTTCACTGAATCCAGGCGGTGCTGTACTCCCACCATAAAAATAAGCATAACTGCTGCATTCAAAATAGGAAAAAAGGCTAAATAACGGTCTGCTATACCAAGTCTTTGTGTTACATATAAGCTAAAGAAATTAGCACTGACAAGGTTTGTTATATGTAATATTACAGAAACAGTAATCACTTTCATAATATCTTTATTCAGTAGTACTTTGGGTATAAGCTCTTTGTATTCATATAGCATCTGTAAAACCGAGACTCCTTTGGTCTCCGACTTACGAACCTTCCCCTGCTTTGTTTCAGTACAATGCCTATAAGTAATAACTACCTTAATCAACATATTTATAGCAAAAACCAAATATAATACACGAATAACCGGAACAACGCTAAACGAATTTATCAGCAATCCTGAAATGGGTGCAAAAAAGATTGCAACTAGTCCACCTATATTAGCCCAGGTATATATCCCCACTAAATCCTTTGGGTCAGCATCTTCAATAAGTAAACAAAACCAAGCTGTTTGGTTAATCTGTTCGAAGCTGTTAAATAAAACTGCTATCAGAAAGAGCCAGAAATTATCAGATATAGCCCACACCAAGCACGCAACGCTCCAACCAAAGAAGTCCCCCATCATGGTTGTAAATTTACGCCCCAACTTATCGGTGATAATGCCACCAAAAAAGGAAAAAAACACCTGAACAAACATAGCAATGGACAGAATCAAACCAATTTGAACGTCAGTTATCCCCAATGTGTACATATAGAGTGTGGCAAAGGGTGCGATTAGGTTGTATGGAATTCCCCAAAGAGGTTCCATCAAAATTAGGAGTCTAGGATTCCCTTTGTTATTTTTGAGTACCTGAATTAGCGGATGCTTATTTAGAGTTTTTAATTTTTGCAAGGTATTCACGGTCTTCTCCATTCTGAGTCTGTTTTCTACAGTTGGTATTATTGTAAAATACAAACACTAACAGCAAGGCACTCTACACGAAATGTAGGGTGCCTTGTTACTTTTGAGCTAATTATTTAAAATTGCCATTAAAGCATCCTTCCACTGTCTCATATTACATACTATAAATATGTGAACATATTAAAGAACTAGGGAAGGAGCTGTATAAACTCGAGCTTTCATCTCATTGTCTAGCATATATAAACCTTTTGGATCACCTGCAAATAAATCAAATTTTTTGATATTATCATCTGCGTTCTTTTCTTCCTCGCCCTGTTCTTTAATAAACCAGTCAAGGAACTGCATAGTACGGAAATCACTAATCTTGTAAGCTGCTTCATATATCTTGTTTATGGAAGCAGTAACATATTGTTCATGTTCAAGAGCTTTTACAAGTGGCTCTCTAAAGTCACTATACTTCTCATTGAGTCCATCAATTTGTGTTAATGTAACTGATGCTCCATTATCCAACAAGTACTGACGGAACAACAATGCATGATCCCTTTCCTCTTGTGTTTGTATGAAGAACCAATTCTCAAATCCGTTTAAAGTTTGATCCGCATAGTAATTTGCTATATCTAAATATAGATACGCAGAAAATAGTTCTTTATTAATCTGTTCATTTAGCAATTTTGCTATTTCTTGATTAAGCATTTTTCTCCATTCCTTTCTCATATTTTTAACTATAAATAAGGTTTTGTATTACAATATGTTTTAATACTATTGTTTGTTGTATTAGCTTAATTTTACCATACTTTCTCTAGGTGTTACAACTTTTTTATACCTGCTTGAATAGAGTGTTTTATTAAGAGAGTCATTATAGTTTCTACGTAAATCATTGAAATCTCCGAATTGTTCAAAGGTTTTTAGTCGTTTTTTAGACTATTGATTAATGCCCTTAGTCGGCCCCATTAATTGACACTCATTGTAAATAATGTTAATCTTTTTCTATACGCTTTTCTTATAAAGGAGTCCAATATGAAATTGAAAGATTTATATATGTATCAAGAAATAGTAATACAATGCCATGACAATCCTGATCCTGACAGTCTAGCTTCTGCTTTTGCTCTTTTTACATATTTTGAAGCTAAAGGGAAACATGTAAGAATAATATATGGAGGTAAACTCCATATTCAGAAAAGTAATATTTCTATAATGATAGAGACGTTTAATATACCAGTTGAGCATGTAACTCAGCTTTCAAGCGAACCTGAGCTCCTTATTACTGTTGATTGTCAGTATGGAGCAGGTAACGTCCAGAAATTTTTTGCCAAAAATGTTGCTATTATTGATCATCACCAGATTGAAATAGATAATATACCTCTTTCAGAAATAAGAAGTAATTATGGAAGTTGTAGCACCTTAGTATGGCAGCTGCTTCAGGAGGATGGCTTTGACATAAACTCAAATATAGTAGTTTCAACGGCCCTTTACTATGGTTTGTTCACTGATACAAACCAACTATCAGAGATTTCTCACCCTATAGATAAGGATATGAGAGACCTACTGCATTATGACAAGAGTACAATTTTGCTCCTAAAAAATTCTAATTTATCATTGTCGGAACTTGAAATCGCTGGTATTGCCCTAATACGTTATCTATATAATGAAGCAAAACGATTTGCTGTGATTAAAGCACAGCCTTGTGACCCCAATATACTTGGGCTTATAAGTGATCTTGTTCTACAAGTTGATGGCATTGACAACTGTGTAGTCTACAATGAACAACTTGACAAGCTTAAGCTATCTGTAAGAAGCTGTATTAAGGAAGTAAGAGCAAGTGAGTTGGTACAATTTCTTACTCAGGGTATCGGCTCAGGGGGAGGTCACATTGAAAAGGCTGGAGGCTACATAAGCAAACATCTTTTTGAAGAAAAATATAAAAATACTCACTACGATGAATTTTTTCTCGAAAGATTGCGCAGCTATTACGAATCTTATACCGTCATTTACGCAAAAACTTACGAAATAGATACAAGTGACATGAAGCTATATACAAAGAGAAGCCTTCCCCTTGGCTATGTGAAGCTTTCCGAAATAATGCAGCCCGGTCTTCCTGTAACGGTCCGTACTCTTGAGGGAGATCTAGATATATTGGTATCAGAAGATATTTATATAATGATAGGTATTGATGGGGAGGTATATCCTATAATGAAATCCAAGTTTGAGAGCTCCTATAATACTATTGACGAGGAATTTATATTGCAGGCACAATATCAGCCAAGCATAATAGACAGAGTCAGTGGTAGAATTATTGGACTGATCAAACATGCAAAGTCCTGTGTTTCAACTGGTGAATCAATTATTTATGCGCGCCCTCTCAACTTAAACACCAAAGTATTTACAGCATGGGATGATAGCAAGTATATGTATGGTAAGTCAGGTGATATCCTTGCTGTACGAAGCGAAGATATGCATGATATTTATATCATAGAAAGAAGTATTTTTGAAAGGACTTATTTGGAGGTCTAAAGTCATGGAACAAAAAGAATTCAAATATGAAGCATTTATAAGCTATCGGCATACTGAACTGGACAAATTTGTTGCTGAGAAGGTTCATCGACTTTTGGAAACTTTTAAAGTTCCTAGAATTGCTAATACTACTAAACACATAAAAAAAACTACAAAGATTAATAGGGTTTTCAGGGACAAAGATGAGCTCCCTCTTGGAAGTAATCTAGCCGACCATATAGCGTTGGCACTTAGCCAATCTAAGTTTCTCATAGTTATCTGTTCTCCTAGAACCTCTGATTCCATATGGGTTCAAAAGGAGATTGAAACCTTTATAAGCTTGCATGGTATAACCAGAATACTAGCGGTCTTGATTGAGGGTGAGCCAAGTGAGTCCTTCCCATCAAAGCTTAGATTCATAGAAAATGAAGTAACTCTCCCGGATGGTACTGTGGAGATAGTTAAGCAGGATATTGAACCACTTGCTGCAGATATAAGGGGTAAGAATAAGAAGGATGTATATAGAAAACTAAAAAAGGAACTTCTTCGGTTGGTGGCACCAATAATTGGTTGTAGCTATGATGATTTAAAGCAACGCCATAGAGAGAGGCGCACTAGGAGGATATTGATAACCACTGGCTTAGCGGCGGCTTTTTTCCTTCTTTTCGGTAGTTTCAGTACATATCAAGCCATCAAAATACAAAAGCAGTCTGATAAAATAGAGACTCAATCTATTCAAATACAGCAATCGCTAAACGACCAGCTAGTAATGCAATCAAATTCCCTTGCTGACAGAGCATTTGCCCTATTAGAAAACGGGGACCGTATGAGAGCTATATTGTTAGCTCAGACCGCACTTCCAAGGGATATCAAAAACCCTGATAGACCTTATGTCACCTCCGCGCATTATGCATTAAGCAAGTCCCTCGGCGTTTATGAAAACGGAAACAACTTAAATCCTGATCAAATACTTGAGCATGAAGCAAATGTTGCCATAAGTAAACTCAGCCCAGATGGCAACCAAATATTCACAGTGGACGAATCGGGAAAATTCTATTTATGGGATACTAAAAGTGGAAAACTAATAAAAAAGTCGGATAGGTCCATAAGCCTTCCAAATGATAATAGTATATTTTATATAAATGATAAGCAAATTGTATACGGAACTAGCGAGGGCGTGTTTTGCATTTCCACCGCCACCTTTAACGTCGATTGGAAACTAAGTGATCTTCATGTATCAAACATTATAATTAGCAGTGATAGAAAGTATCTAGCTGTATTAAATTTCTCTGACATAGTAATTTTAGATTCATTAACAGGCTCTCAAGTCTTCAGCTATATTGATAAGGAAGGAAGAAGCATAGGGTCTACTATGGCCTTCTCCCCTGATGGGTCATTACTAGCAGTATCCACCACGTCCATTTTAGATACTGGAGAAGGTGGTGTGGCTATATTTAACTTAGTTGACAAAACTGTAAAGTACACTGTTAATGTTGAATATACTTGGATTACCTCTATGACCTTCAAAAACAATGACACTCTTTATGTTTCTAGTTGTGATGGCAGCCTTAGTGATAAGAGTGCTTTTGATAAAGGAAAGGGTGTTATATGCAGTTTTAGTATGCTAGACGGTCAAAAGCTTTGGGAGTATAAATCAGAAAGAGCTTATGTAGAGCAATTAAATCTTCTCAATAACAACAGTCTTTTAGCCTTTGTGGCAAATGATTCATTATGCACGATTTTCACCTCAGACGGAAGAATAAATACTATTATTGGAAAGGCTAGTACAATATCTAATTATGTGCCCTTAGGAAACGATTCAGCACTAGTATTGTGTGCTACCAAAAGCGGTGACGTTTCGATTTCAGAATTAGAGCATGGCTTTGACGCATACGCAAATATGACTCCAAGTGCAGGCACAGTAAAAGAGGTCATGTTTATAAAGGGGTTAATATCAGTACTCCCATATAATTCTGCCAATGTGATTATTTACAAATATAATACAGGTGCCCTATATAAAAAGCTATGTGACGCTAATGGCAATATGGAAACCATACTTAGTGAGTCTGAGAGGTATATACTGCTCAGTGGCTATGATAGCTCATTTGCAGAGGTATATGATATAAATTCAAATGAACTTATTGGTAAAATATCAATTGATAGTAATGATAAAATTAATAAATCATATTTTATTAACAACGACAAAAAACTACTAGTAATTGGTAATAACCACCTTTATCTTTATGATGCTACTACACTAACACAGACTAAAACACTAGCCTTGCCAGAATTCTCCCATGTTGTTGTAAGCCCAGACAATACATTAATAGCTGTTGTCGATTCAGAAAAAACTAATTTTTATGACAGTAGCTTTAAAGAGCAGTTTTCTATTGAAACTGAACTTGAAGCAAAAGCTATTTCCTCAGATAATAAGTACTGTCTGCTTTCAGATTCTTCAAAATGGGCTATATTAAATAACACCACCAAAAAGATGGAAGAAACAGATGGAAAATTTTCAGCTTTTGCAGTTGGGCAGCATACGTCTCAATTTGCTATTATAGATTCGGTCAATGATGAGCTAAAGATATACAACTTTGATAATACAAAGCAGCCTAAATTAGAGCTAGGTATATCATCAACCTTTGTAAGTTCGGTTGGCTTCCTTGATAATGATAGCAAGTTATTTGTTATCCTAAAAAACAATGATGTTAATATTTACGATTCTTCATCTCTCAGTTTAATTAGCAGCTTCAAAAAACTAGATGCTTCTCCCCTTTATTGTCAAAAACTCAAAAACTCTGATAACATGATTATTTACTGTTCTAATAAAGGCTATGTTATAAACAAGGACTATGAAATACTAGCAGAGATACCAAATTTAAGATTAGTATCAAAGGATTGCAGTACTCTATATGTTTATACTGTAGGTACACTGGGTTCTCTTCCTCTTTATGACTTCAAAATGCTATCTGAAGAAGCGGCTAAACAGCTAGATGGAAGAACACTCACACATACTGAAAAGAAAGAGTACTTTATTAATTAACAAATTAGTGCCAAATATATTAATCACAATTTCTTTAATTAAAGAAATAAGGGACGGTACATACCCATCCCTTATTGTTGAAATAATTCAGCAAATTGCTCGCCAATGAACATCTTTCTTCTGAATTATTTAAGAAGTGTCCTATCCAAAAAACTCCTTTTGTGTTTCGGCTAGTGCTTGTTCCAGCCTTTCTACCACCTTTTGCAGAGAGTCATATGTAATGGTTGCACCTGGTTCAAAACGTATAGTCTTAGAGTTAATTAGGGTTCCTGCTGTCATTACCCTTCTCTTGAACATTCCCTTTGCAACACTATACCCCATTTCTGACTTGAAAAATTCAACTCCAATCATAAGTCCTATTCCTCTGACTTCTTGAATTATCAATGGGTACTTAACCCTAAGAGTATTCAGAGCTTTCAGCAGGTAATCACCCTTCTCATATGCCACCTTCGGAATATCATTTTCAAGCATGTAATTAATTGTCGCAAGTGCTGCTGAACAAGCCAGTGGATTACCCCCAAAGGTTGGAGAGCCAAGCAGCCAGGGATTTTCCTGCAGCTCAGTTACCCATAGGTGCGGCCTTGCAATGATTCCTGTGATGGGCATTACACCTCCTCCAAAGGCTTTTCCGTATGTCATTATATCAGGTACTACATCTTCCGCCTCACACCTAAACATAGCGCCCGTTCTTCCCATTCCAGTCTGAATCTCATCAAATATCAAGAATACTCCATATTCATCACAAATTTGACGCACTTCCTTCAGATATCCCTCTGGTGGAATAACTATGCCTGCCTCACCTTGAATTGGTTCTAAAACAACTGCTGCAACCTTTTCCCCCACATGCTGAAGGTTTTTTATTGCCTTTCTAATATCTGCGGCATTACCATATTCCACATGTTGAACCTGCTGAACCATAGGAAGATAGGGAGTTCTGTATGTGCTTTTTCCACCTATCGAAACTGCACCCATGGACTTACCGTGAAATCCATTTATTGCAGATATATACCATCTTCCGCCCGAAGCAATTCTTGCAAGCTTGATAGCCATTTCGACAGCTTCTGCCCCCCCATTAGTAAAGAAGCAGTACTGCAAATCGCCTGGAGTAATGTCAGCAAGTACTTTTGCAAGATAGCCTCTCAGAGGGTCTACAAGCTCCTGACTATGTAGAGCCTGCCTGTTGAGCTGCTTTGTGACAACCTTTAGAATCTCCGGGTGTCTGTGACCAAGCATATATATTCCAAACCCTCCAAGGCAGTCTATAAATTCTTCCCCATTTACATCATAAAAGTAATCTCCCTCGTCCATCCATTCAATAAAAGCCGCATTTGTAGATACAGATTTCCTGTATTTAAGCCAACCTGGGTTGACAAAGGTGTTGTAGTTTTCGATAGAATCTGTTTCAATTTGCTTTCTGTCTGATGGGCTAAGCTCGTCAGACGTAATGTAGCCTAGTACTTTCTTTAGTTCCAATTTTGCATTATTAATATCCATGTTATCTCCCTCTTCTACCTAAACCAGCCTATTGGTGACGGTTCAAGATTGATGTTAATTTGTTTTACCTCTGTGTATTCCTCAAACCCGAAGGTGCCCAGCTCTCTTCCTATCCCACTCTGCTTATAGCCACCCCATGGAGCTTCGTTGAAGGTTGGATTGTAGCTGTTAATCCACGTAATTCCTGCTCTTAGCTTTTTGATCACCCTCATAGCCTTTGCACCATCTGTTGTGAACACTCCTCCTGCTAAGCCATATACTGTGTCATTTGCAATTTCTATTGCCTGCTGTTCTGTTGAAAAGCGCTGAACCACCAAAACAGGGCCAAATATTTCTTCACGGACAATTGTCATATCAGGGGTGACATCTGTGAAAATAGTTGGTTCTACAAAGTATCCCTTTTCTAAACCGCCTTCTAATATGCGCTTTCCACCACACAGTATTGTTGCACCTTCTTTTATGCCTGTTTCGATATATTTAATAACCTTTTCCATATGAGCCTTACTTATAAGTGGTCCCATCTCAGAGTGTTCATCACACCCCGGTCCTACAACTATGCTTTTTGCTCTCTCAACCAAGCGTGCTATGAATTTCTCATAAATGGTTTCTTCTATAATAAGTCGAGAGCCTGCAGAGCACACCTGTCCTTGATTGCAGAAAATCCCAAAAAGAGTATAGTCCACCGCAGTTTCAAAGTCTGCATCTGCAAAAACTATGTTGGGAGATTTCCCACCAAGCTCAAGCGATATATTTTTTAGATTGCCAGCAGCAGCCCTCATGATACTACGACCCGTTGTAGTTCCTCCGGTAAAAGCTACCTTGTCAACATCCATATTAGCTGCAATCTCGTTTCCTACCGTCGCACCTGCGCCCATTACAAGGTTAACTACCCCCTTTGGAAAGCCAACTTTATCAAATATCTCAAACAGTCTAATTGCCGATAGTGGTGTTATTTCAGACGGTTTAAAAATAACTGTGTTTCCAGCTGCAAGTGCAGGAGCCATTTTCCAGGCTGCCATCAGCAAAGGATAATTCCATGGTACTATTTGCCCACATACGCCTATAGGTTCTCTCACAACAAGTGCCTGCATATTTTTGTCCGGGACATCATAGGTCTGTCCGTGCGGCTTTGATGCAATACCCGCATAATACTTAAAGCACTCAATGGTATCACATACATCATAAATTACCTCTCTTTTTGGTTTTCCATTGTCCCTTAGTTCAATTTCTACCAACTCGTCCTTTACATTTTCTATTTCAGCAGCCACAGCTAAAAGCAGGTTTGCTCTCTCGGTTGGGCGTGTATCCTGCCAACCATCTACGTAAAATGCCCTCTTGGCAGCACACACCGCCTTTTTTACGTCCAGTTCATTTCCCTCTGTTACAACTGCAATAATTTCTCCGTTAGCAGGGTTGATAATATCTCTTGATTCTCCTGATAATGAATATGTCCATTCTCCGTCTATGTACATTTTTAATATCTCATTTCCCATAGTTCCCTCCAAATAATTAATTTTTGAATTTGATAGTTGTATACCGCTAAACTTCCAACTCTCTTTTACCCTTTTTGGGGTTATTATTTATTTGTTCTTGAATTCAGTCCATAAGTCATCATATAATTTTGCCTTATCTCCTAGGTTATGAAGCAACTGTCCCTTTTTCATTTCCTCCTCGGGTGGATTGGAAGCAGGGTTGTTTTTAAAGGAGTCCGGTAGCAGATCAAAAGCAGCTTTATTTGGATTTACATACGGAAACTCGTCTGAAACAAGCTTGCTAATATCTGGTCTTAGTATAAAGTCAATGAAAAGCTCCGCATTCTCTTTGTTTTTTGCACCTGTCGGTATTACAAAGTTGTCAACCATGAGGCATAATCCTTCCTTGGGGTAAACAGGTACGATGTCAGGGTTTTCCTGCATCGCAAGCGCTACCTCTGCACACCACATGTAGCCGATAGAGGTTTCCCCTGCTATCATACTGGACTTTGGGGTATCGCTATCAAAAACCTTAATGTTTGGCTTTAGTTCAAACAGTTTCTCCTTTATCTTCGAAAGCTTTTGGGGGTCAGTTTCATTTACCGAATAGCCCAATGAAATAGCAGTAATTCCAATAACCATTCTCATATCATCTAGACATACTACAGAATTATTGTATTTTGGGTCATATAAGTCTGAAAAGCTGGTTATTCCTTCGGGTAGCTTTGACTTGTTGTAACAAAGAATTGCATTAGAAAGCATATAGGGAACGGAGTATTGATTGTCTTGGTCAAATTCCATATTCATGTAAGCAGGATTTAGATTTGATATATTTTTAATCTTATCCTTATCCAATTTTTCAAGCAGGTCTTCCTTAATCATAGTGTTCACCATGTAGTCACTAGCAATAGTAAGGTCGTACATACCCTTTTCGCCCGACTTAATCTTTGCAAGCATTTCCTCATTGGATGAGAAGGTTGTATAATTAACCTTGATGCCATATTCCTCTTCAAAAGCATCAATAACAGACTGTGGCATATATTCTGTCCAGTTAAAGAAGTTGATCTCCCCGCCTGCTTTCTTTCCACTGTTATCGCTTCCGCTGCTGCTTCCACACCCAGTCATTACAGCAATTATCATTGCTAGCACTACTACAAAACTAATTATCCTTTTCATATTATCCATCTCCTTGTAAATAAATTTTTAATTAAATTCTAATAAGTTCTTATTAATGTTTTTATGGCAATTTGCTCTTGTATTTTGCTAGCCCTTGTATTTTGCTAGCCCTTGTATTTTGCTAGTCCTTGTATCTTGCTAGTCCTTGTATCTTGCTAGCACTTATTGACGAGCTCCCTTGGTTCTTCGTCTCAAGAAGCCTATAATATGGGTCAGAATATCGCTCTGGGTTAGTATTACAACGGTAACAGTGACCGCTAGAATCAAAGTGAACATTGCATTAACATCCGGTGATATCCCCGAGCGAACCATTGAGAACACTTGCATTGGTAAGGTAGTGCTGTCAGGTCCAGTTGTAAAGAAGCTGATTATAACATCATCCATTGAGAGTGTAAGAGAGAGCAGAGCCCCGGATACTACACCGGGCATAATGGACGGCAGCACAATCTCAAAGAAGGTAATAATTCTATTTGCTCCTAAATCCATTGCTGCCTCTTCAATTGAGTTGTCAAATCCATTCAACCTTGCCCTCACAGTAAAAACTACAAAGGGTATGCAGAAGGTAGTATGAGCAATAATCATTGTGAGCAGTCCCAGCGGAAGGTTTACTATTGAAAAAATAGACAGCAACGCAATACCAAGTATAATTTCAGGGATTACTACTGGTATGTACATTAAGGCTTGAATGGCCTGTTTTCCCCTAAAGCTATATTTATGGAGACCATATGCACCTATCGTTCCTATTGTCACAGCAAATGCAGTACTAACCAATGCAACAATTAAGGTGTTCTGCAATGCTTCTATCAGCCTTGTATTTTCAAGCATCTTATGATACCACTCTAGAGTAAAGCCCTGAAATACGATATTTCTTTTAGAGGTATTGAAAGAAAATAGCACCAAAATCATTATCGGAATGTATAGAAAACCAAGCATTATTGCGGTAAATAGTCTCCCCGATATCTTTATTAGCTTATTTTTTATGCTTTTCATTAACCCACCCCCAAACTGTCCATACTTCCACCAAGTGATGTATATATTTTGACTATTAGCAGTGTTATTAATATAAGAACAATAGATAAAGCAGCTCCTAATGGCCAATTTTGTGATGTATAAAACTGATTCTTTATCAAGTTTCCTATCATCATGGTGTTTCCACCACCCATTAAATCAGAAACGAAGAAATACCCCAAGGAAGGAATAAACACCATTACTGAACCTGCAAAAATTCCCGGTGCGGTGAGCTGCAAGGTTATATGAAAAAATGTATTGTACCTTTTTGCTCCAAGGTCACCAGCCGCTTCAAGTAATGTTTTATCAAGCTTCTCAATAGAGGTGTATAACGGCAGAATCATAAATGGGATTAGGGTGTACACCATGCCAAGGACAACAGCTCCTTCGGTAAAAAGCATTTCAAGAGGCGTATTTATAAGGCCAGTCGCCATTAACAGCTTATTTATTGGGCCTTCAGCACCCAATAGTGTTTTCCAGCCATATAGCCTGATAAGGGAATTTGTCCAGAACGGTATAATAACAAGCAGCATCATTACAGTCTGTTTTCTTTTAGAACCATTAGCCATGTGATATGCAAAGGGATACGCTAAAAGGATGCATATTATAGTAGTAATTAATGCAACAACAATTGAGGTCCAATATATCTTGAGATATTCTGTACTAATGAGTCTTGCATAGTTTTCGAGAGTAAACCCAGGTATAACTCCACCATTGGGGCTTCTCTTAAAAAAGCTCAATATAAGAACATATACAAGTGGAATTGCAATTAAAAGAATCATCCAAAAACTTACGGGAGATAGAGTTATAATCTTGGGAAGAAATCTTCGTCCAGCTCTGCCATATGAATTACCAGAAGTCGCAATAGATACTGATGTATTACTCATATTAATCACCTCCTAGATAAACATTGTCGATAAATGAATAAATAGGTTGAGCATCACTTTTCATAATTACAGCATCCTTGGTATCCCAATATATATAAGCAACCGAAGCAATTTGGGGAAGGTAGTCCCCAGAAAGCCTGCTGATTTTTATCTCCTGACCATTTGGCAATACTACTATGCTCTTGACAACCAAGCCAATGTAAATATACTCCTTCACTACGCCTGATATAGTAAAGCCTTCAACCTCATTAGGCGAAAATTTCATTTTTTCAGGTCTTACCGATATATAAACCATATCACCTTTTTTAAATATGTATTGGTTATCCTCCTTGCAGTAGGCTGTCACTGTTCCTGTTTCAGTTTGTGCGCACACTTCCCTCTGTTGGTTTTCTGTAATTACCGCTTCTAGGATATTTGATTCTCCTATGAAGTTTGCTACAAATTTTGAGACTGGCCTCTCATATATCTCATCAGGCGTTCCAAGCTGTTCTATAACACCGGCATTCATCACGGCAATCCTATCGCTCATTGTCAGAGCTTCCTCTTGGTCATGAGTCACATACACAAAGGTTATTCCCAGCTTTTTTTGAAGCCTTTTCAGTTCTACCTGCATCTGCTTTCGTAGCTTTAAGTCTAATGCTCCTAAGGGCTCATCTAAGAGTAACACCTTTGGCTTATTTATGAGCGCACGAGCTATTGCCACCCTCTGCTTTTGCCCACCCGAGAGTTGGCTTGGCATTCTTTTTTCAAATCCCTCAAGTTGAACAAGCTTGAGCATCTCAGAAACTCTCTTTTTAATCTCCTGCTTTTTTACCTTTTTCATTTTTAGTCCAAAGCCTATATTGTCATATATATTTTTATGGGGAAACAAGGCATAGCTCTGAAATACTGTATTTACATCTCTTTCAAAGGGTTCCTTTTCCTCTACGTTATAACCTTCAACAAGGATACTTCCATTTGTAGGCCTCTCAAACCCAGCAATCATTCTGAGGGTAGT
This sequence comes from Bacillota bacterium, assembly GCA_023439045.1. Classification (GTDB taxonomy): domain Bacteria; phylum Bacillota; class Clostridia; order Acetivibrionales; family DSM-1351; genus Ruminiclostridium. The sequence continues at coordinate 54,993 of JAEXOY010000034.1, read as the reverse complement.
TGTTTTACCACATCCAGAGGGACCTAGCAGGGTAAGGAATTCTCCTTCCTGGATTGAAAGACTTAGATCTTTTACAACATGATTATCCCCGTAATGCTTGTTTACACCCTGAATTTCAACCATTGTACACATATTGCATCTCCTTTCTCCTGAAATTTGCAATAAGATCAGCAAATAGTTTTATTTAAGCTATATGGCTCTTACTCCCCTCTCGCCCGTCCTAATTCTCATTGCATCTTCTACATCATATACAAATACCTTTCCGTCCCCAACCTGGCCAGTAGCAATATTATTTCTGATCTCTACTAGTAAGTTTTCTAGTGAATTATCATCAATTACAGCGTTCACCTGTATCTTTGGAATGAGATTGATATTGAGCTTAAGCCCTTTTAATTCAGTAATATTGCCCTTCTGCATTCCACAACCCATTACCGCGGTTACTGTCATACCACCACATCCGCATTGATCCAAAAGCTTTTTCAAGACTTCAAGTTTGTCAGGCCTAATAATTATTTCTAACTTCTTCATATTAATTCTCCTCCTTTTATGGATTACGCTATTCTTAGTTAATTTACACTTGTTACCTCTGTTACCTAAATAATATTTGCATATCGATATCAAAAAAGGTCTCCGCATACGCCACAAAAGCGTATTTGCAAAGACCACACCGTCAATATACAAAAATAGTCTTTTAATAAAACCCCAAAAGGTTTCTTTAAAAGACTACATCGTCAAATATTCACTTTAAATAATTTTACTTGTTGTAGTACCCAGACAGTTCTTGGACCTTTTGCCGCTTGATGCTTCCATAATAATTGTCTATGGTTTGTTCTCCCTTTTCAAGCACCTTACCATAATACCCATCTTGCGTCGCTACGCTCCTGTGTTTACTATAAAGGTCGGAATCATCAATTGAATCATCATACCCAAAATATACATACACATGTAAGCCATCCATAATATCAACTCCAAACTTTTCTCGTAACTTGATAGTGCAATGATACCACCGTTTTATTTGCTTGAAAATACCAATCAATCAATAGCATTTAAAAAATTTTTTTAGACCCTCTTCACTTAAATATATTAAATAATTACACTATATACTTTATATAATTAAGTCAATAAGTTTATCATATAGTAAACTTTTTTGTGATATTGCAGTTTTCATAATATTTGGTGTAGAATAGTCAAGAACGGCAAATCATACTTACAACAATATATGTAAACTTTTGCAAAGTAAATTCCGGAGGATTATTTACAATGAACCGAGCTGTACATAGCAATACCAAATCAGAAAGTGCAACTAATCAATCAGCACATGCTAATACCCAAACAGTAAATACAACTAAACAATCAGCACATGTTAATGCCCAAACAGTAACTGCAACTAAACAATCAGCACATGCTAATGCCCAAACAGTAAACAACATTAATCAAACAGTTACTATCAGCAATCAAGCTGCCACTGCAAAGCAAACTTATCTTGGAAACAAGGGTCTAATTTTTTTCGTAGCCTTTATGAATATGTTTATTCCCCTTTCTACAGATATGTACTTGCCTGCATTACCAAACATGAGTACATATTTTGGTTGCAGCTCATCAATAATTAATCTAACGTTAAGCTTATTCTTCCTATTCTATTCAGTAGGGATTTTATTCTGGGGACCTTTAAGTGACAAATATGGCCGAAAACCCATTCTTCTTATTGGTAGCATAGCATACATGATATGCAGTATTGCGTGCGCACTTTCTATAAACGTATACATGCTGATTATAGCCAGAGTATTCCAAGGTTTAGCTGCAGGAGGTATAACATCTGTTTCTATTGCAATTATAAAGGATACTTTTTCCAACAAGAAGAGGGAAAGTGTTTTAGCCATATGTCAATCAATATCGGGACTTGCTCCTATGATTGCTCCGCTAATAGGGGGCGTAATCCTACGGTTTACAACTTGGAGAGGTGCATTTTGGACTCTTGCGATAATCAGTATAATTAATTTGATAATAACACTTTTATTCCAGGAAACATTGAGAGAAGAAGATAGATATAGGGGTACATTGCTAGGTTCCCTAGGAAGACTGCTGGTTATATCCAAGAATAAAAGCTTCATTATACCCGCAGTAATATTCGCTCTTAATTCACTTCCGTTCTTAGGGTATATAGCCATTTCATCATATATATATGTGGATTACTTTGGTCTTAGTCCTCAGGTTTATACTTATTTCTTTGCCTTCAACGCACTGGTTTCTATTTCAGGGCCATTTATTTATGTAAAGGTATTTAGAAACATGAATAAGAAAGTATTTGCTACAATGATATTGGGAGTATCTACTATAAGCGGTATTCTGGTTATTAGTATTGGAACTCTGGCTCCAATACTATTTTGGATCTCCTTTGTATTTATGTCATTGTGCGGTACTGTAATAAGGCCGTTTAGCACGAACTTACTTTTGGAACAGCAAAAGGGTGACACCGGGTCAGCTTCTTCCTTAATAAATACCCTGTCCATGGTAATGGGAAGTATAGGAATGGCAGTAGCCTCACTGCCTTGGGGAAATGCAGTTATAGCCTTGGGTGCCATTATTTCCGTTTGTTCCTTAATTTCTCTTGTTAGCTGGAATCTATTTTTAAAATCAAATATTCCTTGCATAGGTGTAAAAGATATTTGATAGCAATAAGTATATTTTGATAGCAGCAATAAACATTTAATTGTAATAAATAGATTTGATAGTATATACTAAACCATATTATAATGAGACTTAAATGCACCTCTTATGTTAGATTTTGATAAACTTCTAACATGTAGGTGCATTTTTATATCTTATAAAATTTGCATTATTTTTCATAAGTTATTGACTAAATGTAATAATCATATTATATTAATTAGGTTACCTAACTAATTATATTATACGAAAGGAATTTTTATGCAACAACTAACACAGAAAAGAAGAATGTTGGTCATGATAGCGTTAATGGCTACAATGTTTTTCGCCGCAATTAATCAAACAATTATCAGTGCAGCACTACCCAAAATTATCGCTCAATTAGGTGGAATGGACTACTACTCATGGGTGATTACAGGTTACATGCTAACCTCAACTATTTCTACCATAATATTCGGAAAATTATCCGATATATATGGGAGAAAAATCTTTCTACTATCAGGAATTTCTGTATTTCTAATAGGTTCTTTTTTAACAGGATTGTCGACTAATATTTTTCAAATGATAGCCTTCCGTGGTATTCAGGGAATTGGCGGAGGCATTTTAATGTCTATCTCGCTAACCGCCATTGGAGATTTATACCCTCCACAAGAGAGAGCCAAATGGACAGGAGTGATGATGTCTATCTTCGGACTTTCTAGTATCCTTGGTCCAGTTCTCGGCGGTATCATGGTTGATTACATAGCATGGAAGTGGCTATTTTGGCTCTTCCTACCTCTAGGTGTCGTAGCCTTCTTTATGATTTTAAGTCTCTTTCCTAAATCAAAAGGGAATGCTTCAGAATCCATTGATTATTTGGGATCGTTAATGCTAGCGCTTTCAATTACTTTCTTACTTTTAGGATTCTCATGGGCTGGAACAAAATATGCTTGGACCTCACCTCAGATTTTAGGTCTCTTTGCAGCTACTTTAGCTGGAATTATACTTCTTATACTTGTTGAACGAAAGGCAAAGAGTCCTGTAATGCCTCTTTCTATGTTTAAAAACAAGGGTGTCACAATTTCATACGCAGCAAGTTTTGTTATGAGTGGTGGAATGATGGGAGCAATGTCTTATATTCCCTTCTATATTCAAGGTGTAAAAGGACTCTCTGCTACAACATCGGGGTTATTGAACATTCCCATGTCAATAATGATGATTATATTTAGTACACTAGTTGGGCGTTGGATGTCTAAAAGCAATAATTACAGACTATTTGCTGTACTCGGCTTAGGCATTATGAGCGGAAGTATGATTATTATGGCCAATATGAGTAATATTGTATGGGCTACTATAAGCTTGATTATATTTGGTATAGGACTGGGCTTTGGTATGACAGTATTCACGACAACTGCACAGAACTCCGCCCCAATCTCCCAGTTAGGTGTAGTAACTGCATCTTGTACCCTCTTTCGTAACCTGGGTGGGACTATCTTTATTGCCATATTTGGAGCTATTATGAACTCATCAATGGCAAAAAACATGGCTGTAGTAATGAACCCTGCAACTGGAGTAGATCTTTCCGTATTGGATGCTGAAACTGCACAAAAGTTTACCGCTATGGCTAATCCTCAAATGTTGTTGGATAGCAATAAACTTGACAGTATACAGTTGTCTATGCCCCAGCAAATTCAGGGCTTATTTCAACAAATGATTGGAATGGTTCGCACAGTAATGGGAGATGCATTAACTAGTGTGTTTTATATAGGTGCTCTATTATTACTTTTAGGAGTAGTATTATCATTATTCCTGAAAACAAAACCTGTTTATGATGACGAATGTTTGGATACGATTGAAGAAGACGAAAAGGCAGCCTAAAAAGGTGTTGTTGAACTGAATGTGATAATGTATAATGATTGTAAAAATTAATCCATAATTACCGTAAAAAATACAGTTTATTTCCAGAAGAAGTATTTATTAATGAGGTGAATTTCTTGGATAAGCAATCAAATATAGATTTCAGAAGATTTGTAGATACATTTGAATATCTGTCAAGAGTTGAACGCCACAAACAACCCTTATTAGGACTAAAACAAAGCGAATTGCGTATTCTACTTTGTATTGATTACCTTTCCCAGCAAAGCCAGCATGTTGTTACCGTTTCTGAAATTAGTAAAAAAATGTTTGTGACTTCCCCTACTGTTACAGAATTAATAAAGAATTTAAGGCTACAGGGGTATATCTTAAGAAGCGTTGACTCTCATGACAAGAGAGTGGCAGATATTAAATTGACTGAAAAAGGTGAAGAAATAGTTCAAAAAGCGACTAAATATTTTACTAATCTGTTTTCTGGCCTTATAGAGAAATTAGGTAAGGAGCAGAGTGAGACATTACTCAATTTATTAGATCAAGTGTGTTTATATCTTGATGAAGCGCAGATAGAAATTGATTGAGATTTTATAGCGTAGCAGCTTTTAGGTTGCTACGTTATTATTTTTTACAGCTAGTAAATCCTTATACAGCTCAATCTTTACTATAATTTACGTTGCACGCTATTATTTTATATAGCGGTTTCTAGCTGCGCTACTCTTATAAAATCTACGTTTACATATTTAGTCATTTATGGTAATATCTTTTTAAGTTATTTAAAAAACTATAAATGTTACATAATTGTTGGAGGTTTTATGGCAGTAATAGAAATAGCCGGACTAAGCAAGCATTTTAAAGTGCTTAACCGACGAGAAGGCTTATTGGGTGCTATGCGTGACCTATTTTCTACAAATTATAGTCAGGTCAAGGCTGTTAACGCAATTGATATGACAATTCAAGAGGGCGAAATAGTTGGATTTGTTGGGCCAAATGGTGCTGGAAAATCTACAACTATCAAAATGATGACGGGTGTTCTTGAACCGTCGGAGGGAAAAATCCTCGTAAATGGCAGAATTCCTTTTAAGTACCGCCAGCGTAATGCAAAGGAGATAGGAGTTGTGTTTGGACAACGCACCCAGCTTTGGTGGGACCTCCCTGTTATTGAATCCTTTAAGGTGCTAAAAGAGATTTACCAAGTAGATCAAAAGACTTTTGATGAAAACCTTGAAACCTTTAATGATCTGGTTAATATCAAAGAACTATATCATAAGCAGGTACGTAGCTTATCTCTTGGACAGCGTATGTTATGCGATATTGTAGCGTCCTTTCTCCATAACCCCAAGGTAATTTTTCTTGATGAACCCACAATCGGCTTAGATGTTTCGGTAAAGTCTAAAATACGCTCGTTGATCAAGGAGCTCAACCAAAATCGAAAGACTACAATTATTCTCACTACACATGATATTAGTGACATTGAAGCGCTATGTAAGCGTTTGATTATTATAGACAAGGGCAGCATTATTTATGATGGGGATATACATAAAGCAAACAAGCTCTTTGGCTCCTACCGTACTCTGAAGGTACAGGCCAGCTCCCTACGTGATATATCATTTGATAAATTTACAAAGCAAATAAAAGAAGAATTTCCTTGTAAAAATGAAATCCTGATAGAAAAGCAATCAGAGGGTTGGTTGGATATTACTCTAAATCAGGATGAAGTAAAACTTTTGGACGTACTGAACTACCTAATGACAACCTTCTCCATTCGAGACATTAAAATAGAGGAAATGGATATGGAGACCGTCATCCGCAAGGTATACGAGGGAGCATTGTTATGAGAAAGTATCTGTATTTTGCAAAGAGTCAGCTTTTATCTTGGATGGTATACAGAGTTGGATTTATTTTTACAATCCTAAGTAACATAGTATTTATTTTTATTACATATTACTTGTGGAAGTCAATTTATGCAGAACCTGGGAAAATCCTTAATGGCATGCCCTTTGAGCAGACCTTCCTCTACTTAGCGCTGGCCACCACATTACACACCATATTTCAGACAGATACAGACTGGAACATGGGTAGAAGGATTGTAACAGGCAACATTGTATCGGATCTGGTCAAGCCTATGGATTTTCAGCTACAGCTATTAGCCAAATCCTCTGGATTGATGGTTAGTCGATTAATACTTCTATCCATACCGGCACTTTTGGTAATCATATTCGTTTTCAAAGCAAATATACCGGTGGGAGTGAATTTACTATTCTTTTTTGCTTCAGTTGTTTTATCATTTCTATTAAATTTCTTCTTTGATTTTATTATAGGAACAGTTTCCTTTTATACACAGTCTACTTGGGGGATAGTCTATACAAAAAATGTTATTGTGATGCTACTATCAGGGGCAGCTATTCCAATAAGTTTTTTCCCTAGTACCCTTCAGGGTATTATTAAGTTTCTTCCTTTTCAGTATATATATAATGCTCCTCTAGAGATATTGACATCTGGGAAAATGAATATCGGGCTATACTGTGAGATGATATTAGTACAGTTGCTCTGGTTGGTTGCAATCTATATTCTTGGCAGACTTTTTTATACCAAATCTCTGAAGGTTATCACAGTCAATGGAGGATAAATAGATATGAATACTCTAAAACATTATGGGAAAATATATTTTCTACTTGTTTCACAATATATGAAAACCCGTATGCAGTACCGTTCAGACTTTTTCATAAGTCTCATCGGTCTTATTATCACCAATTTATCAGGTATTGTTACCTTCTGGATTGTCTTTCAATCAGTTGATAACATTAACGGTTACAATTACAATGAGCTTATCTTTATGTATGCTCTTTCACTATTGGTAATGATTCCACAGGAATTACTATTTAATAACATATGGTACATAGAGGGGTATCTGATAGAAGGATCATTTATCAAGTTTTACCTACGACCACTTAACATGATGTTTTATTATATGTCCGATTTATTCGATGCAAAGGGCCTTGGTCAGCTTGGCGTTGGCATTGTTGCCCTAGTATATTCCTCTGCTAGTTTAGGGATTGCATGGACCCCACTAAAAGTATTACTACTGATTGGGGTTATTTTCAGTGCATCTCTAATAATCATCTCAATGATGAGTATTGCTTCCTTCACAAGTTTCTGGTTCCTTCGAACAAATCCTATACTACAGCTAACAGCAAATTTAAGGGATTATTCTCGGTATCCTATTTCCATATACAATAAATATCTTCGTTTTGTGTTTTCGTTCATCATCCCCATCGGATTCGTTTCCTTCTACCCTTCACATTTGTTCTTAAGGCCGGACAATATCATTCCTGTTGTATATCTAGGACCGGTGGTGGGTATTATCATGTTCCTAATCTCGTATACCATGTGGCGAAAGGGTACAAAGAACTATTATGGAACGGGGTCATGATTATGAGATACTTAATACTTACCCCTTTTTTCTCGGCTTTATATAGATTACCTCTTTGATTCAGCAAGATTTAAAGCTGTTTCGGAAACCTTTAAAATTTCGCTCTTTTGCTCTCTTATATCATAGGCATGGTAATATCCTTTATCCATCATATACTTACTTATTGCTTCATGTGTTTCTATGGCGTCATTGAGCTGTTTTTGAAGCATATCTCTAAAGTCAGCTGACGTTACTTCTGTAATTGCAATAGTATAATTTTTAATTGCACTTTTAGCAGATATGAGAAAATCAGAGGCAATAACCTGTTCACTCAACCCTGCAATATTCGCAATACTAGACATAATTGTCACGTAGCATCCCCCCCATTCTGAGAAAACATATTAACGTTTTGAATGCTTTCAACATTGGATTTTCCCATAAAGCCTCTTAACTCCCTAATATGCTGTTCACAAAGTCCAGATTCTCTTGTAAAAATTTCCTTTAGTTTAGGGTCAGTTATCATTGGGGACATCAGCAGTGATTTTGTCAGGCTCAGGCTTTTAAGAGCTAGGAGTTCATTTAGCTGAAGTGTTTCATTTGGCGTAATCATATCCATAAGCATCCTCCTTCAATCAAGGCTTTAAAATGACTTTAATGCAGTCTTCCGTTTTGGTATCAAAAACAGCATATCCATGTGCTGCATCATCAAGTGGCAGTCTGTGAGTAATAATATCCATTGGATCAAACTTACCGTCAGCCATAAGCTGATAAAGCTTCTGCATATATGGAATAACTGGAGCCTGTCCAGTCCTAATATTGATGTTTCTATTGATAATATCACCAAAAGGAAAACCGTTATATCGTCCACCATATACACCAGTTACTTGAATCATGCCACATTTTCGTACAGCCTGTGTGGCAATTACAAACCCACCCAGGGCACCACTTTGAAGTTTTGCTCCTGAGGCAACAAATTCTAGCGGGGTCATCTTTCCATCCATACCAACACAGTCAATAACAACATCGGCACCGCCTTGTGTCAATTCCTTCAGATATTCACCAGTGTTTGCGTGTTGCTCAAAATTAACAGTTTCTACTTTATTGTGCCGTTCTGCATGTTTTAATCTATAATCAATATAATCTACCGCTATGACTCGCTTTGCGCCGAACATCCAACAAAACTTCTGAGCTAAAAGTCCGACAGGCCCACATCCCAGAACAATAACAGTATCCCCGGCCTTTACACCTGCATTTTCCACACTCCAATAAGCAGTAGCCATAGCATCGGCTATGAGAACAAGCTTTTCATCCTCGAGCTCGCAGTCCTGTGGAACCAGAAAAGGTGCGAAATTTCCATATGGAACCCTTAAGTATTCAGCCTGCCCCCCAGGGTATCCACCAAAGGTTTGCGTATAACCCAAGAAGCCTCCCCCCTCACCATGTGGATTTGAATTATCGCACATGCTGGTTAGGCCGTGTGTGCAGTAATGGCAATAGCCACAGCTTACGTTAAACGGAATGACAACCCTATCACCTTTTTTAACCTTTGTAACTTCAGAACCAACTTCCTCAACAATTCCCATCGGCTCATGTCCGATAACATAATCTTGATAGAGGTTGGGAACCATATCGTGAATTAAATGCAGGTCAGATCCACATATTGCTGAACTTGTTATTTTTACAATTATGTCGTCCTTATTTTTAATTTTGGGATCAGGTACATTCTTTACCTGAACTCTTTTTATTCCCTGAAATGTTACCGCCTTCATTATACTTTACCTCCTACTTTTCCGGTGTTGCGAACATACCAAGTCTGCTCGTGTCACCCGGGAACAAATCTAGATTGCATATTTGTCCCATGGTTGTTGATGACTCAATATCCATATTAAACTGTTTGCGCAGATCCACAGGGTGAAACCAACCCTTGGCAATCATCATATCTGATATTTCCCCATGCAGAGCAATAGCTATGTTTAATTGCTCACGTAGCATTTTTCTTACCTCTGAAGTCGCTGACTCAGATAAGGCAATACCAAGATTCTTCACACCACTTTTTGAGTTTAGTAAAAAACCAAGTGCCATATTTGAATCGATTAATTTTGGCATTCCTTCGGAATTTCTTATTTCTAGGTAGTCATTTATCATATACAAACCTCATACTTTCACTTCAGGAGCTTTTTTTAACAGTGCCTGCAGCCCAGCAATATCCGACATGGACAAACGAACACTTTTCTCCAGTAATTTTTTCAAATCCTGATCAAAAACTACACCCTCCATTAATTTTGATGTGGTCATGAAAATAGTTTTGAAATTAAGCAACTCGTGTATTTGCATTGTTTCATTAAGAGCAAGATTTCTATCATCCATAACAGCCCTCCTCATAAATGTATAATAAGACTTTACTATTAACATTGGTTTATATAACGTATCAAAAACTGGCCGTTTCGTGTCTATCTTTCTTTGTATGTTATCAGCGATAGTATCTGCAAGTATTTCAATTTTATTTATAAATATCTCTTTTTGGGATGATTTGTATCAAAATAGTTATACTGAGTACGCCTTTGATGTACCTCTTGAGATGCTTGAGCAATGAGGCTTGTGGGGAGTTCTGTACGTGCAGCACACTAATCCGTGGAGACTGGCAGGTCACATTTCCACTAACAGAAGAGTAATGTTGAACCTAAAAAGACTAGAGCTCAGATAAAGTTTTTACTTAACCAAGCTCTTTTCCCGATTACAAATTCAATAGCCAGTAAAATATGGTTATAGGGCTCCTAATGGTAGCCAAATATATATTCTTATCCACTGCAACATATCCGCAAACCCATTCAAAAGGTTTTATATAGCTACCCCTTGGCAGAATGGGAATGAATTTGCCATCGGTTATGAGCAGACGATCTCCAACCTTCGGTGGCCTTATAATACCACCTATTTCTCCGATAATAATAAAGTCTCCGTCAGGATATAGCTTTTGCATTTCCTTAATGGTACGGTATGGAACCTTGTACCGGCTGTGCGGCTCTCTAAACAATTTAAGTTCTTCATTCTGTGGGTGTACATTGTAGTCCATTATATTCACCTCTGATTCAGATTATAATAATAAATCCTCCTCTATACGGTAAATACCGAAATTAACACTTATTATGCCGAAAATAACATCAGTCAGCTTTTACATTGTGAAACGGTAGAGCAACCATCAGAGTGAATGTTTGAGCATTATGCTCTATTTTGATAATTCCTTCTGCGGCATTCACAACTTTTTTTATATTTTGCAATCCCAACCCATGGGAAGCGCCACCTTTTGTGGAAAGAAATCTATCGTCGTCTATTTGATTTACAATACCATTATAAGTGTTTTCAATCTTAATCAAAAATTGATTATTCACACTCCTTGCTTCAACTGATACATACCTGTTTTGATGGATTCCTTGCTTCTCGCAGGCTTCCATCGCATTTTCCAACCCATTGCCAAGAACAATACAAAGATCACTGTCACTGATGGGAAGCTGTGTCGGGATCTGACAGAAGCAGCGAAATGAAATACTCTGCTTCTTGAAGCGCAGAGAATAGTAACCGATTATTGAGTTTGCCACGACATTTTCGCAAAATACGGGTAATGGTTCAGGATCTGCCTGTTCCACATAGTCGCTTAAGAACCTGGTTAACTGCTCATATCGCTTTTCCTCTGCAAGCAGCCTAATTGTACTGACAAAGTGTCGGACATCGTGGCGGATTGCTCGAACTTCGTTCATTTGCTCCCTAAGTGCGTTGTAATACTCTGACTGCATAGTAATTTGTGCTCTAGCTTGTTCCAATCCGGCAGAGGCAAGATCAAAATTACGGTACACATTTGCAGTCTGCAATGCCAAAACTATGCTTAGAATTATCAAGTATGCAGAAAGAAAAACTAATAGCGATAAAGATAAATTCAAGTAAATATTTCCGTTGATGTAATAGCATTCAATCATAAGTCCGGTAATGGCAAGAATGGTACCCCAATAAACCAATAGTCCATACTTTTTCAGTTTGCTACGGTTATAGTAAATCTTGAAGAATAAATACACCTCTATCGCAAAGGCACACATTGGAAGTAAAATGGTAAGATATCTATTATAAAACCCTAGTGGGATAAAAAGGTATAGGAGATATAGCACAATATAATATATCAAAAACCCTAGCTTTTCCCTTCGCGAAGACATGATTCCCAAAAGCTCTTCTACTAGGAAAATCAGCATATACTTAAATGAAAAGGAAACCAAAAACATAAGAGGATTAGTATCCTCATAAGAAAGATTGAAGAAAAGCGTATTTTGCCAGAAATAATAAAATTCTGTCGTCATCATAATGCGTGCAAGAACCAAAAGTCCCATAATAGGCAGCCATATAGACCGATTTGTTTTCCTGTAACGAAGGATATACAGCATAACCAGAGTAAAGAAGGAAAATAGTATCGTTCCAAACAAAATGAAACGTATGCTGTTCCGATTGCTATCATGCAAGACAGCATCATCATAGCCCTGTAAGGATGGAGCCATGTATAGTCCAGCAAACCGTGTCGTGGCTACTTCAACCACAATCTCATGCTCTCTAGCAGTGGAAAGTGTTATAGGATAGAGTTTTGCATCTGTAGTGGTGAATATAGCTTCCTGATCTTTGGATACGATGCCGCTCTCTGATGTCAGGATTCTGTCTATATAGACACGGTAGGCACTCCCATAATCGGGCAAATATATTGTGACTGGACGAGAATCCGAATATCCCTCCATTATGAGCCGGAAGCTTCCGTAGCCATATACTGGCAAATAGTTCCCATTCAATTTATAGCGTGACCCACAATGAGGCACTGGCAGCAATAAATCCGGGGCAACATTGTGCTCGCTATCGGTAACTAGCAAGCGATTCCAATAAAACTCCCATTCTCCATCAAGAATAATGCGTTTGCTACTTTTCATGTCAGACAGGTCAAGCTTACCTGCTGTAGAGGTTGGCGCACCAGTCAGTTCATGATAGAAGGCAGTGTATATGACAGGCAAATGAGAAGCAAAAATTGCAAATAGGATACCCGCAATTAACAGTATTTCCTTCCTACCCAACCTTTTCATAGCTGTTCTCCGCCTATATTGGAAAACAAGTAAGCATAATATTGGTCTTTAACGTTTTTTCTGTATTTACGTGAAACACTAATCATTACTTGTCCCATTCGTATGTAGTTCTCCTTTATTTCTATAACATGAGATAGATTGATCAAAAAGCTTTGGTGGCAACGGCTAAAAAACCTTGCTGGCAGTTCACTCAATATGTCGTCCAGTCTGCCATAGCATTTAAGAGTGTGCCCGCCTATTAAATGGAACAAAAGAAGTTTATTCTGACTTTCAATATAAAGAATATCCCGGCAATCTACGTTATGCACAGCTCCCTTGTACTGAATGTTGATTTTGTATCCGTTTTCCTTTCGGAGCTCCGCAAGCGCGCGATCTAGTACAGCATACAAGCGTTCCTCACTAAAGGGCTTGACAATATAATTAAAAGCAAATACCTCATATGCCTGCGGATAATAGTCTCTACTAGAAGAAAGGAATATAATTTTGAGATCCTTCTTTTTGCTTCGTATTTCCTGGGCTGTCTGAATGCCGTCCATTTCAGGCATATAAATATCGAGAAACAGAATGTCGGTAGAAAAACTGTCGTCCATTAGTTCATCAACCAGAGTTTTTCCACTAGTAAAAGAAGTAATTTCAAACAAGGGATTGTAGGTGGAAAGCATTCCAGATAATATAGCAATATCTTCAGCAATATCATCACATATTGTAATTTTTATTGTCATATTTCCCACTTCCTGTTAAATTTTATGTCATTATATCACAATTTAGGGAAATATTCTAGTGCAACTTCTGTAAGAGCAGAAGCCTTTAAATAGCTATTAGCTTCTACAGAATTGTTATTTAACTATGATTTATTCATTCACTTTTTATTGCTTTAACCTTTTATCCAACGAATCCATCACTACCTCATATGAACCAATTCTCTCATACTTAGGCAATTCATTGTTTAGGTCCCTGATAAACCTCTGATAATCCATAGCATCTTTCACTTTCAAGTGTATCTTTGCTTTTAGTTTGTTATCAGATAAATATACTTTAACACTGCTTATATTCTCACTCTTTCTTAGTATCTTCTGTTCAATATTTTCCGGATAAATGTTTTGGCCATTATCCATCAAAATAATTCTTTTTTTTCTACCACTCAAATATAGGTTGTTATCCTCATCTATATAACCCAGATCTCCTGAGAGAAAAAACCCTTCTGAGTTAAAAGCAAGTCTGGTGGCCTCTTCATTATTCATGTAGCCAATGAAAACATTATCCCCTCTGACCAGTATTTCTCCTTCTCCATTCTCATTCGGACTATGGATTTTAACCTCAATATCTTCGAAAATCCTTCCAACACTCTTTAAGTTTTTACTTTGAGAATACTCTATAGTAAAAGAGGACGCTGTTTCTGACAGCGCATAAGCAACCAGAAGATTGAGACCTGCTTCTCTATATGCCGCTCTTATTTGTTCATCTAAATAAGCCCCTCCGCTAAACAAATACTTTATCCTCTTCCCAAAAATATAGGCCAATTTATTAATATCTCTACCAACTGCCTCATAGAATCTCTTGTATATAAGAGGTACTGCACAAAACACCGTTGGCTCAACCGCAGGTAACTCGGCAGCAATTTTTTCAACCCCAGAGCTTAGGTAAATTTTCATTCCAGAAATTAAGGAATATATAAAATTATAGATTCCAGCATATGTATGATGCAGTGGTAAAAATAAGTAGCATATATCTGTCTCATCCATTGGAGCTCTTTTTTTCAAACTGTTCCAGCCTGCAAATATATTTTTCTCGGATAACATTACTGCCTTAGGAAACGCAACCGTACCAGATGTAAATACAACTTTTATACATTCCTCATGATCCCTTTTTTCAAAATTGAACAACTCTCCCGTTCTTTCTTTAATGCTTTTTCCTCTTTCAATCAAAGCAGGAAAATCATCTAGCATTGAAATGCAAATTATATCTTTATGTTCCTTTTTGATAGTGTCTATTATATCTTTCTTACTGTCACAATAGATAATTGCATCGGCTTGCACCAGCTCAATCACATTCTTTACGTCCTGCAATTGCCACTCTTTATCTATTCCGACGCTAATTCCTACATAACTCATGATTGCTAGATCAGAAATCATCCATTCTGTTGAATTCTTTCCGTAAATAATGATTTTCTTGCCCTTTAAGCCCATTTCCAGTAATGCTTCAGCTAGGTATACAGCATGTTCAATTACCCTACCGAAGGCTATCGGCTGATATGTTTCGTTGACCTTTGTATAAACATAATCTTCATTCTTCCATTTTTTGTAGCCTTCTCTTAGCAGCTCATGAAATGTTATCATAATTGATTTCCTTTCCCAATAGTACATATTCATACCGTTCTTCAATCAGTTCATTAACATAGTTCTGAGTTATCTTTCCGTCTCTTTGTAAAGCCCCGATGCTGGGCAGTTTACTTCTCCTCAGCTCTTCAATTATGCTTTGTACTATTGCCTTACCAAGACCTCTATGCTCCTGAAGTACCCCCATATAAAGCATCACGTATTCTTTTGGCCGTTTTCTAATATGTAATATCTTTAAAATATTAAGTAGCTTGCTGGTGTGATAGACAATGTTATTGTAATTAGGAATGCTTATAAAAAAGCCCACTGCTTTTTCATTGTAATATGCCATTTTGACCATATCAAAATTAATAATCAACTTATAGTTCTCAAAATATTTGCTAAAATCTTCAAGTGCGATATCCTTATAAATGGGAAAATCCCTATACAGGCTAGTAATCATGTTATACAAATCTTCCACCGTTTTATCCCATTCCTTAATTGTGGGATTTGTGATTATGTAACCCTGATTTATAAAGTGCTGATATCGATCCACACATTTCTTATCCTGCCATTCCTCTTCAATGTGTTTATAAATAGAGGAGGTATAATGTTCTGATACTTTATATCCGTTATTCAGGAATAAATTTAAATAATATTCTCGGTTATAGGGTTCCCCTGTGTAAGGCATCCCGTCAAACTTATTCGTCTTTAAGCGATATCTAATCCAAAACGAGGCATCCACAGGACCTATTATTCTTTTATACTGTTTATTCATAACAAATTGCTCTGCTTTATCAAACAAAAACCTTGCCGTCTCTACATCGTCAATACATTCAAAAAATCCTAGATAAGCAATGTCGTCCTCGGGATACGTGGTAATAATAAACCTACCTACTATCTCCTCCTTAGCATAGATACAGAATTTATCTAGATGAAAATACCTGCTTAGTGGGTGCTGACCAAGTAGCAGTTGCCTTATCTCTGTATCATTTTGCATATTGTTCTTCTTGTTGTACAGCTTATGGTACAAACCTACAAAATCACTTACATATTGGTCTTGCTGTTCAAATTTGATACACTTCATAGCTACCTCAATATCTCTATCAATCCTGTATTTCCATCCATGGATACAATATCGTTGTTTTTTAACACCTCCATTGCATTATCTACTCCAACTATAGAAGGAATCTTCAACTCCCTTGAAATGATTGCAGTATGTGAAAGCAACGATCCCTTTTCCGTTATTATCCCCTTGGCACTTGCAAGTAGAAATACCCACCCCGGATCAGTCATCTTGGCAACCAGTATTTTATCCTTTGCCGCTTTGGCTTCCGTGGCATTTTTTATTACCAGCACTTCCCCAGTAATCTTGCCCTTGGAGCAAGGTATTCCCTGTAAGCTATGATAATTCTTATACTGCTGACTGGAATATATAGCTGTATTATTCTTGTTAAACTCCAATCCCGCAAACACCAGTCGTGTATAGGCCGGCAACAAGCTGTACCTTCTGTATTCTTCTTTGCGCCTTTCAATCAGCTCTGTAACAACCTTCGGGTTCCTTACTAGGTCAAACACCTCATCAACCTTTAGGTAAAAGATATCCTTTACATCCTCTATCAGCCTCTGTTTCATAAAATTTTCTGCAAAGGATAGAAATATAGCCCTTACCATTCCAAATATCCTGCTTCTGTTTAGCCGTGACAGTTCTCTGTTCTGTATTCCCACCATGGCACGCCTTACATAAAAAGAAAATGGTATGCCTTTGCCTCTTAGTGCTTTTCCCTCCACGGGATTCATTGATTCCTGCATCTGCTTAAGCTTAGCGAGGTCGGTTGTATATTCCCTTATTTTATCCTCCAGCAAATCGGGATTTGTCCGAAAGGTTTCTGTCTCTAGTTTCAATTCCTCTATTGTCCTGTCTCCATATAGCATTATGTAATGGGCATACCTATCCTTAAACTCTTTTGTATCCCTCTGTGTTAATGAAAGGACCGATAATTCTATTAATTCACGGATAGGCCTCATGCATTCAATGTTCCTTATTCCCGATATCAGTTCAATGGTTCTTTCTTCATAGTCCTCCGGAAAAGTTTTCTTTAGCTTGCTTTTTAAAAGACCTGTAAAAATGAATGTATACAAGTCATTTAAGAGGGTTATATCCCATATGCTCAACAGCTTGTCCTTGATCTCATTATACAGTTGAACCAATTTTTCATTGGTTATGTCCTTATGATATTGTGAATGAAAATAATGGTTAATCCCTTTAAAGCTCCTGTCTAGCTTCTTCATATTAGAGGGTACCCTAAGCAATTCATAAAATGAATTGAAATAAGTCTGAATACGGTTAATTAGTGGCAAGTTTACTCTTCCTTGGTCATAATTTTTGTTCTTAACGCCAAGCATATCCTGCCATACAGGAATAATTCTTTTGCTGAAGGGTAAAAACTTGATGATTGTGTACCAATTACTAATCTTGTAGTACATTCTGCCATTGGAGCTACCTACCATATTTTTGAAAACATCTTCACACTGTTCTACTATTTTTTTATTCTTCAGTACTCTGGCGGAAACCCCTTTGAATACTCCTGAGTATATAATATTTACAAAGGAATCGGTTAATGGAAGACTGATGCCCGGATAGCTCTCTACAATGTTGCTGTTATCCAAAATAACCAAATGTGAATCATCAATTGTTGTAATAGGTCTAGCCTGAAGTATATGTATTGTATTATCCTTAATGGTAAACTCAATGTCCATATAATCATTATTAAATATCTGTTTTATCTTGTTCCCTAGCTCCACTAATTCCATGATGGTGGAGTGGGAAAGGATATTTTCTTTTCCATCATAGTAATAAATGTTGTCCGTTGTATTAAAATAATATGTTGTGGTATCAACCTTGTCCGAAACAATTCCTTCCCCTAAGCCTTTACCCACAACAATTACACTTTCGTTGAGAATTCCCTGAGGATTTGACGTAAAAAGTATTCCCGAATAATCACCTACTACCATCTTTTGGAGGATAACATTCATACTTAATTGTTTTACGTCAATTCCATTTTGATTAACATATTCCAGAACATTCGGATTATATAAGGATTCTAAACATAACAGAATTTTATCTTGAAGTTCATCAGCTTCTACATTCAAATAAGTCTTGAACTGCCCAGCAAAGCTGTTGTTTATTCCGTCTTCAGCATTACAGGAGGATCTTACCGCATATTTATCAAAGTTCAGGTCTGAAGAAGGAACTCCTATATATGCCCTTCTCACAGCCTTTTTTAGTCTTCTGCTATATTCGTGGATGCTTTCCACATTGTACTGCTCCACTTCCTCTAGCAGCTCCTTCTTTTCCCCGATCAAGCTTTCAAAACTCAATACAGTAAAATCAGGAACATTTATTCCGTTGTCTTTTAACATTTTTAAGCTTTTACATTTCATTATATTTTACCTACCAATAAATAAATTACTACTGTCAGCAGCATCAGAGATTCCTGTATATAAGTGTACTTTTCAACCTTCGATACAATCTTATATCTATATGGGTCCTTCATAAAGTCAATAAACCTGAAGGACATCCACGATACAAGAATTACGAATAGAACAACCGATATTTTATTCAAATTCCATACCAAAACTATATTAGTAATGATATCTATCAGGGTTAAGCACATTACAAATCTTGTTGCTTTCTTGTAGCCAAACAATTTAGAATAAGTAGTATAGTCGTTTTCCTCGCGAGGGGCTTTAATTTTCCTGCTAACCTCCCATATTAAAGAAGGAAAGTAAAGTGTCCACAAAACCAAAAAAGTGGTCAGACTTATTGGATTTAACTGATATTTGATGCAGGTAAAGGATATGGTGAAAATATTTACAAAAAGCTGTACAGGATTGTGAGTTACCAATGCTAATGGCAAGCTTGACTGAATCTTTTTCTTCTTGAAAAACCATTTACTCATTAAAAAACCATAACAATACAACACAATAAAAAAAAGCAGATTATTCATGAAAAGAACATTTAGTACTACTGCTACAGCTTGTACAACCGAGCAGGCAATAATTAGGTCCTTCTTTTTGACCTTTCCGCTTGGCAACGGCCTGTCCTTGAACAGAACTAGGTCTGTCTCGTAGTCCTTAAAGTCATCAGCAATTCTAAGCCACATCAAAAACGCGAAGATAGTATAGGCCCCAACAACCTCCTGTATGTTGATATGAAAATCCTCTATTCCATAATTGAGTAAAATCATAAAATAGATTTCCAAGAAAACGATAAAACCTAGTAACAGTCTTGGAATAACAGGATACATTTCTTTAAAATATAAATGTAGTCTTCTCAGCATATTATCCTTCCTACCGCTTCCCCATATTTAACCTTTGTTTCTATATTTTCTTGATTATGTTTCATTATATCCTCATCTATAATGGCCTGGTTAGCCTTAATGAACACTATTATGGTGGATCCTCCATAGCTGAAATAGCCTTTTTCTTCACCCCGCATGGCAAGCTTTGATTGCCTATTTACAATCCTTCCTACAAGCAATGCTCCTACTTCCATCTGGATAATCCGTCCTAGATTTCTCGTATTGATAACCTGGTATTCTCTTTGGTTCTCTATATAAACCTTATAGTCCTTTGAGATAGAGCTTACGGTATGCAATTTACCCTTAATTCTTTTTTGTCCTACTATTTCACCATCATCTATATAACAGTATCTGTGGTAATCGTCTACCGTTAATCTATATACGAGACACAGTCCATTCTCATACTCCCTTGAAAGGTCTTGGTCACGTAAAATCTCATTCATTGAATAAGTAGAATTCTTAACACTTATTTGTAGATTTTTTGTAATATAATATACAGATAATTTTGAATCCGCAGGTGCAATCACCCGTTCTGGATCGCTACATATATCCCTTTTCCCTGTAAGTAAAGACCTTGTAAAAAAATCATTGAAGGACTGATATTTCTTGCTTTCAAAATCGTTCATCTGAATATTGTATTTCTCAATAAAAGGTTTTATTTTGGATATACTTGCTTTGCTGTTATTGTAGATTGCATTTAGTTTAGAAAAGCTTCTGTTTGCAATCAGCTTCAGCAATATTCTTCCCCAGAACGTATGATACAAAAAATTAAGCAGTTTTCCTCCATATTGCACTTCTGTATAATATGTTTGGTTTTGCCTATCATAGATTTTTATCATAATATCACCAAATATAATACCAGCATAAAAATCGCAAGCAAGGAAAACAGAATGTATGCAATTCCCCTGGGCTTTGGTACTTTTATACTAAGGACATTCATTATAGAAATTACAAACAAAGCGGCTGGAAAAACGATGAAAAACAAATCAGAAGGAAGTACATATTTTAATAAATAAAGCATAGGCAGAATCAAAGCGGTATATGTTACAGGCAGCCCTAGATAATAACGCACTGGAGTACTGCCCTCTGTAGTTATATTGAAATAGGCCAATCTTGCAATTCCGCAAATTGCGAACAAAATGTAGAGAGGTATTAGATATGGCTCGGTAAAACCTATTCCAATAAAAATTACAATGGGAAATGAGATGAAGTTAAACACATCAGCCAGAGAATCCAGCTCGACTCCATATTTCTTTTCTTCTTCAGTTCTTTTGCAGCTTCGCGCAATCCTTCCGTCAAACAAATCACAGATTCCAGCCAGCATCAGACAGCACATCGCATATTTTATGCTGTGTGTAAACGCAAAATACATTCCCAATACTGAAACTATGACCCCTATGTACGTGACTAATACCGACTTATTCCATTTACCTATTACCATCTATTCCTCCTTCATTATCTTAACCTCACCAGTTGTTCCATCGATCTTTATGCTACAGCCGTCCTTGATTTTATTCATTACATCGTGAACACTAACGATACATGGAATACCATACTCCCTTGACACAATTGCCGAGTGGCAAAGTATTCCGCCATATTCCGTAACAATTCCAGACAGCATAGCGAATTTACAGGTCCAACCTGTATCGGTGAATCGGGTTACTAAAATATCCCCCTGCTGCAGCCTGTCAATTTGCCCTAGGTTTTCAATCACCCTTGCAGTTCCAGTTACCACTCCGTTATTGCAGCCCAATCCATATATGCCGTCTTTTGTTTGCGCTTCTTTTGTCTTTAAATCAAATATAGAACCAATTTCGTTATCACTCATATAGTTTCTGAAAGAATTAAAATAGCTTTTACTTTTTGCTATAATCTCCTGTAGCTCTTCTCTAGTCAGCTTTCCATCAATATAATCCCATAATTGTCCGACTTTCAGCATCCAGATATCTTCTACCCTTTGCAACACACCGTTTTTCACATAATAATCTGCCAATTTCAAGGTGTAGATTCTGATTATATAGTAAAACCTGGTTGATACATCTCTGAATTCCTCTCTCCACCACAGCATCCTTCTCATATTTGTTACTTTGGTTTCAAGCTTACTAAACTTTCTGGCGCTTAGCTGGTTTTGGATAGCTCTGAGCTGTTTCTCGTACTCATTTCTCTGGCGCTTCTTATCATCGTCAGGACTACAGGAATCGTCTAACAGTACACTATCTCTAAACATCTTTATGACTGTCAATGTATCCTCATAATAACAAGGGTATGTGACATCCAGCTCCTTCTCCGAATGATACCCATAAGTCTCAATGAATTCACTCACTTCATTCAAATAAAAGCTACCGCTTGCCAGCTCCTCTCGTATCTGTTCCAACGGGGTATTCTTCCAGTAGGAAAAAGCCTTTTCGTCCTTAGAAATCCTTCTACTGGTTTCCCATATATCATAGAAGGGAAGTAAATGGGATATCTGATCTATTCCACTTAAAAGGGCTATATATTCACTGTTGTTTATGTATTTTAACAATCCATCCTTATATAAGGACTGATGAATGGTGTTGATAAAAATCTGCCAAAAATAGGTAGTTTCACTTTGTAGATAGTCTACTTGGGTCAATTGATACCATTCCTGCTCAAATTGCTTTTCATCTGTAGAAACCCTGTAGCTTTTCCGATAATCCTCATACTTTTTTAGCAATTCAAGTTTGTAGCGCTCTACATTTTGATTTCTTTCCTTTAGAATTCTTTTCTGGGCAATTACCATTTTTATAATACCCCAAAGAGAAGAAACAGTTATACCTGTGGTAGTTCCATCTCCCTCGTAGGTAATCTTGACTCCAAAGTCTGAATCAAACTCCCGTTCTTTGTAACCCGGAACTTTGCTCATAGCCAATTTTACAACCGACAGGTTCCAATAAGGTCTTCCGTAGAACATTTCTCCTAATTTTCCATCACACTCTCGAGGCTTTAATATTTTGGACTCAATCAAAAATTTTCTCAAGGAGTACTCCCATACATATTCATACAGGCTCCACATAAATGGAGTGCAAACCGATGCCGATACCCCACCATCCTTGAAATCAGCAGTTGTCCATATATCTTTTATTCCAGAATACTTTATCCTGGTAATGGCTCTAGCCTGTAAAATGTATAGTTCACCCTTGGCAATGGCAAATTCTATATCGCAGGGGTATCCAAAAAAGCTCTGTATATCCAGAAATGTCTTCATCATACTATTCAGCATTTCTTTATGTAGGAGCCTATTGCTCTGCTCGTAGTGATACCGTTCCTCATACCAATTATAAAAATACTGTTCCGGCTTCACCTTACCGTTAACAATGCTGTCCCCTAAGCCTTCTGCAACCTCTACCAAAAACTCTTTGTCGTTACCTGTAATAGGATTCACTGTAAAAGCAATGCCACTGTATTCGGAAGCTATCATTTCCTGTATAACAACGGACATCTTCAAATCCTCCATAGGAATGCTATGATTTGCTAGATATGTAAGCGTTACTTCAGAAAACATAGATTTATAACAATCAATAATTGCCTTTATTATATTGTCGATTCCTTGGACATTTAAAAAGGATTCATACTGCCCTGCAAAAGAATAATTGTCTAAATCCTCGCTTGTTCCACTGCTTCTTACAGCGTATTTCTTATTCGCATCAATATTCTCTTCCAGTAAGCTGATAATGCTATTGTCCATTTTCACACCATCAAACAATTGTATTATCTTCTTACTGATTTGTGCTGTCCTTGTGTTGTCTGCCGTCTCTGTGCTGTCTGCTGACCTAGTGTTGTCTGCTGCCTTTACGCTGTCTGCTGTCCTTGTGCTGTCTACCGTCTTTGTGTTGACTGCTTCTTTTAATATCTGCTGAATACTCTCATGTATACCATATGACTTAATAATCTCATCATAGCAATCGCTATCCAGTATAAATCCATCTGGAACCTGAAAGCCATTCTGCTTCATAAGCATTAAATATTTACCCTTGTTACCAAGTTTTTTGGTAATATTCTTATTGTCAAACTTGATTATCACCTTATTCTCCTTAAAACATGTTTTTCCTCAGATGTAGGAAATATAGCAGCATATTTAATACCATGTGTGTAATTGCTCCCACCAAAATGAATGCTATAAATGTTAACAGACCAATATCATAAAACAACCATACAACTAATGCACATCCAATAACAGAATCAGCCTGGTCCATGAAAATGAAAAATACTTTCCATCCACCGCTAATGCTCTTGCCTGGTCTTATATCAAGTCTGCGCTTAAGAAAGCTGTTGGGCAGTTCAAATAGTGCATACGCTAACCCGCTGAGTAATCCAATTAATAAATTGAAAGAAGGAGTATTATTATAATAGCTATAGAAATAGTTGTGCATCTGAAGATAATCACTTTTTTGGGATATTAAACCCCATAATATGAAAACTAAAATATTTGTAATAAGGTAACCACATAACCCCATCCAGGTTTTATTGTTGCCAAATATTCTTTTCCCATCCCGTAGGCATTTACCGCCATCTATAGATCTTTTCAAGAATTTTAGTATTGGCAGCTTACACCATATCATTGTAAGTATTCCGGCTAATATTACAGGTATTAGTGTTATGTACATAAAAATAATGGTTTCCATATTATTTTTTCTCCTGATACTTGTTTTGCCAGAATCCTGGTTTTTCTGACAATAACATACAAGTAATAATAAATAATTTTACCATATTACGGTTATTTTTAACATATTTTTATGTAATATTGTTTTATCTATATATCATTTGTGAACATAGTTGCACTACCATATATAATTGAGACATTATATCAAAGAAGTATATAAATAAAAAAATATTACTGTGTAAATCATGCTACTACACAGTAATATTTTTTATCTTGTTCAATAGCTGTAAAAAACTCGTTTTGCTATAAAGTATCATTCTTCCTTCACCAGGCCTACCTTTTGGATAATGCTAATCTATAGCAGCGTTCAACTGTTCTGACCTTTATGAATCATTTTTATCACTTCACTGTAGAAACAAGAAGCCCACCATGGTAACAAAAATATTTCTTTGCCTTTAG
The DNA here is from genome assembly GCA_023439045.1 of Bacillota bacterium. Classification (GTDB taxonomy): domain Bacteria; phylum Bacillota; class Clostridia; order Acetivibrionales; family DSM-1351; genus Ruminiclostridium. Next base: position 30,208 of record JAEXOY010000034.1, on the reverse strand, counting down.
TGACAATAATTTCTCAATAGATTTTTTAGCTTGTTCAATATCCAATGTAAACTGTGGGTTCGCGATAACAGGCTTACCATCCTCCAGCGCAATTGCGTCACCCGTTATGATAATCGAATCCTTCTCCATAAGAAGCGAAATATGTCCGGGTGTATGACCCGGTGTCGCAATAATCCTACATCCTTCGCACCAATCCATACGTTGTCCGTCACTCAGAAAAACATCAACCTCTACTGGCTCAACCCTACGCAGCATTTCACAAAATGCCTTACCAAAATTCTGCTGTTCGGGCGGGAGTATTTTCTGCATTTCTTCCGCTTGACTCAACCGCAACGGTTTTTGGTGAGCTGAGATGAATGGCGCTTCTACAGCAGAAGCGTATATTTTCAAATGAGGGTTTATCCTTTTAATGGCAGCAGCTGCCCCCATATGGTCATGATCATGATGAGTCAGTACAAGGCCGGTTATATTATCCACTGACAATCCGTGCTTTAGAAGTTCCTTTTCAATGTAGGGGAGCGATCCGATAAAGCCGCAGTCGACAAGAATAATGTTTTGCTTATCCCAAAGTAGGGTGGGATAAACTGTATTTTCGGTATTGCCGAATGGCATAGTTATGGGAAAACTAAAAATCTTGTACTCCATAATAGTTTTGTACCTCCTGGCAATGGTATAGTAGTAAATATCAAATCAACTATATACTGGGTTAAGCTTTAGATAAAGCAAATTCTACTTCCCAAAATAAAACTATTTTAGGAAGTAGAGTTAGTACATTAATCTGATACTTTATTATACCACATATTATCTGTATACCTCTTTTATCTGAAATTGTATTCTGTTACAATGCTTTCTCTGCCGCTCACTTTGTCATTATAGTATTCATAAAAAGAAACTCCTAAAAAGCTACCCGTGATATTAATAACGTTATCAAAGCCCATATTCTGAAGTGCCAAGGCTGCATTGTAGCTACGCTGACCGGTTCGACAATGTAGGTATACTGGTCTATCTTTTGGAATTTCGTCTGTTCTTTTCCTAAGTTCGCTTAACGGAATATTGATTGCTCCTTTGATATGCCCCCTGTCAAATTCACGGACTTCTCTTACATCTATTATGATATTGTTATTTTCAACAAGTTCTCTTACTTTATCAACATTTACTTGCTTAAAGTCGCCTTTTAAAAGGTTTGTAGCTACATATCCAGCATAATTTACAATATCCTTTGCCGTTGAAAATGGAGGTGCATAGCTCAATTCCAAATCTTTTAAGTCTTTTACTGTTCCTCCAAACTTAATAGCCGTAGCAATTATATCAATCCTTTTTGTTACGTCACCTTTGCCAATTGCCTGAGCTCCCAAAATTTTTCCTGTCGGTACTTCAAACAATAGTTTAAAATGCATTGGTGCGGCATCTGGCATAAGTGAAACCTTATCTGACGGTATAATACGTACAATATCATAATTAATTTTCATATTATTAGCCTTAATTAAGGATTCATTTAATCCGGTAGATGCTCCATTATATTCAAATACCTTAATGGCAGAAGAACCTATATATCCATTATTCAAGGTCCTCTTATAATTAATATGATCGGCAACGGCTCTTGCCTGCTTTAATGCGGGGCCTGCTAGTGATATTTTTGCCATAGTATGCGTTAATGCATGATAAACTTCGATTGCATCACCTACTGCATATATATCGGGGTCACTCGTAAGATAATTTTTATCAACTTTAATTGCCCCTGTTTCCCCTATTGCTAGACCAGCTTCTCTAGCAAGATATGTTTCAGGTGCTACACCGATTGCCATTACAACAGCACTTGCATTTATCGTTTTCCCTGACGCTAAGACAACTTTATTTTCTTCGAATCTCTCTACTTTGTCTCCAAGAATTAAATTCACATTATGATCAATCAACACTTTATGAAATATTTGAACCATATCATAGTCAAATGGTTTGAGTATCTGATTTGTTGCCTCTATCAGAGATACATTGTATCCGGCTTCACTTAAGTTCTCAGCTACCTCAACTCCTATATAGCCTCCTCCAATAACAGCTACATCCTTTGTACTCATTTGTTTCACAAACTGATTCAATTTGTCAATGTTAACTACATTTCTCACCGTGAATACATTTACATTTTCAATTCCCGATAGCTTTGGCACAATGGGAGACGCACCCGGTGATAAGATCAATTTATCATAGCTTTCTGTATACTCTTCTTCTGAATCTGTTCTTTTTATAGTTACAGTTTTATTCTTCCTGTCAATTGCAGTTACTTCACTATTTACGCGTGCATCTATATTATATTGTTTTAAAAACAGCCCCGGATTCATTAAAACCAGATCATCTGCATCCTTTACAACTCCACTTAAATGATAAGGGAGCGAACAATTAGAAAACGAAACATGGGGTCCTCTTTCAAACATAATAATCTGATCTTCTTCGCTATGTCTTCTGAGTCTTGCAGCTGCAGATGCTCCTCCAGCAACACCACCAATAATCAATATTTTTCGTCCCATGCTATAACCTCCATGTCAAATATTTATTTTTTGTTTGGGCCTACATAAGAGCCCATGCCACCAGCAACATTTATTACATTAAAACCCTGTTTTGTAAGCGTTCTGCAGGCTGCTGAACTTCTCCCACCTGACTGACACATGATATAGTATGTCTTATCCTTGGATATATATTTTTCTGGGCTTGATAATAAGGTACCCATTGGTATGTTTTTAGCAGTTATTAAGCTTCCACTTTTATATTCGTACGGTTCTCTTATATCAATTAGTTCTACCTCTCCAATAAGGTTGTCCATTTCATTTACATTAATCACTTTATAGTCATTCTTTGTTAAAATACCAAACATTTTATCTTCCTCCTATGTTTTTATAATTTATCTTTAATATTAATTAATTACTTACCTTTAATACTAATTATAATGAAATTCTTAACAATATCTGTGACTATATCACATAGATGATTTTGGATGGTAGATTGCATATAAAAATAATTTAGTCTGGGGTGATTTAATTGGAATATAAAAAAGAACACTATACATTGTTAGTTAAGACAACAAATTGAAGTGTCCTTTTCTCATGTGTTTTATTTCTTGGAATTTGCTTTCCTCTACTTCCCTTAAAAAATTCCCCCATTTTCCATTTCATTCTTATTTACAAAATCCATGTGGTACAATTTTTCCCAATGATTGATGTTTAGTGTTCCCCTTGTGAGATGGATTTATCTTCCTCCAAACATTTCCAAAACTATTAGCTTTACTAATCAAATCTTCCTCTGTCGGATCAAGCAGTCCTCGTATAAACTTAGCATGCTCTGCCATCTGTCTGTTCCAGAAAAATTCTTGTTCATAGGCTTCTCTTTCAAGACTAATCTCTTTCCTTGCTTGAAGTCTTTTAAGCTGCTTAAGATATAATTCTGCCTCACGAGTTATGTGTAAAATCAGCAAGGGGTAATTAACTGTAAACATTTTGCAACTTAATACATTAGATAAAATATTAGTTTTAAACTGTATTAATGCAGCCGTTGCATTTATTGCCCTTTGGTTAAGTATGGATACATAATATTCAAGTCTGGATGCATCCCTTATTACTCCACCACCCTCTAATTCTGCTTCTGCCTGTGTCAAATTAGTTGGTATCTGTACACCGGTAAAATATGTGGTTGCGTTTTCTGCATTTAAAGTATAAGGGGTTATTACTTCACCTGATCGAAGAATATCGGGATTAACAACACCATTAGAAAGAGCAATTGCTTCCCCTAAAATTTGGTCAAACTCTCTACGAAAATTATCTGCCTGTTGGGTAAAGCTAGCATCTCTAGGTGTAAAGCTATCTCAAGAAAGAATGAGTGTTCTTTCATAATCCTTGTGAAAAACAAATGTAAACCTAGTGATTGTTTTAAAAACTCACTACTTGAAAGCATGGTTAATACCTCCTATAAAAAGTAACTTGCAATATCAGTTTATGTTAACAAAGTATGTATTGTTACTTCTTAGAGTCTTAAGCGATGCTATTAAAAATTGCTGTACTCATAATTCTGGATAAATGGCCAAATACATTACGTACAGAAGCCTAGCGTTCTATTTTATGGTTCAAATAAAAGGAGTGCCACGTTTTTTGAGGCACTCCCGTTTCTATACTATTTGCTTTACTATTTATTTTCAAGTGTCCCATTATATAATCGAACCTACAGTGAGAGCTAACTGCTCGGCAGTCACAAGGAGATGGTTTCTATAAAAACCTCTACATTGATTTAGCTTGTTCCCTACATACATTTCGATAGGTAGTTGGTGATATTCCCCTTTTTGATGTAAATTGCTTAATAAAATATGTGTCATATTCAAATCCTGTAGACCGAGCAATCTCATTTAAGCTCATATCAGTATGAATAAGTAGTTCGCCGGCTATTTGCAAACGGTACCTTTGTAAATAGCCCATTGCAGTAAATCCGAATTTTTCCTTAAACATGGTGTTTAATGATACACGATTTAGATTTGAACAACGAATAAAATCGTTAAGTATTATTTTATTGGTATAGTTTGTATGTATATAATCTAATACAATATCCACTGGTGATGGTTCTTTTTGACGGCTTATATTTTCAAGGAGACTCAAAAATTGAATAAGGTATCTTTTAACTCTACATGCCCACAGCTCATTGCTTTGTGCAAATACTTCTGCACCAAGTACAAAGAACCATTCAAAAAGTTGTAGATAAGCATTATCTGTAATGTCACAAATCCCTGTATGAACACCATCCCTTTTAAAAAGTGATAACCCCGTTTCAATTCTCAGTTGTGTCGAAATACTATCTTTTAAATCAGACACCCGAGTACTTTTCAAAAAATCCGAATCAAATCGAAATGATTGGGCTGATATATTATCTCTTTTCGTTATTTTAATAATATCGTCTTTTGAAATACAAAGGATACAAGGCGCAGTAATTTTTACTTGACGCTCATTCAAAATTCCTGAAGCGCTTCCGTTTGTGATGAAAACTATTGCATATCCCTCATGATAAGGAAGCATATCCATATTCTCTGAGAAATCAAATTCAATATTAACAATACGATTTTTATGTCGGTCAAACAGTGGCATAATAAGTTCCTTTCATAAAAGATTTATTGTTACACTAGGTAGTTTTATATTGGGCTCACTGCATAATAACAGATAGTATAGTTAAAATCTTCATTTATGCCATTGTATCACAAAGGTTATTTATTTACACTTAACTTAATACTAATTAACAAACAATCGGCCCAATATTTACCAAGTTAAAACTGAAAGGAGAATATTATATGCCTACCAAACCATTTAACATTCACGTACCAGATGAAGTCCTTATGGATCTTAAAGCGAGGTTAAATCATGTCCGCTGGCCAAGTCAAGTTAAAAATTTGTTATGGGATCGCGGTACTAACCTTGAGTATTTACAAGCCCTTGTCTCCTATTGCGTGATAATTTTGATTGGCGCATACAAGAAACGGAATTGAATACACTGAACCATTATATAAGTGTGATTGATGGGGTTAATATTCACTTTGTATACGAACTGGGAAAGGGTCCAAATCCCTTACCAATCATTCTGACACATGGCTGGCCTGATAGCTTTATACGTTACAAAAAAATCATTCCACTCCTTACTGATCCAGCTCGTCATAATGCTGATGCCGAAGACTGCTTCGATGTTATTGTACCATCAATACCGGGTTTTGGTTTCTCTTCCCTTTCTGAACATAGCGTTCTGAATAATCACTTAATCTCCATTTTATGGGCAAGATTAATGACTGAAAAGCTGGGTTACAAAAAATTTGTTGCTGGTGGTGGAGACATGGGATCTGGCATTACTAGGTATCTATCCATGAACCATCCTGAATTATTGTATGGTATACACCTGACTGACATTGGAATTATCAGACCTCTCTTGGCATCTCAGGATGTGTCAGTTTTAACCAAGGAGGAACTGGAATATCGTAATAACGCACAGGATTGGATTGCTAAAGAAGGAGCATATATGTCTCTACAATCGACAAAGCCTCAAACGATTGCATATGGGCTTTCCGACTCTCCAGTTGGTTTAGCCGGTTGGATTATCGAAAAATTCCGTGATTGGAGCGATTGTAATGGCGACCTCCAAGGACGCTTTACTTTTGATGAATTGCTAACTAATATCATGATTTATTGGATTTCAAATACCATCGGTTCTGCAGCCCATGTATATTATGAGAACACTCATTCTCTACCACCCTTAAATAAAAGAATTGAGACGCCTACAGGAATTGCATTACTAGCCTCCGATATCCTCAAGCCCCCTAAGGTATGGGCTGAAAAGCAATATAATATCACTCGTTGGACTAATCTTCCCCGAGGTGGCCACTTTACAGCTATGGAAGAGCCTGAATTACTCGCAGAGGAAATCCGAGCTTTTTGCAGACCTTTTCGTGATAAGGGAACTCGGAAAATTTCTTGACCAACTCTTTTATTTCCAGTGTTTCTATCAACGCAAGCCATGTATCCCCACTTATACAACGCACCCTTTTATATTCTACTGGATTGTCTCATCCCAGGAACATAATATTTACATCCCTTTTAGTATTTTGCTTGTGATTGTTTATCAAACATAAATCTTTTGACATAATTAATTCTATAAAAAGGCTTACAACCTGCGGGTCAAACTGTATCCCGGCGTTTTTTGATAATTCTATGATAGCTTCTTCCATGCCCATTCTCTTTCGATATACCCGGTCACTGGTCATTGCGTCATAGGCGTCTGCAACTGCAAGGATTCGACTGGGAAGGGGGATATTATCAGCCTTTAGTCCCGATGGATAGCCTTTTCCATCCCAGCGCTCATGATGAAATAGGATGTAATTCGCCACAGCCCCAAGATCGGGAAATTCCTTGACAATTCGCCATCCTATTTCAGAGTGACGTTTCATTTCAACCCAGTCTTCCCTTGTCAGTGTCCCAGGTTTTTTCAGTATGGCAGGATTAACACCTATCTTACCAATATCATGAAGAACCGCCAGTAATGAAAGCTCCTCCATCTCTTCAGATGTAAGCTGAAAATGAAGGCCTATGAGATGGCAGTAGGACTCTAGCCTACTTGCGTGCTCTTTAGTCTCTAAGCATTGATCGCGCAGCGCTGCCAGCAGAATATTGATGGTGGTGTTCTGGAATGTATTTACCTTGAGGTCGTCCTTTGTATCTCGAATGATGAGAGCAAAGCACTCTCCACCGGACGGAACAACAATGACATTGCAATCTCTGTCGAGCACTTCCACATACCTCGATATTTCATGTATTTTTTTTGAAATGAGAACACCTCTGAAGTACTCGATCCAATCGAATATGCGCTTTTTGCCTAAAAAGACCTCGGAGGCCGTTTTCCCTATAATATTGTCCCGATGTAAGCCTATCATTTTTTGAAAACCAACACTGACATCCAGGAATATATAGTCAATTCCCTTTCCGCTGTCGTTAGCAATCAATTGTAAAAAACCGAAGCCGAACGGTGCCCTCAATTCCTTTGTTAAAATATTCATTCATGCTCAACTTCCCTTCTTTATCGTTTTCACTTATCTCTGCTTAGGAGATGCAAATTCTTAAACCCAAATAAGGGTAAATGCCACCAACATTTTACTGCGAACTATATTCTTCCATTCCTACTATAAAATACATAGTAATCATCTACTAACAGCTGCGATAATACTTGAGGTATATTTTCTAATGACGTCTGTATTTCCACAGCTCCAATATCAAAGGCTACTTTAGGCATTCCGTACACTACAGACGAAGCTTTATCCTGGCCTATAGTCCGGCTGCCCTTACGCCGCATGTTGAGAAGTCCCTTGGCACCGTCATAGCCCATCCCTGTCAGTAGAATTCCAACCGCATTTCTGCCTGCTTCCTTAGCCACCGATTCAAACAAAACATCCACAGACGGACAATGCCCGTTTACCTTATCTCCATGTAAACATTCAACCTGATACCTCTTCCCGACTTTCCTGATCCTCATATGCTGACCTCCAGGTGCTATCAGAACGCTACCCTCCTCCACATAGTCACCGTTTACCGCTTCCTTAACTTTTAAGGAGGTTTGTCTGTCCAGTCTTTCAGCAAACATCCTCGAAAAAACAGGAGGGATATGTTGTACAATTACGATGCCCGGAACAGCGGGAGGAAGGAGTCGGAGTATATTGTAAATTGCTTCGGTTCCACCAGTAGAAGCGCCAATAGCTATAATCCTGCCTGAGTCCTGTACCATATTGCCTGTAACACTCTGCGTCGGTTTTTTACGTTCCAGCCATGCGGTTTTAGAGGCGGTGGAAGCTGTTTTTATCCTTGATATTAAATCTCTAATGAAAGCTTCCGTACCTTTAGGTAAACTACTATCAGGCTTAGCAACAAAATCTACAACACCAGCCTCCATCGCTTCAAAGACTGCACTGCTGACGGCGGTTACCATGATAATGGGGATAAAACACTGAGGCAGCAACCAGCGTGCAAATTCTATTCCGTTCATTTTAGGCATTTCCACATCACAGGTGATCACATCGGGACGAACCTCAACTATTTTATCTCTTGCCTCGAAAGGATCGGCTGCAACAGCCACCACCTCAATTTGTGGATCGGAGGATATACCCCTTACGATCATTTCACGGGATACTATGCTATCGTCAACAACCAAAACCCGAATTATTTTGCCTGTCTCCATATGTACCTACTCCTTCCTGTAAACTGCAGGCATTATATACCTGTACCGCGTTTTTTCACGGTTCAGTGTCTCTGAATGTCCGATAAACAGGAAGCCTCCAGGTTCTGTAATATCATAAAAATGTTCAGCAAGTCTGTTCTTGGTTTCATTATCAAAATAAATCATGACATTCCTGCAAAAAATAACATGCATTTTCTTTCGGAAAGGATATGTGGCGTCCATCAGGTTGATATTACTGAAAGTTACTTCATTTCTGATCTTCTCAGACAGAATATACTGCCCGGAGTCATGTTCTTTGAAATATTTCTTTTTCCAGTACTCCGGCAGACCTTTCATCTTATCCTGGCTGTAAACACCTGCCTGTGCGACAGCAAGGACTCCCTTGGAAATATCAGTAGCAAGTATCTTTGTGTCCCATTCCACTTTATTGGGACCAAAGAATTCATCAATAATCATTGCCAGCGTATAGGGTTCTTCTCCCGTGGAGCATGCCGCACTCCAAATACGCACATCTCGGTTCAGCACCGTCTTTGCCAAATAAGGCAGCACTATATCCCTGAAATATTTGAAATGTGCTGGTTCTCTCATGAAAAAGGTATGGTTGGTTGTGATCCTGTCCAACATATCGGAAACGGCTTTTCCAGTTTTATCCGATGTCACATAGCTCATGTACTCAGTCAGGCTGGACAAATTCATGCTTGAGAGTGTATTTCCGAGTCTTCCCTCGACAAGGGTCTTTTTCTCATCCTTGAAATGGATACCAAAGTTAGCTTTTATATAATCGGCAAATAGCCTGAATTCTTTTTCACTTATAGCTTTCACAAACTACCTCCCTCATCAAATATAGAGAAATATATTCGTTCCTTCAAACCTTGTCGCTTTTCGTTGAAAGTTTTCATATCAAGTCATGGAGCTGAGTAACTCCACTTCATCGTCTTTGAGTATTTTCTGGCAGTCCACTAGCAGTTTGACGTTTCCATCAGCCTTGCCTATACCCTTGATGTATTTAAGACCACCTTTATTTATATCCGGGGGAGGCGCAATATCCTCATCGGCTATGGCGATTACCTCTGAAACGTTGTCTACAATTAACCCGGTTGAAATACCATTTGTATCAAGAACGATAATACAGGTTCTGTCATCATATTCTCTGGCTGCTTTTTTAAAACGCAGTCGGGCATCCATGACAGGAATAATTTTACCCCGGAGATTGGTGATTCCCTTTATATAATGAGGCATCCCAGGAACTATTGTAATGGGCTGAATACCAATGATTTCAGTAATGTATCGGATTTCAATCCCATATAGTTCGTTCCCAATATAGAATATAAGATACTTTCCTTCCAGCATATCCTCTTGTTCCGTAATGTCCAGCAAGTCGGCTTGTGCCATCTTTTATAGCCTCCTTTTATGTTTATAGTGTATATATATATCATTTTTTATGACTCCATGCTGATTAACCCGCCAATATTGAGAATCAGACTTATACTGCCATCCCCCAGGAGTGTACAGCCAGCTAATCCTTCCACCTTTTGTATGTTTTTCATGTAGGAGGGAAGAGCCTTGACGACTACCTGTTGTTGGCCTAATAGCTCGTCAGCGAAAATACAGATGGTCTTGTCATCCTGCTCAATCATGAGCATAATTCCTTTGGTCAGCTCGGTGATTTCGGTTTTAACTGAGAATAGTTCATGAATGCGGACGATTGGATAACACTCTCCGCGAACCATAATCATCTCATTACCGTTAAGATCTTTGATAATATCTTTTTCGTTAACTCTAAAAGTTTCTTTAATCGATGTTGTGGGGAGTGTATACTTTGCGTCACCTACTCGTATGTTCATTCCGTCTATGATGGCCAATGTGAGAGGTATTTTCAGTGTTGTTACCGTCCCGGAGCCTTCGATGCTGTCTATTGTTGCCGAACCGCCTACTGCTTCTATGTTTTTTACTACTACGTCCATGCCAACACCCCGGCCGGAGAATTCCGTCACGTTGTCGTTAGTGGAGAAACCCGGCAGAAAGATAAGGTTGTAGATTTCCTTATCCGTTATCTCATTTTCAGGTTTGCTCAGCAAGCCATTTTCCCGGGCTTTTTTTAGAATTTTCTCCTTATTGAGGCCCTTACCGTCATCACGGACAGTTACAATAACATCGCTTCCGGCATTGTTTGCTTCCAGTATTATCTGACCTGATTTTTGCTTGCCTGCGGTCCTTCTTTCGTCAGGATCTTCAATTCCATGATCAATGGCATTGCGAACAAGATGCATCAGTGGGTCAGATAAATGCTCAATTATATTCTTATCAACCTCCGTATTTTCTCCCATTAGCACCAATCTTGCTTCTTTATTGAGCTTCCTACTCATATCCCTCACAATACGATGCATTTTATGAAATGTCGCCGCCAACGGAACCATTCGTATGGACATAACCAAGTCCTGCATTTCGCTTGTTATTTTATGAAGCTGACGGGCGGCTTTATAGAAGCTATTAAGCTTAATCGCCTGCAACTCAGGGTTTTGTGTAACCATCGCCTCTGCTATTACCATTTCCCCCATTAGATCCATCAACTTATCCAGCTTCATAACATCGACGCTGATAATACTCTGCTGGGAACTCCTGTTTTCAAATTGTCCTAGGCCCTCAGCCTGCAGCTTAGCTAATTTGATGGAAGATCCCTGAAGGGCAGTTTCTTGATCAATACACTGCTCGGACGTCTGTCTGTCCAGAAGCTCAGTAACCTCAAGATTTCGGATAAAGGCGTTACTTAAGAAAAAATCGTGTAATTCCTTCATGCTTTTATCACTTATGAGCGTTATTCTGAAGCCTTGTTCCCGAATAATTTGTACACTGTTAGGACTTTCGATGATATCCTCTGGGCAGTAGCTAAAATCCTCCACAATATCTTTTAAATTATGAACGATATTGAAAGCCCGGACGTTCTCCATTTCGCACCCATCTTCAAAATAAATTACCGCTTCGTAGCATTTTTGCTCTGCATTTTTGTCTTTTTTGTCGGGGGCCGAGTAATATTGCTGCTCGACTTCTTTTTGCGTTTCTTTTGAAGTATCTGTGCTTTTCGGTCCCACCTTAATGGAGGACAGAAAATCCTTGATGTTTTCAATCAGGTCTGATGGATCTCCGTCGAGGCTATCGGAATTTTTGACCTTCTCCATCTCCAGCTTAATAAAATCTACACCCTCTAAAACCAAATCCGAAAGGAGTGCACAGTCTATGTTTTCAGGTTTTTCTTCTCGTATAAAGTAGAAAAGATCCTCTATGGCATGAGAAAGCGACGAAATATTGTTATACATCATCATGGTGGAAGAGCCCTTTATCGTATGCATAACCCTGAATATTTCGTTAACTGCCTGCGGTTCAAAACAGCCCGCTTTTTCACTGGCTAGTATCGCTACCTCGAGTTGCTCTATATTTTGAGTGGTCTCATATATAAAAACATCCAACATGGAATTGCTTGAATAATTGTCCAACCTTCTACCTCCTCCAAAACTGCCAGTTTTCTTTGCTTCTGTTACTAAGGATTATTTCCACTGGCTGCCAAATCAGCGAAACCTCAATATTTTCCAAGAGAAGCAGCTACCTCCAACAAAGCCGGACTCTCTTTTACTGGTTCTCTTAAGGGAGCGATAGACGCAAAACTGTCCTTCTCATATCCATATTTAAGCTTGAACTTACCAACCTCCTCTTGCAGTGTAGTAGCCTGGGCAGACATTTCTTCGCTTGTCGCCGAGTTTTCCTCCGCAGTTGCAGCATTTGTCTGCACAACAGAGGATACCTGATTTAGTCCCTGCTTGATCTGTTCTATAGCCGCTGCCTGCTCCGCAGATGCTTCATCAATTTTGATGATACTTTCGATTACTAATTTAGTCTTTTCTCGTATATCCAACAGTATCTGCGCTGTTTGTGTCGTTATTTGCGTTCCCTTAGAAACAGTATCGACAGAGGCCTTGATTAAATCAGACGTTTGCTTTGCTGCTTCTGCTGATTTAGCGGCAAGATTTCGCACTTCGTCAGCCACAACTGCAAAACCTTTTCCGGCGTTACCTGCACGGGCGGCTTCAATAGCTGCATTCAAAGCGAGTATATTGGTCTGGAAAGCGATATCTTCAATAACCTTAGTAATATTGGCAATTTGGTTGGACGCAGAATTAATCTCCATCATGGCTTCCGTAAGCTGCCCCATGTGTTCATTTCCAGTTTCAACGTCTGTACCGGCCTGCTCCACATACTGTGTTGCTACATTTACATTATCTGAGTTCGCCGTAGCCTGCTCGGCAACCTTGGTCACAGTAACGCTTAATTCTTCTATAGAAGAAGCCTGCTCCGTAGATCCTGATGCAAGAGCCTGGGCCCCGCTTGACACTTGTGAAGCTCCTGTGCTGACCTGTTCTGCCGCCGTGTTAATTGTTTGCAATGTATGATTTAAAGAGGAAACGGTATGCTCTATAGCCTTTTTGATTGCCGCAAAATCACCTATATAGTCCATTTCCATATCAATTCTCATATCTCCCTGTGACATTAATTCAAGTTTTTTCGAGATATCGTTTATATACGAAGTGAGGAGCTCATTTGTCTTTCGGATGCTCTTTGCCATTTTGCCCATTTCATCCTTGCTCTCATAGTTGATTTTCACCTGCATATTACCCTTCGACATCTCATCATAAACACTTACGATTTCCATTACCGGGTTCATAATCGAACGGCGAATAGCGAAAACGATAATTATTGTTGCAGCTATTGCTGCAACTGCAGCGGTTATAAGAATAATCCATGCCTGTCTGGAAGTCTCTGCAGCTGTCTTATCCTGAGTCTCAGCTGCTACAGCTATCGCATCGGACAGCTTTATAATGTTTTTTTCCAGCTCATCAAAGAAAGGCAGATACTCATTCGAGAAAATCAATTTTGCTGCTATTGTGCCCTCTTCAGTCCCGAGCATAACTTTATCATACATACTCTCTCTGATAGATGAACCGTTAGAAGCAATAGATAAAATATCATTAATAATAACTTGTGTTGATTCATTTTCAACTGTTTTACTCAGCTCTTCAATCCGTGCTTTCATGTTAGCAAAATTTTCACTCGCTGAAGCAAATTCTTCTTCCATGCCAGCAACGTCCTTACGTATGAATACTCGGGCGATATGCATTTGGATGCTAGATGCATCATTTTTGATCTCGATGATGTTTCGAGTAGTGGGCACTATTAAGCTGGAATACTGCTCTGTAACGTCTGTCATGTTTGATATGCTGATAATTGAGACGCCGATAATCAAGCTCATCAGTACCAGCACTATACCGAAACCTAGAATAAGTTTTCCACTGATGGATAAATTTTTCATAATTCTTTCTTGCCTCCTCAATTTGGTGGTTTTAATATTTCCCCCTATGCTTTAGACGGGAACAAAGGTCATTATAGAAGATTGTTTGGTATTCTTCATACGAACTTTTTTCGTATTTATAAATTCATTATCTGAACCAGATTCCAAATGAAATTACCTCTATTGCAAAAACATCAACCCATAGAACTGAACATTTCTACTTCATCATCAGACAAAAGTTTTTCACAATAATCCCGATGGATATATCATTGGTTTCCATTCATACAAAAAAGAACAACCTGCCGTTGTCAATAAAGCAGATTGCTCGTTATTTTCATACGATTTTTTTTCGTATTTTTATGTTTGCTAGAAATCGATATTATATAGTTCAGTTTTTGAATGAATACCTAGCTTGCTGTATGCATTATATAGGATGGTTCTCACAGTTGCTCTGGATATGTATAACTTTTCAGCAATTTCTTTATGACTCAATCGGCCCTTGGCAAGAGAGGTGACTTCCCTTTCCCTTGGGGTAAGTGGTGATTTTGCCTGATTGAGAGCATTTAAAATAATATTTCGACCTTTATGGTATCTATTAAAAAGCGTCATAATTTTATCAATATCCCCTTTCCAGCCCGGAATTGTCTCTATGATTTTGGAGAATAGAACAGAATTTTCTACGTCATCTGGATTGTGGGTGTCACTGCGTGTTAAGGGGCAAATATACGCTTTAGAAAGAATGTCACCCATATATATAAATTGAGCAAATGGCAGATATATTTTGTCTGGAAACGCTAGAACAAATGCTTCTTCCAGATTCTCCAGTGCTTCACGTTCACGGCCGCTTGTGTAAAACACTCCTGCCTTGAATATAAAGCTATAAACCTGTGGAAATATATAATTCATCTCTTTTGCCGTGCTAATAGCGTTATCAGCCATACCTAATAGCTCGGCATGCTGTTTTTTTCTAACCAAGAGATGTGAATAAAGAATATTAACATAGGGGACAGCCCTAGCATACACTTTTTTACTTATACTCTCTGCATCCCCAAACCAGTTAGCAACCATATCCGTTGTATCCAGTGCTACACTAATAACCGATAAGCATATGTCAACCATGCTAAGTACATACAGATTGGAGCCTTCTTTTGCATATCCCTTAATATTCTCTAGTGTGGTAAAAAAACCGTCCACATCCCCTCGCAGGATTGCTATCCTGGCAAGAACCTGCTCAGCGCACAGACAAATACAAGTATCTTGTTTGCTGCGGGCCTGGTATAGTGCTTTATGACATAATATCTCGGCCTGTATATCGTCACCTCTCATAAACATCATTTCCGCCTCTAATACGCTGTCTGCTCCGAATCCCTGCCCATAGGTAAGTTTAAAGTGATAAGGCAAATTACTTTGTATATCTAATAGTGCTTCGTCCATTCTTCCAGACTCACGCCAAACCGTGCTCAGAACAGAGGTTGCGCCCAGTGTAATTGGTATCTCGTTCAATCTAAACCTGCTGGGTCCACCTAATAACTCATATGCCGTCTTTTGTAACTCTTTTACCTTCTTTATATCGTTATATATGGTAAAAGACGTAAGGAGCAAGAATTCTCCCTTGAGCAACCGAAGCTCGTCTTTATTAAGTCCTGCCGGATTACTTTTTATGACTAAATCAACCAGCCGGTATAGTTTATGATAGCATTCATATATCCCATCCATCCACAATAAATACGAAAACAGGATTAAGACAAAAGGGTATTTGCACATTGTCTCTTCTGGACATTCATTGATGACTTCCACAAGAAAGTTCATCATATTGCTTTCTCTTTTATTAATGATATATGTACTGTTAAATGGTATGGAAAAAATAGCATCAAAATCTCTGACTTCGAAGAAAAATTGTGCAGCAGTATAGAAATCCGACTCGGCAATACAGCCTTGTCCCGCAGCTTGCAACACACGTTTTTTAAACGCCTCCGTCCGATATTGATAGAATTGATTCCTTAAATAGTTCTGCAAAATACTGTGCATTACAAAGATTTTTTCCCTTGGATAGTATCTTATGAAATCATTGTATTTAAGCATATCCTTGATATGGTCAGGAAGTGTTTCCTCCCCTAGCATGATAGCAGCCTGCCGTGCTGTGAAGCTGTCTATTACAGATAATAAAACCAAACAGGTCTTTTGTTCAGGGGTAAGTCTGTTCCAAATAGTAATCTCAACTAAATGATCAATGTCGGAAGTATAGTCAAAACAACCGTTCTGCTTATAATTAGATATTTGTAGCCGAAGAGCGGATATCCAGCCCTCAGTGCTAGTGTAAACACTATTCAGCTCATCGTCATTTAGGTGAATGCCCTCCATTTTAAACAAGTTTGCAGTGCTGTCCTTATCAAAGAAAAAAGCAGACGCCTCGATAGTATGTATGTAGGTATTATGAAATGTGATTTGTGCTTTTTTCACAAGCTGCTGGGTGATAAATATAGTATGAAGGTTAGGGATATCATGCATAGAAAATATACTTATCAGCTCATGTATAATATCACTTTTTAGAAGCTGAAAATTGTCTACTACTATATACGTCTCCTCAATACAGCTGAAATTTTTGAAACATGCAGATATGTTCATCAGAGTATTCAGTGTAGGGAATCCCTGCTGTTTCAGATTTTTTGAAATCTGGTAATTGACATTTGAAAACAAGTCGCATATTCCCGCCCAAGACACAGAAGGACTCTCACTTAGACATGTATACCAATATTGTTTAGCACTGTCCGGAAGAGTTTCTTTCAAATATTCCCTTACAGCTGTTGTTTTTCCAAAGCCTGATGGCGCCTCCACAACAGTCAAAGGAAAATGTGATATTTGGGCAAGCTGGTTTTTAAGCCTGTCCGGTAAGTATATCTTTTGCTGGTAAGATTTACTTTGCATATTTTCCTCCAATCTGGATTAGGGGAGAACAAAACTGGTTCTAATCCGGTAGCTCTTTGTGGATTATTTTATGATTCTCGGTTCCCCTGATACTCCTATTAAGTTCATTTAGTCGTTTTTAAATATAAAACATTGTAATTCCATCATAATTAATGACTTTTTTGTTATATTTCAATGGTTTATGTCGTATTATGACAGTGTTTTGCTAGAACTAATTCTACAAGAACTAGTTTAATTCTGCAAGGACTATTAATGTCCTATATGCAGAAACTCAAGGACCATTTATATCTTATATGCAGAAACTGGAAAGGGGCAGAAAGTTATTACATAACCTTCCTTTTGGCGGGCTACATTTGGCTTATTTCCTGAATCAGTGTATCCAATACTTTCAGTATCTTCTTTTGCTGTGTTTCAGACAGTGCAGATAACTTTTTGGACAATAAAGACGATGTGATTTCATTTGATACTGACAAAACATCAGTCAAGATATAATTGGCATCAACTTCGAGTATATTCAATATCCCAACAAGGGTTTCCAGTCTCGGCGCCTTAATCCCACGCTCAATAACACTTATGTGGCAAGCAGTGAGAGCAAGCTTCTCAGCTAATTGCTCCTGAGTTAAGCCCTTGGCTTCTCTGGCCAGCTTAATTCGTTGTCCTATGGCTTTCAAATCCATCAATGTACCTCCTATCAGAACATTTTTGTTCTTTTAGCATAAGTAAGCTACACTGGCACTAACACTAGGTATAAGAACCACATTCGCTCTAATAGACTTAATATATTTTAGCCCTTTTTCTGCCGATATATACCCTTTATGTGGAAATTCGCATTGACAGTCCACTTGGAGCCTTCAATGATTTATATAAAGTGACATTTCAATTGGTGGGGAAGGACATTTTACTTCATACTAACTGGAATTTGGTATAATGATACCACAAAACGAGAATAGAGGGAACAGTTAAAATAAGTTAGACTAGTGACATGTAAAGATACGAAATGAGCCTTCGATGACATATAACCAAACAAAGCACCCTTAAAACACATCATTAATAATATAAGGATACAATAGAAAAGGCTCGTATACTGGAAACTAGGTTTTATAAACCAATTCCCGTATACGAGCTTTTATTGAGTACGTTTCAATATATAAAGGACAAGAGAGACAGTTTTTTTACTTTACCTTCTCCAAGATGAAGGCGCAGTTGTAATTGTCGCCTCCATGGCCCTGGTTCCAGTTCCAGGTGATGATAGGCGTTCCGTCGGCGGTATTCCAGCCCGAGGCATTCAGCACCTGCCATTGGTTGTCAGCGCTTACCATGTAGTTCAATTGCTGATAATCCGATTGTGGGCCCAATCGGATTTCCCACACATACGACGCTGTCCGTGTGATCAGGCGGCTCCCGTTCATTGGCAAGCCGGATGTGGCAAGATATTTGCCGTCCACCGTCTGAATCGTGCATAACGTCAAAGGGTCGCCGTCCTCGTTAAGTTTCATACCTTTATAGGTAATTCTGTAGCTCTGCGTCTTACTGCTGCTCAGTTCACCCTTACCCTCCGCGTTTATCACAAGATACGGCTGTTGTCCCTTTGTGCCGAGGCAGGTTTTGATGGTGTACAGGTCGCCGGTCGCCACGAACGCGACGCCGACCCGACCGTTACTATTCTCGCCGGCGGCTTCAGATTTCGCTGAAGATTTATACCCCACTTCCTGCCTCCAAAGGAAGGCTTTGTCGCACAGAATTTTTGCCTGTTCAATGGTGCATTTCGCGTTTGCGCTGGTGTTGCCGCCGATACCGAATTTTGCGATGTCGGCTTTGGTAAAGTCCTGTCTGCCACCTTCAGCGATATATTTATCGTCGTAAGCCATCAGCTTGTAAAGATAATTCGTCATCTCCCCATAGGTAACGGTGGAACTCGGATTGAATTTTCCGGTAGGAACCACGCCCCAGTAGGCAAGGCGATTAGCCTCATAGTCATTCGTATCGGTAAGGGGATTCGACCCGGTATCTTTAATGGTTATTGGCAGGCTGTATCGAACGGACGGAGCACCATAAATATCGCTCATAATGCCAACGAGCAAATCTGCAACAAAGCTACGCGTAACAGGCTTCGTCCAGTCCTCCTTCGCACCGGTCCACTCGCCTGATAAGCCGATATACGAGCCGGTGTATGATAGCCAATCTTTCGCCCAGGCGGAACACACGATGTTAGGAGCACTCACCTTTTGAAGATACTCCTCCCAAAAGTAGCAGGAATAGCCCTTCCACTTGATCTTTGCCCAACTTCCTTCTATTGAAGTGACTTCCAAGATCGTGCCTTCAGGAATTTTGTCACCTATAATATCACCGTCTGGACTCACCCTGAATTCTCCTTCGCGCAATACCTCATAGAGCGTCACATTGGGGTTTATTACAGCGGATGCTATTCCCGTATACGCCACTCCGGGTTGGATGACCGCCTGACTTGCCGCACTATCCCAGTACACATTGAACTGTGAAGCCGTACCGCTCAGCTGTTGTGCGAACTCGCGCAGCTGAAGGTAGTTGGTGTCGCCATCAATCAGCAGGGCGGCGCCAAATGTAACGACTGTATTGTCCAGCTTGAACTTTGTGCCGCTCCACCTGACATTCGTTGTGTGTTTCAGCTTCGTCTCGGCAACTGTGCCACTGTATGGCTTGCCAGTCTCAATGACGGCATACTGACCATCCCAGCTTACATTGAATTGCGAGGCGGTCCCATTGAGCAATGCCGCGATTGCCCGAACCTGCAGATAGTTGGTGCTGCTGACGTCGTATGCCTGCGTGATGGAAACAGGCTTACCGTTCATCACAAAATTCGTCTTGCTCGGTACAGCCGAAAGCGTGATGTTTGCAGCCATCGTCATAGTCGGAAAAAGACTAAGGGCCATGCACAGTGCCAGCAATAGGCTCATAAATCGTATTTTCATGTTTTTTCTCCTCTCATTTCACTCTGTCTGTTTTTCTCCGTAGGCCGGAAGCCCATAAGCAGAGAAGGGATGCGGTTCATAGGCCTATGCAGTATGTTGTTGTAGCTTTTGGCCTCTTCATGGCAGAGCATCTGGCTGGATTCCAGCATTCCATTGGCACATCGGGACCCTCCCTTGTTTAGGCGTACAGCCCCTCTTGCAGATGCAGTTGCTTATCAAGATTGGCAAGCCAGCTTCACTTTCCCGATAGCTAAGCATAGCGGTTGCAAGCCACGTCCTCACAAATCCTGCTGTGCGAAGGCCCGCAATAAATCAAGCTACTAAAGTATACGCGACATAGCACCTCCGATTTTACACTTAGGGACATAATATCATAAAAATCACCAGAAATTCTGTTTTTATCCTGAATGGTAATAAATTTGACATGAATGGTAATTGGCACGGTTTAACAAGTATCAAAAACTAAGTGATATGTTTATGAATTCTGACTCTCCAGTTGGTTTTAGAAAAGTTTTGAGTTTCAGTGTAATGGTGGGTTTTTGTCGATTTCACATTGATATGATAGCCATTGTTGAGAGAAGCGTTAAGTCCTTATAAATCTTTCCGTTTATAACAATACTTTATCCTGAGATATGTGGGATATTAGGAAGTTCTCTATAAAACCTATCCCAAATATCACCGACCGTATCAATTCCGGTTTTTTCGCCAAGCATTGGATTTATAATCTCCTGCATATAGCCAACCAAGCAAAAAACTCATCTAGTGTTTAGCTTTAGCTTCTCTTCCCAGCTTAATTCGTTGTCCTATGGCTTTCATAGATAGAACAGTAAAAATAAGTTAGAATAGGCGCATAATTAGAAAGAGATAGCCGTCCGGCTATCTCTTTTTTGCACATTATTTAGTTTACTTTAAAAATAAGTGAATTATTCAAGCCTGTTCCCCCTAATTCTACATTGTTGGTACTCCCGCGAACGTAACATCCCATGTTGAACCCGGAGCAAATGCATTATTAGAATTATCATATATTACTGATTCTTGAGTTACAGTAATCTTAACGGAAGTATTATCAGCGTCAGCCTTAACTGTAAGAATTACAGTATTTTCTTCAGCTATTATTTCTGTTATTGTGAAACCAGGTACGCTGAATGTATGTGGTGTAAGACTGTTCTCACTAATTGCTTCAGAGAAGTATAATGTTATAGTCCCGGTAGTATCTTTTGATACAGTAAAGTTATTATCATATTTTTCGGGATCAGCAATATCTCCGCCGCCTATAACCTTAGCAATATTATTAGTTTCTACATCATCATCATGGTCCCACATATCAATTTCAGGAGCTGTCTTGTCATCAATCATGCCGTAATAAGATGCTTTCAACTTACCGCCCCACTCCGACTCTGAAGCTGGGTCATTACCGATAGAAAGACTTACCCATCCTCCTTCCTCATCTTTTGCATCAGTAGTTAATTCTTTGTTCAGAATAAAAACCACCTCTGTTTTACCAGAATTTTCAGTAGTTGATTCACAATCCGTAATAAAAACTGCATTCTGAGTTGTTGAGTTAAATACAAAATCATTCTCACTAATGCTGCCCATCTTCTTGTTGAATACAAGCTTTATCTTATTCTTAGCTATTAATTGGGCTTGTTCAATGTAAACATTTTCTGGACCGATGCTGCTAACAGTGTAAGCGTCAACTTTGTTATACAATCTCTTTCCTGCAAGATCCATGATTGGAGCTATCTTTACATAAGGTCGTATAGTTAAATCATTCTTAGCCTCCAGTTCCTTGACATAAATTTGAATCATCCTGTCATTAACCTTAGTAATATTATCATCATTATAATCTAATTCCATATAAGTTATGCCATCATCAATTGATAACATATAGTTAACCTTATCAAGCATTTGTGCTTCATTCATAGGTTCAGAGTATATAATGAAAATCTTACCCTTTTCAACTATTGCAAAACAATGTTCATCACTCTCTGGATCATCAAGTACCGTGGGAGCAGAAGTATCAGTTTCAACCTGAGGGGTTGGTGATGGTACTTCAACATCACAAGTAAGAGACTGATTTGGCACATATATACCATCACCATCAACTAGCTTTTGGTCTTCTGTTTCGCTGTTTACCAAGTATAGACTGATTCTCCCCTTTGGTAATATCGAGCCATATGTAAATGTAATGTCATTTACATATTCAGTCGTTGAAGCTTTTGCCATGTTGGATTCTACACTTTTATCTGTATGATATAACCTGATGTTTGAGCCCTTTACCGGTCTTGAAAAATTAAGAACAACTATGTTTTCCTTTGCTGATTTAACTGTTACGTCCACTGGCGGTATTTCTTCAACGTCACAAGTAAGGGTCTGGTCTGGTACTTTTACCTCATAACCATCAACCATCTGTTCTTTGTCAACTTCGCTGTTTACCAAGAAAAGTTTAAGAGTTCCAATTGGCAATAACGTGTCAAATGTAAATGTAATCTCATCAACGTAATCAGTCGTTGTAGCTTGTGCCTTGTAGCGTACATCGTTTTTCTGTGTATGATATAACATGAGGTTTGAAGCCTTGACTGGCTTCGAAAAACCAAGAACAACTTTGTTCGCCTTTGCTGATTTTACAGTAACAACTGACACCGAAGTATCCTTTACATAGTTGAATGTTGTTTCACTTTTAAACACTGGATACCCCGCATAGTCAACAATTGCATCAGCTTTATCTGCACCGGCATTATTAACAGTAACTGTGACAGGACCTTCAATCAATTTTGTTCCCACTATCAAATTAATAACATTATTGTTTAAAGTAGCTTTTTGAACTAAATATGTATATGTTCCGCTTTTAACGGCGAAGTTAGCTGCAACAATTGAATTATCGTTACCCTTGTCATAAACAGGCTCTGAGAATGTAATTTTTATATTACGCACTCCTGTAGCTTCAGCCTTTGAAATTGAAGGAATAATTCCATCTACTACATCAACATTATGAAATGTAGCATCTTGAGCTAATTTTGCACCTTTCGCAGCTTTGATGTCTTTTTTCACTATTACTTTTGCTATACCTGAATTAGTCAACTTATCATCTACATTTTTATTTAAGGTAATAGTAACTGTTTTTTCATCCCTACCTAATGAAGCACTGCTATCACTAAGTTCTACTTTACGTGAATTCACGTCATATATCTCATAAAAATACTCAGATTCAACTGAATGCTTATCCATTTCCTGATTAAATACAACTTCTATTTGCTTGCAGTTTAAAGCCTTAACTGATTTAACAGCTACGTCAATACCTGGCTCAGCATCTAATAAACCAAGTTTTTCAGCCTTTTTCTTTAAGTCGGCATTGTCGCCAACGATATCGGCAATAACTGTCTTTCCGCTAGCCTTTTCAGCTGTCAGAGCACCATACATAACACCAACTGCAGCGTCTCTGGTTAAATCTCCTTTTATAGTAGCATCAACTGTGCTACCTTTAGTTTCTGCAAGCTTAGCAACTGATGTTTTGTAATCTGCAACAGTATAACCCATTTGCTTAAGCATAAATGTAGCAAACCTAGCAGCTGTAACAGTATCCTTAGCACCTACTGAGAGTATTCCATTGTTCAAGCAACCGCTTAAAATATTATTTGCTGCAGAATAGGCAACTACATTCTTAGCATAATCTGATATACTGGCAGCATCATCAAATTTAGCTAGTGCTTCAGCTACCTGGTCAGCTGTCATAGCATTAGCAGCCTCGTTATAACCAAATAATTTTGCTATAAATATTAATGAATCCTGTGTAGTCAATGCGCCACTCAAACCAGCAGCTACATTTGTAGCATCTGTTCCGGAATAGAGACCCAGATCTTTTAAAGTTGCAGCCTTGTCAGCGTTTGCTGCTGATGACGAATCAGC
The DNA here is from genome assembly GCA_023439045.1 of Bacillota bacterium. Taxonomy (GTDB): domain Bacteria; phylum Bacillota; class Clostridia; order Acetivibrionales; family DSM-1351; genus Ruminiclostridium. Next base: position 6,361 of record JAEXOY010000034.1, on the reverse strand, counting down.
TGCAAATACAGCCGTCATAGATGTAAGCACTAATGCTACTGCCAGAGCTGCTGCGGTTAATCTTCTGAGGTTTCTCATGTTATAAAACTCTCCTTTACTATTTTAGAATATTTGTTTACTAACCCAAGCGTTTTCGACGCCTTTCACTATAATATTGTATAATTTGCTATATAAGTTATATTATATCATGGATATTTTTGTAAATCAATTCGATCAGGCTCTCTTTATCATTTGGTGTAATTGTTTTAGTTGCATTCTTTGCTTTTTAGCTACAATAATTAATAGGCATCCTAGAACCTAGATGTGACTCATATTGGAAGTATAAATTGTTTGGTAGTAAAAATTGTGCGCAATAAAGCTCTCAAACATGTTGTGGTTTGAGAGCTTTATTCTGAACAAAATATAAGCTAGCTATCATTCAAAGTACTTCTTTACATAAAAATGCTTTGATTTTATATTTTTATAATAATATTAGTGGCAATCAATGTTACGCTACGCCGATAGTAAGAAGAATATTAGCATATACTCTTTTTTCACCGGTTGAAATAGCCAGGCGTACATTTGATTTACAGCAGGCATCGTAAAAATCAAACCTTTCCATACCGCTTAACTCCATTCCTCCAAGAATTTCTTTAAATTCACTGAATATTGGGGGCTGCTCATTCTCGGGAAGCATGACTTCTGCCCTCTCAAAATTAACAGCCTTACTTAAAACCTCAAGCACCTGAGTTACTTCTGGAATTCCACTTGTAAGTCCAAGATAGACCTTTTCAGCATCTCCACTTTTGGAGTCAAGAGGATAATTGCCATCTGCAATTAGTATTTTATCTCCATGTCCGCAAAGTGAAAGAGCTCTCAGAATATCTGGATGAATACATGATGTTGTTAACATAATCAACCTCCCGATTTAATTCTCGTTTTCCCTCAACTTACCTAGAGTTCCACCCGGGTGCCACTTTACATATTCTTGTGGAGTAATTCCTCTTATACTTTGAAGTACTATACTCAAACCCTGAAGTACTAAAATTTCTGCAAGAATTGATGTACGTGGAGCTCGGTTTAATGTGTCACCTTCCTCTTTAATTCCAGCATAAATGAACGTATCTCCTTGTTTTGCAAGCCATGAATCAGGATTTCCTGAAACTGAAATTACTTTACATCCATTATTCTTAATGGCTTTCACTGTTGATTTTAATTCAATTGTTTCACCACTGTTTGAAATACAAATTACTACATCCCCCGGAATTAGCTGACCGCAAGAACCATGAACAGCCTCAGTCCCATGAAGGAAATATGTAGGTGTTCCGGTTGAAGATAATAATGATGCAATGTAGCTTGCAACATGCCCTGGCTTGCCAATTCCTGTAATATGGAGACGGTTTCCCCTTTTTTCTGCATCAAGTATTAATTCAACCGCCTTCTCATAACTTTCAACTTTGATTGTTTTTATAAATTCATCATATTCTTCTTTTGCTACTTCAATAAAAGATGCCAATGCATTTTGACTTTCTTTGTCTATCATATTAACCTCCATGAGCCGCGCAGCGGCCACAAATTAGCTCTCCTTAGTTATTTTTTCAGTCCATCAAGTAGCGAAAAATCAAATTTTGAGTGTTCTTCTTTTTTCATTAATTCAACGACATCAGAAAGATGTGGCAATGAAGGCTGTGCACCCATTCTTGAAACAGTAATGGTAGCAGTATAGTTTGCAAAAGTTAAAGCCTGACTATGGTTCATTCCCAAGCATAATGCACTTGTAAAGGCAGCCACAAATGAATCACCTGCAGCCGTTGGATCCTTTACTTCTACTACATCAACACACGGCTGATAAACAAATTCATTTTGGTTTGCTACAACAGCCCCCGCATTACCAAGTGTTATCACTACATTTTTTACCCCTTTAGAAAGCAGAGCGTTAACCACAGCTTTTACATCGTCCTGATTAACTGTCTTACCTGTCTTGCGTATCTGTATACCCGTAAGGTCGGCTGCTTCATGCTCATTTGGGGATATATATGTCAGACATGAAAGTAGTTCCGATGAAAGTGGTGCAGAAGGAGCTGAATTAAGCATAACAGGAACACCCTTGTCATAAGCATACTTAACTACAATTTCATTTACGCTCATAGGAATTTCTAACTGCAGAATCACCATATCGTACTGGTCAATAGTATCCTTTAAAAAAGCCACATCCATATCAGTAATAGTCATGTTAGCGCCTGGTACTACTATTATTCTGTTTTTTGCTGAGTTCGACTTATCAACTTCAAGCAAAACATTTCCAACACCGGAGGAGACTTCTTTATCGGTAGAGATAAATTGAGTATTAATCCCAGACTCCAAACAGGAATTGATAAGAGTCCTCCCGAAATCATCATTTCCAACCTTGCCAACCATGGTGACATCAGCGCCCAGTCTGGCTGCTTGTACAGCCTGATTTGCTCCTTTCCCTCCAGGGGCTGTTCGAAAAGTTTTACCTAAAAAAGTTTCTCCTGAATTTGGAAATTTTTCCGTGCTTACTATTAAATCCATGACAAAGCTTCCGACTACAAGGATTTTTGGAGTTTTCATAATTTTATTTCTCCCTTAAATAAACTATAAATTTTTATCAGCTATGGCTATTTAGAAGCATACTTGCTTGCAACAGTACTCAGAGCTACTGCGCCCACCAGAATCACACCCTGAAAAATATATTGGAAAAATGTAGGAGCACCAAAAATAGCCAATCCGTTAAATCCTATTTGTATTATAAATACTCCAATGAAAGTTCCAAGAATATGGAATTCACCGTCTTTTAATGTTGCAGAGCCTAAGAATACTGCTGCAAACGCATTTATCATATATGTATCTGCTGCACCAGTAGTACCGCTGCCAATAAGAGATGCCAACAATATACCAGTGATTCCAGCAAAGAAAGCACTAATCATAAAGGAAATTGTCTTTACCATATCGACGTATATTCCTGACAATCTTGCTGCATTCTGATTTCCTCCTACTGCCTGGATCCTTTGACCTAATTCAGTACGGTTTAATACAACCCAAAGTATTACAAGGAGTACTACCATATATATAATATCTGCGGGTATAAGGCCAAATAATTTAAATAAAGTTAGATTTAAGAACTGCTCAGGAACTCCGGTTGCAATAGGAGCACCACTTGAATAAGCGTAATTCAATCCTACTACAATACCACCAATACCAATCGTGGTAATAACTGAGCTAACCTTTGCCTTTGTGATAATCAAGCCGTTAACAAAACCTATGAAAAGGCACGCAATCAATACAACTGTAATTGCCACACCTATAGGAAGTTTTTGATTAACCATCAGACCAGTTACTAAAACACCTGCAAAACTGGCTACATAACCGATACTCATATCGAATTCACCAACAATTACAACAGCAGTCAATCCGCATGCTATGATTGCAGATAAAGATCCTTGGTTAAATATGTTTAAGAAGTTGTTAAAAGTAGCAAATGAGTTAGGTTTTAATATTGAAAAAACTAAAATCATTATAAATAGACCGATTAAAGTTCCATATTTGGAGGTAAATCTCAATGCCTTCCGTTTTTTTTCGTTTAGTGCTATTTGATTATTCATATGCAAATCCACCTTATTCTAATTGAATTTAATTTATTTAGCATGGGCGTAACTAAGTTTTAAAATTGAATCCTTAGTGATCATTGAACCTGTCAATTCTCCTGTTATCCTTCCTTCATTCATAACAATCACTCTGCTGCATAAGCCTGGAAGCTCTTCTACATCAGATGAAATTATTAAAAAGGAAGTACCCTTTACAGCCATTTCTTTTATAATATTATAGATCTCCGCTCTGGCACCAACGTCAACACCTCTGGTTGGTTCATCCATAATAATCAACTCAGGAGAACGTTTAAGCCATTTTCCTACAACAATCTTTTGCTGATTTCCACCACTCAAGTTCAATATATTTGTTTGTTCACTACTGGTTTTCACATGCAGGCGCTTTATAATGTCTTTTGATATATCAGCAGATTTCTTTGAATTAACAAATGGCAGCCATTTTATTGACCTAGTATAAGACAGATTTGGAAGATTGATATTAAAATTTACACTTTTATTTGAAATAATACCTTCGGTTCTTCGGTCCTCAGGAACTAACACAATTCCTTTATTAATAGCATGTTTAGGGTGTTTAGGGCTAAACAACTTTCCTTTATATAGCATCCGACCACTTTTAACCCTGTCCGCACCAAAAATCATTCTTGCAAGCTCAGTACGCCCTACGCCTACCAAACCAGTAAGACCCAAAATCTCACCTTTATATAATTTAAAACTAACATCTTTTACTTTCTGATTTGCGTAAATATTTTCAACCTGCAATAAAACATCTGTACTTTTAACTTTGTTTACTTCTGCTTTTGCAGTCGATAAGTTAAAGCCTGCAATAACGTCTATTATCTGATCTTTAGTTATTTCACCTATACTCGAATAAAAAACCTTTTTGCCATCTTTCATTACTGTGATCTCATCACAAATTTCCATGATTTCATCAAGGCGATGTGATACATAGACTATAGAAATCCCCTGATTCTCAGTTAAGTCTTTAATTACATTAAAAAGGAGTTCAACTTCTGATTCTGACAGTGATGCCGTTGGTTCATCCATGGCTATTAATTTAGCGTCCTGATATAATGCTCTTGCAATTGAAACAAGCCATTTATTTGCAACGCTCAATTCTTTTAATTGAGTATTAAGCGGAACATTTAGTTTTAGCCTCTTTAGTACTTTTTCAACATCCTTGTGCATTTTTCTCCAGTTAATCATACCTAATGTTGTCTTTTTTGGCATGCCAAGCGTAATATTCTCAATGATATTGAAGTCTTCTACAAGACTTAGTTCCTGATGAATAAAGCTTAGCCCTAATTCTGTCGATGTGTGTGGATTCGGAATTTTCACCTCTTTGCCGTTGATATAAATTTCTCCACTGTCATGGGGCTGGACACCAGCCAAAATTTTTATCAAGGTAGACTTACCGGCGCCATTGGCGCCGATTAGTCCATGAACTTTACCCTTTTGAAAACACATACTAACATCATCCAGAGCTTTAACTGCAGCAAACGATTTTTTAATTCCCTTCACTTCCAAAAATGGAACTTCATTTTGCTCAATTAAGTTATTCATATGCTTATTCCTTCTCTGAGTAAATATAGTTTATTTACAATAAATTTATTCAATTGCCTCCGGATGATCTTTTATAAACTGCTCTACAGTATCTTTGGTAACAACAATTGGAGGTACTTCTGCAGATACTGGCTCCCAATTATCATAGCCTGTATCAATTACCTGTTTAAGAATTTCAATTGCTTTTTCCGCTTCAGCTGCTGCATCCTCCCATGCTGTTGCAGTCATCCAACCGTCTTGAATTGCTTTTATAGCATCTGCGTTTCCATTTTGACCGAAAACAAGAACATCTTTTCTATTCTGTTGCTTTAAAGAGGAGATAGCACCTAAAGCAGGATCATCCCATGAACCCCAAATTGCAAGCTTTCCAGAATTTTCTGGATGAGAAGCCAACCATGCGTTTGCATATTGAGCACCATCTTGTAATGTGCCTGGTATTCTAACTTCATTTTTAGTTATATTAATGCCTGAGATATCCTTAAATATGTTATCAAGTTCTGCTTCTCTTTCTCTTGCTACTTGTCCTGTACGATATGTAAGAGCAAGGATATCACCTTCATCCCCTAATAGTTCTTGCATCATTTTAACAATCGGAACAGCGAATAATCCACCAGTTCCATTTGTAACAACTACACCATCGCCCATTCCGCCGCCCCAAGTAGCAACAGGAATTTTAGCTTCTTTTGCTGCACGAAGACCTGTAGCAAGGGATGTAGTTGGAAATACCATGTCGATAATGGCATCAGCACCTCTAGTTACAAAGTTCTGAATCGCTGCGTTTGCTTCATCTGCACTTCCATGAGCATCTGTTACACTTACAGTCCAGCCGTATTTAGCTGCTGCTGCTTTTAATCCCTTAATATAAGTTGCATTATTTGCATCTGAAGGTGAAATTGAAACTACTGCCAAGTCAAATTTACTGTCTGCGGAATTGCCTGAAGTGCTTGGGTTAGTTGATGAATCACCTGTAGAAGTGGAACCACAACCTTGAAGTAACATAGATACTGTCATTACAACTGATAAAAGACCTACTAAAGCTTTTTTCATAAAATATCTCCTCCTTAGAATCTGTTAGTGTAAAGTTTTTTACACTCTTTTTATTTAAAAACCGCTTATATGACTGAGTTGGAGAGTTTTTTGCAATAAAAAAACAATAACCCCCATTTTCTTGGTATAATTGAGTCTCTTGACAACAC
>JAEXOY010000017.1 GCA_023439045.1 Bacillota bacterium | reverse complement strand
TCAGCAGGCACAGCAAGCGCAACCACAGTATCAGCAGGCACAGCAAGCGCAACCACAGTATCAGCAAGCGCAGCAAGCTCAGCAAGGATACAATGCAATACTTAACATAGACACTGTACAAAACAATCCAAATCCTAATGATACTATTAACACAAAAAAGCGAATGAAGGTCTGGCCTATAGTTCTTTCAAGTGTCGCTGCGGTATTAGTCTTGATGGGGGCTCTATTATTCTTATTTAGAATGAATATAATGGCAACAGTAATGGGACCAAGCAACTACTATTTCTATCTAGAGCAAAAAAATGCTAGCAGCTTAAAATCGTTAGCTTTAGATAGTATGAAGAATACAAAGCTTAGTATTGACAGTAAAATAACTGCGAGCCTTAGTGGAAGTTCATTTGGTGAAGGTGAAGAGTTAGAATCTATAAAAGAAATTATATCGAGTCTAAATTGTCAACTCAGCTTAGACTATGACCAAACAGATGTGTCAGACCCTTTCTACATATTAAAACTAGATGCTAAGCATAACAGTGATGACATATTTAATTTAGATATCAGGGGCAGTGATAATAAGACTAAGATTTCATTTCCTGGAATGTCCGAAGAATCTATTGGCTTTAGTTTACCAGAAAGTAATGATAAACTTACTCTTGCACTGACAGGAGATGACAAGGCCTTCGAAGAGGTATTCGGAGTATCAAAAGACAAATACCAAAAGATGAAGAGCAAGTATTTGAAGGATATAATTTTTGCAAACATCCCAGAGGATAAAGCACATTTTACAACTAGTGATAAGTTTGAGGGGATAAGTTGTAATTCTATAGTTTTTAATTTAGATGAAAAGGATATATTAGCAATTTCTGAAAAACTGGCTGATGAAATTGAAAAGGATGAAGACCTACATACATTAATTAAGTCAGTAATTGATTTTACAGCAAAAGAAGGATTGGGAAACGTAGCAAACTATGACAGTATATCTTTAAGCGAAATTAAAGATTCCATTAAAGAATTATGTGATGAGCTTAGAGACAAAGAAGGCATTGAACCGATGAATATTAAGTATTCAGTTTATTTCAATGACAATGGTAAAATAATTGCTCGTAATTTAAATGATCTTGATAGCAATACTAATATCTTATTTGCAAATTATGAAAAAGAAGGTCAGGAAATTTTAAAAGCTAGTATTATAGATGATAATGGAAAGTCAATAGAATTTACTAAAAAGAGCTCCACAATAGAAAATATTGAAAAAGGAAATATAGATTTTAGCTACTTAGGAAATAAATTTTTTACTGCGACATATAGCTTGGATACTTCAGCTAAGATTCTAGGACAAAAGGTACTAGTAGGAAACATTAATGCAAATCTTAATTTAAATGATATTGGTCAATCAAATACAAAGATTGAGTTATCATTAAATAATGAAAAAAAGGACGATACAAATATCGTCTCGAAACTTAAAGTTGCTACAGATATTGATGGTGAAGACGTAAGTTTTGATTTAAAGGTAGATACAAAATATTCGGCCGATAATTTTAGTAAACCTAATATATCATTAGAAGATTGTATAGAGATAGATCTAAAAGATGCTAATAATCTAGAAAACACAGAGAATCTCCAAAATCTCTACTATGACCTTGAGGACGCTTTACAGCAGAGAATAATGGAAATTTTAAGTGATTACATGGAGTATTAGCCGATATTATTTATTGCAAGCCCGTACACTTATAGTGTGCGGGCTTGTACTATACAAAAAAGTTCATATATTGGTTTTAATGCTAAAAAGCCATTTTTCAACACTTGTGGCAGCTGTGGGGAAAATGCTAGTTCAAAATTATTCTGGACACTTTCAAAATAGATATTTTTTCTATCCAACCACTGTTTAATATCCTCGGGCTTATCAGGAAACTTGCTACGTTTGTACATTTCTCCACCTATTTTAAATTCTGATTGGTTTATATAACATTCATAGGCCTTCAGAAAAATAGGATCTTTGGTTATTATCATATCTCTGAGAATTGACATTGATTGAGTTGATGCTCCATAATATCCAACACCATAACTACTACCTTTTTGACCTATATCAAACCAATAACATGGGGAAACAGACATTTGGCTCTTGTCCCTTAGAAATACAAACCATGCATTATCTCTATACATGGTTTTATCGTGAGTAAATCTTGTATCTCTTCTAACTCTAGAAATTATCTTTGAAGGAATAGTTATAAATTGCTCATCAATTGTTAGCATAGTGGGTGCTAATTCTGTTATAAGTTCTACAAAAGGATTATAAACATATTTTTTATAGTCTGGCTTATGGCTTTCATACCAGTCCTTATCATTATGCATCCTATTTTCGAATAGAAATTTAATAGCTTCGGGTTTAAATCCGGAAAAACTCATCTAAAGTACACCTTCTTCTTTTTAATACTATTCTACTGTTACTATTTTTGGGTTGTTCATTAATTGCTGCTAATTAATAGTTATTCATTATCTGTTATTGCTTGCTTACTTTGTTATTATTTGATTATTAATAATTTTAACCAGCATAATGAAAACTACAGTGTTGTAATAGTGATTGAAGTTTAATAACTATAGTTTTGCACACTTTTTTACTTGATTCAATAAAAAATATAATTTAAATATAAATATTTTTGCATTATTGTATGTTTGTGGGTACATCATTCTTATTAATAAAGGAGTTACGGGTGGATGAGAATAATGGTTTTGGTTACTTATTTTACATTAATATGATTTAATATCTAAATTATTATCATAATTCCAGCCCTTATTTAAAGTATTCAATTGATATTATAAAGCTTAATAAATTTGGATTTAGAGCAGATGGATTATTTCCAAAACAACTTGAAAAATATTATATATTTGGGGAAGAAGTTTTTAGTCCTTGCAGTGGTAAAGTAATTGATGCTGTTGACGGAAAAGAGGACTATCCTCCAGGTATATATATGCCTGACAAAAAAATGGCTCAGCCCAATTATATTATAATTGAAAGAGGAAATATCAGAGTGAGGATGTCACATTTTCTAAAGGGTTCAATTAAAGTGAAGGCAGGGGATACAGTTAAAGAAGGGCAGTTAATAGGGGCAGTTGGAGATTCAGGATTATCGTTTGAACCTCACCTACATATACAAGTAACAGAGAATGGACACGGTGTTAAATTTATGTTAAACAGCAAGTATTTAAAAAGAAATGATTTGATAAAAATACATGACTAATTTCAGGTGTTAAAATGGGTAATGATAATGGGTGCCATTTATCATGAAAAATTTATGATCCCTGCCTGTGTAATCTCCACATCCAGTAATGACTAATTATAAAGATTTTAAAATGCTAAAACAGTGTACAACTTATGTAGCTCTAAGGTTACTCAGATAACATAGATAGCATCACAAAAAAATATCAAAAAAATATTAAAAAAAGTGTTGACTTTAGTCGAATAACGAGTTATTATAAATAAGCCGTCAGCGACGAGCCAACGGCGAAACGCTTGAAAGCCAAATATATAGGGCTTGAGAGCAAATGGACTTTGAAAAGTAAACAGTGACAATAGTGTAAAGGAACTCGAAAAATTCCAAGTGAGAAATCACTTAAAAAATTGAGTAAACTTTTGCGAACTTTACAAACTAAGTAATTCTGTGTATACAGATTACTAAATTAAAAAGTCAGCAATTTTTAATGAGCTAACCAAGCTTATCAAATAAGTTAATGAATAGCAGCCTCGGCTGCGAATCATATAAATTTTAATTTGAGAGTTTGATCCTGGCTCAGGACGAACGCTGGCGGCGTGCCTAACACATGCAAGTCGAGCGGAGTTA
>JAEXOY010000038.1 GCA_023439045.1 Bacillota bacterium | reverse complement strand
AGTTCGCAAAAGTTTACTCAATTTTTTAAGTGATTTCTCACTTGGAATTTTTCGAGTTCCTTTACACTATTGTCACTGTTTACTTTTCAAAGTCCATTTGCTCTCAAGCCTTGATTTAACTGGCTTTCAAGCGTTTCACCGTTGGCTTGTCGCTGACGGCTTATTTATAATATCATGTTGCCGTTTGCTTGTCAACCACTTTTTTAAACTTTTTTCAAACACAACATTAAGTTTAAAACGGTGTGTCTCGCGACGGCTTAATAATACTAACATATCAAATAAAAACCTGTCAAGGTTGGAAACCCTATAAAACTTCAATATTCCTTTAATATTTTAAAATAAATATATCTTTTGCAGAAAGTTCTCTCGATTTCTCCATATTTCTCTCTATTTATTTACTATGATTTACTTAATGCTCTTTAAAATAGAAATCTTATTTCCCATGGCATTAAACTTTACATATTTACATAATTGTTCAACTATAAATAAGCCCCTTCCATGCTCGCAAAACGTCTTATTTAAATAATCTATCTGTTCTATATTTTTATAAGTAGTACCTTCAACATTAAAACCTGGTCCATTATCACTAACACTTAGATACATATATTTATCATTAATCCGTTTAAAAGATACTAATACTCCCTTTCTACTCGACTCACAGCCGTGAGTAATGGCATTGGTAACAAGTTCATTTAGAATAACCTTTAATTCAAAAATACAATCTTCACTTAGCGTCATAAATTTGCTTATGCATTTAAGAATGGACTCTATGTCCTGACAAACACTTTTTATCTCTGAATTAATAGGAAAAGTTATGGCTTTCAAAACATACACCGCCCAATAAGTTTTATAGGTTATTTGTACCCAAAATAATATTGTCTAAACATACGTTGTATGCCTAGACAATATTACTTCTAAACTTATCAAGTATCTTCTTTTCTAACCTAGAAACATACATTTGCGAAACACCAAACTTTTCTGCTATCTGCTTCTGGGTTAGGTTTTGAATATACCTCATCTTAACAAAATCCTTCTCGGCTTCATTAAATAGTTCCAGTGTTTTGAAAATAAAGTCACGATTTTCTATCATCTCATAGTTCTTTTCTTCAAATCCCAGTAAATCCTGAAGGTCTGATTCATTCTCCTGCGAAATATTCTGATCTAATGATCTGACCAGATTAGAGCTACCAGCTTCAATTACTTCAAGAACCGTTTCTTCACTAATACCCATGTAATCAGCCAACTCACTAACCTTCGGGGCCCTATTTAACTGCTGTGAAAGGGTTTCTCTCGCTAAATTAAGCGTCTGCCTTATTTCATATAATCTTCGTGGTATTTTAATAGTAGAACTCTTGTCTCTAAAAAACCTCTTAATTTCTCCTAAAATTGTTGGTGTGGCAAAGCTAACAAATTTTACACCCTTTTGGATTTCAAACCTATCAGCAGCCTTTATAAGTGCTATACAGGCAACCTGATATATGTCCTCATACTCGACACCTTTATTAATAAACTTTCTCGAAAGAAATTCAGCAAGGCCTATATATTTAGCTACTATTTCATTTCTATAAACAACATCTTTTGTCTTCTGATAATTTAAAAATAATGCTTCTTCTTGTGAAATCTCATTATTTGTATCATTCAAGTATTCAATATTGTCCATAGGCTATACTCCAATCTTTTTGGAAATAACTATAGAAGATTTATCATTGCACAGTTCAACGGTGTCCATTAGTGCCTTAATTATATAAAGGCCGTATTCTTCTCCTAGGTTTTCACAAAGACATCTTAGTGGGGCACCAATACCCTCAAATACTACAACTAATTCACCCTCATGTAGTTCAAAGGTTATTTTATATCTAAGTAAATCTTCCTTCATCTTTGACAGTAACAAGTTGCATACCTCAGCTACTGATACCTTGATATCCTCAATCTGGTCAATATCAAAGCCTAGTCTACTTGCTACACTAGATGCTGTTAACCTTATGGTACTAACATATTCACTTTTTGCGGGCAATTCCAAAACCACGCTATCATTAATTCGGCTCATAAAAACCTCCAAATAAAGATTAATGGATTAATACAGACTAACGTATACTAAAAACAGGTACACAACAATTATGTGTACCCAGTGTCTTAGATTGATTTATTCAATTATAAATAACTTATCAAGGCCAGTAATATTAAATAACTTTTTTATATTATCCTTTAAATTACTGATATAAATATTGTTATTTTCTTTTTTTACTTCTTTCAGAGCTCCAACAAGGATGCCAAGACCAGTACTGTCAATATAATTTAGCTCAGTACAGTCCACATATAAGTTGTCTTTGAGATTAAAAATTATTTCATTAAGCTTTGTCTTAAACTGTTGTTGAGAATGAATATCTATCTCCCCACATACAGTGACTGTAGCTTTCCCTTCAATATTATTGAAAGAGATATTTAGACTGTCCATAATCTACCCCCAGTACTTCTAATCTATTTTTAGACCACATCATTTTATAAGTTACTTCTCATAATTTACAAAAACCTCGACCAGTTTATCAGCTAGCTCCTTATTATGTGGCACAGCCCTAACAACCAGTATCTTCTCAGGTCCAACTACATTCTCTATACCCTGAAAGATCTTGTTATCCGAGATATCTATTCCATACAGTTTAGGTTCGGTATCAATATAGCTTTTCGGTTTCCTAGGCGAATTGTCTTCTGGTGTTTCCCATTCATCAACAACTCTTTCCTTAAGACCTTCGCTCTTAGAAACATCTAAACTGTATTTCTGTACATATTCGTCTAAATTCATAAACGCACCATTTTGAACAAAAAAATCATACGCATATTTATTGAGAATGAAAACGTCTATATCAGAAGCTAAAAGTAATATCTGTGCTTTTTGGATATAAGCATAATCTTGTCCCGTACTAAAGTTATCAGACATCATTGAAGAGTCAAACTGTATTTCCTTCAATTCAGGAATTTTCTCTGTAATACGATCTTTCAACTTATCAAAGTCATCCTGATATACTTCACCCATTAAGCCAATTTGTGCATCTGGTTCTACCTTTGTAATAATCTCCTTAGCCACAAAAAACACAGCAATTACGGCTAATAGAATGGCAATTATATGATATTTATGGTAATAAAAGAAATTGCCAACCTTTCCTCTATCTAGTCCAACCTTTTCTAAGGCCTTATCAGTTGAAGTTTCTTTTTTTTGTACAACTGGATCATTAACTTCATAACCCATTAAAATCCTATAGGCGTCTGTTTGGTCTTTAAAGGTTTGTTCTGCCTTGTCATCAAGGGTTCCATCACTTTTCATGGCCTTATATTTTTTCAGAATTATATCATATCTCTTTTCCAAGTCGTTCTTGGTTGCATTCGTAGAAATACCCAAAATTTCTGCCGCCTGTTTAGGTGTATACCTCATTCTATACACTCCTTTCACTTTGGCAATGGAACAAAAAGTTTAGTCCTTTGGTTTCATTGTAGGGAATAACAATATATCTCTGATAGATGCTGAATCAGTTAGCAAAATAATCAGCCTATCAACACCTATACCTAATCCACCTGTTGGTGGTAATCCATACTCAAGAGCTGTTACATAATCATCATCCATCATATTTGCCTCTTCATCGCCTGAATCTCTCTTCTTGACTTGATTCAAGAATCGTTCCTTCTGATCTATCGGATCATTGAGCTCTGAATAAGCATTTGCCATTTCTCTTCCTGTAATAAAAAGCTCAAACCTTTCTGTTAATTCAGGACAGTCTGGCTTTCTCTTTGTAAGTGGTGAAACTTCTACAGGATAGTCATAAATAAAAGTTGGCTGAATGAGATTTGCTTCTGCAAACTCTTCGAACATAAGATTTAATACTTCCCCTTTGGTCATTGAGCCCTTAATGTGAACATTCTTGGCCCTAGCTGCGGCCATTGCTTCTTCGTCAGTCTTTATTTCGTTGAAGTCAACACCTGCATATTTCTTTACAGCATCAATCATTGAAAGTCTGTTCCATGGTGGAGTAAGATCCACTTCCTGGCCCTGATATACAATCTTGGTAGTGCCCAGTGTTTCTTGAGCAACTGTAGAAATAAGGTTTTCGGTAAGTTCCATCATACCCTTATAGTCATTGTACGCTTCATATACCTCCATGAGTGTAAACTCAGGGTTATGCTTTACAGACATACCTTCGTTTCTGAACATTCTTCCCATTTCATATACTTTCTCCATACCTCCAACAATGAGTCTCTTAAGGTATAACTCTGGTGCTATTCTAAGGTAAAGGTCTATATCCAAAGTATTATGATGAGTAATAAAAGGTCTTGCATTCGCTCCGCCTGGTATTGTGTTTAACAATGGGGTATCTACTTCTAAGAAACCTCTGTCATCTAAGAACTTTCTGATTGACTTAATTATTTTACTTCTGAGAATAAAAGTGTTTCTTACCTCAGGATTAACAATTAAATCTACATAACGTTGTCTATATCTTAGGTCAGTATCCTTTAGTCCATGCCACTTTTCTGGCAATGGCTGTAATGACTTAGATAATAAAGTTATCTCTTTAACCTTTATAGATATCTCGCCCTTATGTGTTCTGAATATTTCACCTGTAACTCCAACAATATCTCCTATGTCAAATTTCTTGAAGTAATTGTAGCTTTCTTCTCCAATATCATCTTTTCTAACATAAAGCTGAATTTTTCCATCTCTATCCTGCAAATCACAGAAACCTGCCTTGCCCATACCCCTTTTAGACATAAGTCTGCCAGCGATTTTGGCTTCCTTGCCCTCAAGACTTTCAAAATTCTCAACTATATTTTTGGCACAATTATCTACCTCAAATTTAACTATTTTAAAAGGGTCCATGTTATTTTCTTGAAGTTCCCTTAACTTTGCTCGTCTAACTCTTAATATTTCGCTTAAATCTTGCTCTTGATCTACGTGGTTTGATTGTGTTTCTTCAGACATTACAATTCCTCCTGTTTGTATAACTAGCATACTTTAAAATTTATTATAAGTAAAAGTAATGAAACCTTTTAACTCGTTATAAAAAACAGTTTACATTTTCATGTAAACTGTCATTACAATTATATATTATACATAGTTTAAGTGGCAATACATTAAAAAGCTTCTACTTTGAAATATCTAAAATTTTAAATTTTATTGTACCATCAGGAACCATTACCTCAATAACATCGTTTTTCTTATGTCCTATTAGTGCAGCTCCTACAGGAGACTCATTTGAAATCTTGGATTTCATGGGATTAGCTTCAGTAGAACCAACGATATGATATACTATCTCTTCATCAAATTCCATATCAAATAATTTTACCTTTGAACCCAAGCTTACTACATCTGTTTTTACTTCGTCTTCATCAATAAGTTTTGCATTCTTTAGCATCAATTCAAGTTGTATTATTCTGCCTTCAACCTGCGCCTGTTCATTTTTGGCTTCATCATATTCAGAGTTCTCAGAAATATCTCCGAAAGATAGAGCTTGCTTAATACGTTCAGCTACTTCCTTTCGTTTTGAGCCCCTTAAGAATTCAAGCTCCTCTTCTAATTTCTTTAAGCCTTCATAGGTCAATACTACTTCTTTTGCCGACATTTGAAGCCCTCTCCTTTACTAATTATTTTCTACAAAAATTAAATGCTGACTGCCACAATTATATCCGCCTACTAAATAACATTGATTTGTAGATTATATAAGATACCAAATCCTACAGTATTTAACTTGCATAATAAATACCATTTCTATTGCTAACTAATTATAAATTACATATATACTTATGTCAAGAAGTCAAAATACCATTTGCTTACAGTTTAAAAAGTGATTATAGTATTCTGCTAATTATGGCTTATTCACAAACGGTATTATTCCAAAATATATTAGTTCTAATCGTAGGCTAAAATTAAAAACCATATAAAAGGATATGCTATAGAAAATAAATTAGACCAGACTCCCTCCAAGAAGTCTGGTCTTTTATTATCATGATGATGACAATTCTTTATCTTTTAGAATAACATCGTGAGCGCCACCCTCTTTAATACTTGTAGCAGAAACAAGAGTAATTCTAGCTTTTTGCTGTAAATCACAAATAGAAAGTGCACCGCAATTACACATTGTAGATTTTACCTTATGAACTGTGATATCTAAATTGTCCTTAAGTTTGCCTGCATATGGTACATAGGAGTCAACACCTTCTTCAAATCCCAACTTAGAATCTCCCCCCATATCATACCTCTGCCAGTTTCTCGCGCGGTTGGAGCCTTCACCCCAATATTCCTTAACAAAGTTTCCTCCAACCTTAATCTTTCTGGTCGGGCTTTCATCAAATCTAGCAAAGTACCTTCCAAGCATTACAAAATCAGCGCCCATTGCAAGTGCTAGTACAATATGATAGTCATGTACTATTCCGCCATCTGAGCATATTGGAATGTAGATACCTGTTTCATTAAGGTATTCTTCTCTGGCTGCATTAACTTCTATCAAAGATGAAGCCTGACCGCGTCCAATACCCTTTTGCTCTCTGGTAATACATATTGAGCCTCCACCGATACCCACCTTTATAAAGTCAGCACCTGCATTTGCCAAGTATCTGAAACCTTCCCTATCAACTACATTACCAGCTCCGACCTTAACAGCGTCTCCATAGGTTTCCTTTATCCATTTAATAGTATCGCTTTGCCATTCGCTATAACCATCTGAAGAATCAATACATACTATATCAACACCTGCATTTACAAGTGCAGCAACTCTCTCTTTATAATCTCTAGTATTTATTCCTGCTCCTACAATAAGTCTCTTGTTCTTATCCAATAATTCATATGGGTTTTCCTTATGACTATCGTAGTCTTTTCTAAATACAAAATACATTAGCCTTTGGTTACTGTCTATAATAGGTAAACAATTAAGCTTATGTTCCCAGATCATATCGTTAGCTTCTTTTAATGAAATACCTTCTTCTCCATAAATTAAATTCTCAAATGGAGTCATAAAGTTTTTAATTTTATCATCAAGCGAGGCTCTACTCAATCTATAATCCCTACTTGTTACAATTCCAACAAGCTTTCCATTTGCTGTTCCGTCCTCTGTGATAGCTATAGTTGAATGCCCAGTCTGGTCTTTGAGCTTAACTACCGCAGCAAGAGTATCATCAGGACTTAAATTACTGTCGCTAACTACAAACCCTGCCTTGTGCTTTTTTACCTTCCTAACCATTTCCGCCTGACTCTCTATGCTTTGCGAACCAAAAATGAATGATATTCCACCGCACTTTGCAAGCCCAATAGCCATATTATGGTCTGAAACAGACTGCATAATAGCTGAAGCTATTGGTAAATTAAGCTCTAAAGCAGCCTTTTCGCCTTTTTTAAATTTAACGATAGGTGTCTTTAATGAAACGTTGGAAGGTATACATTCCTTTGTGCTCAGATTTGGCACTAATAGGTATTCACTAAATGTCCGTGAGGGCTCATTATAAAAAAAAGCCATTTCTTTTTATCCTCCTATACTTAATAGATAATAATTTTTGTAAGATTTTTCTTACCATACCATTGTTATAAAAAAGCAAAGAACATTTTTAGAGTTCTTTGCTCATTTTTTTAATCAATAAATACATTCCTTGGGTTATACCTTTGCATTGATTCTAACATCTTTTGAGTAGGTTCAAAGAATACTACTGTCTTCTCTCCGTCCTTAACTAAGGTACCAAAATATACATCTGGAGAATTCAGTGAAGATACTGTAATAAGCTTCTTCTTTATATTTTGTACGTTATAATCATACTTAGGGCTTGACTTCTTTGCAATTATTTCAAAATCCTTAGCAGTCGCAGCAAATATCCTCTTTCTCTTTCTCTGGGCAATTATCTTATCTATATCTAAGTCGCCATTTGTTACGATATATTCGTATTCAATATTTCTACCCTTTATAAGGATATAAGCTATCCATATAATACCGCATATAAGCAATGGAGCAAATGCAGCTAGCGCACTGAGTGACATAATAAAAAATGTCAGAAATAATGATAATATTATTAGCCCAAAAATAATTGCATAGTCGTTAATTGATTTTTTCTGTTTTACAATCTTCTCTAAAAAAATATCCACTTTACTAACCCTCCCTTTATACGTTAAAGAGCATTATATTATATAGTTAAGCCATAATTAAGTACAGATATAGGAAAATTCAATAAAATATTTTCAAAATGTGTTTAGAAACACAAATAATATCTATAAATATTACATAAGTATTTAAGTTAATATACAATTACTAATAATTGATTATCCCTCATAAATAGCTTTCTATAAATAATAATAAATTAATCACACAATATCAAGTATTTTTTTCACAATTTAATAAAAAAAGAGGACAAGCTTTCATACCTGTCCCCTTATTTTAGCAATCTTAGTACATGCCACCCATTCCGCCTGGCATTCCACCACCCATTGCTGGTGCTTCTGGCTCTGGCTTATCAGCAACAACGCTCTCAGTAGTGAGAACCATTGCAGCCACAGATGCAGCATTTTGAAGAGCTGATCTTGTAACCTTAGCTGGGTCAACAATACCTTCTTCTATCATATTAATATACTTTTCATTCAATGCATCAAAACCAATACCCTTAGCTGATGCCTTTATCTTATCAACGATTACTGAACCCTCAAGACCAGCATTTGCAGCTATCTGTCTAACTGGTTCTTCTAAAGCACGAAGAATTATTTGTACGCCAGTCTTTTCATCGCCAGTAGTTGCATCAAGAAGCTTTGCAACTTCAGGAATAACATTGATGAGAGCAGTTCCACCACCTGCAACAATGCCTTCTTCAACAGCGGCTCTTGTAGCAGCAAGTGCATCTTCGATTCTTAACTTCTTTTCCTTCATTTCAGTTTCAGTAGCAGCACCAACCTGAATTACTGCAACTCCGCCTGAAAGCTTAGCAAGTCTTTCCTGAAGCTTTTCTCTATCGAAATCTGAAGTAGTATCTTCAATCTGAACCTTGATTGAAGCTATTCTGTTCTTGATTTCTTCCTGGCTTCCAGCGCCATCTACAATTATAGTGTTTTCTTTCTGGATAATAACCTGTCTAGCTCTACCAAGCTGAGCAAGTGTAGTTTCCTTGAGCTCTAAGCCCAATTCTTCAGTGATAACTTCTCCACCTGTCAATATAGCTATATCCTGTAACATAGCCTTTCTTCTGTCACCAAAGCCAGGTGCCTTTACTGCTACACAAGTAAATGTGCCTCTTAGCTTATTAACTATAAGGGTTGAGAGTGCTTCGCCTTCTACGTCTTCTGCGATAATGAGAAGCTTCTTGCCCTGCTGAACAATCTGCTCAAGGATAGGAAGAATTTCCTGAATATTAGTAAGTTTCTTATCTGTAATAAGAATGTATGGGTCATCCAAAACAGCTTCCATCTTTTCTGTATCAGTAATCATGTATGCTGAGAGGTATCCTCTATCAAACTGCATACCTTCAACAACTTCTAGGCTAGTCCCCATACTCTTTGATTCTTCAACAGTGATAACACCGTCGTTTGTAACCTTTTCCATTGCATCAGCAATAAGGCTACCTATAACATCATCGTTAGCTGATATTGCTGCAACTCTAGCAATATCTTGCTTTCCGTTAATTTTCTGACTATTTTCCTTGATACCAGCAACTGCTGTATCAACAGCCTTTGCAAGTCCCTTTTTAAGTATCATTGGGTTTGCACCTGCTGCAACATTCTTCATACCTTCTCTGATAATAGCCTGAGCTAACAGAGTAGCTGTAGTAGTACCGTCACCTGCTACATCATTAGTTTTTGTAGCAACTTCCTTTACTAGCTGTGCTCCCATATTTTCAAACTTGTCTTCAAGTTCAATTTCTTTAGCAATTGTAACGCCATCATTAGTAATAAGTGGTGAACCAAACTTTTTGTCCAAAACTACGTTTCTTCCTTTTGGTCCTAGTGTAACCTTAACTGTATCTGCCAGCTGATTAACACCTTTTTCAAGTGCGCGTCTAGCCTCTTCGCCGAATTTAATTTCCTTAGCCATATTTAAAACCCTCCCGTTTTCCTATATTAAAGAACTATCGCAAGAATGCTCTTCTGCTCAAGTATTGTATACTCCTGTCCATCAACCTTTACTTCTGTTCCTGCATACTTGCTAGTAAGTACCCTGTCGCCAACCTTAACTTCCATCTTTACTTCTTCAGTTCCAGGTCCAACGGCAACAACTTCTGCAACCTGTGGTTTTTCTTTTGCTGCACCTGTCAAAATAATACCGCTCTTAGTAGTTTCTTCGCATTCCAGCATCTTGATAACTACTCTATCTCCTAATGGCTTAATATTCATTGTATTACCTCCTTATTATTCTTACTGTTAGCACTCACTATAGTTGAGTGCTAATTATTATATTATATATTGAATTACAGATAATCAAATTTGCACATGTGATAATTACCGTCATTTTCGACCATCTAAATTAATTATATTCACATCTCTCTATATTTCTTCATTTTTAACAAATTATCTTAGAATTTCTATAACTTGAGATGATTTTCTAAAATCTTTATTGTCCTATTGAGAGATTGTAAAGTAATGTTATACTTATCAGCAAGCTCTTGATTAGACATCTCAATATAATTCTCATTGCAATATATATATTCCATTACAGCAGCACAAACATCAACTTCAGAAATATCAATAAAATTCCTACTGTTTTTATTATCTATAAATCTCGATAATATCCTCTCTATTTCCTTGTCATAGTGCTTTGAATATATTATTTCCTTATGCTCTATAGCACTCTTAACTATAGAAGTATATGGTTTTTGCAACTTTTTATACTTATTGTCCTTTACTTGTAGCAGTCTATAATGAATGTTGGGTGAACATTCTAACGCCTTATCCTCTCCATACAGCTTTAGGATATTGTGAAATTCCTCTTTTATATCCAGTCCGCCATCACCGTCTATTTTTCCCACAAGATTATCCGACCATTCCTTTAGCCGTTCATTTCCTGTTGCAATAGATATGATGTTCTGCATTTCTATTGAGTAACTGTCGCTGCTGACTGCTATAAAAGCTAAAAGCAATACTGCGTAAACCAGCTCATCACAGAAAAATACAATTTGTTTTTTTAAGAAAAGAACAAGCTCGGTACGTCTATTAAAAGCAATAAGAGTAGCAGCCACTGCGAGCACGTCTCGTTTATCTGTTATTTGTAAGCTCGCCAGTTGTAAGAACTCCTTATCCAAAACAGATGACTGTCTTTTTTTCGCGTTCACAATGTAAGCCTTTAGACAACTAGCCCATACATTCTGGGGCTCCAGAATATGGACAGACCTATTTATATAGATAGCCTTATTTAGCTCACCCTTTAAGAGGTGTACTAAAGTCAAAAGGTTTCTTGCTTCAACATTTACTGAATTTGCTATAATAGCTTTATATAATTTGGCTTCTGCGTTTTCAAGGCTACCCTTTTCAAACATTTTAACAGCATCAGAGTAATTGTTTTTTGATACTTTAATAAACTTTTTATCGTGAGAAACTTCATTGTACAGCTTAAGGTAGAATATCATCTCTGATACTTCCTCACTGAATTCCCCCTCTGAATCAAAAACAATATACCTTTCAAAGTATTCAGCAGCCTTCTTTATATCTCCTAACTCAAAATGGTTGCATGCCAATCCAAAATAGCACTCGGTAATGGTTGGATCATGATGCAACAGTAAATCTGCAAAAATTCTGTTGGCTTCCCTTGGGCGCCTCATTTCTGAAAGAAAGCACGCCATGTTAAAACTATATTCTGTATTATCAGGTTCCATCTTTGATGCCTTGAGTAGGTATTTATAAGCGTCATTAAGATTTCTTTTATTTGCACATCTCAAGCCCTTGCTAAAGTAGAATTCGGGATTGTTTCTGTAGTCTTTTAAGCTTAGTAGATTATTCTTCAAATTATCTTCTTCCTTTTAACTCTTTATAAATGTCTTCAAGCTTCAATCCTCTCTCTACTAAAAGAACCATAAGATGGTACATCAGGTCAGATACCTCATACCTTATTTCGTCCTTGGAGTTATTCTTTGCAGCAATAATAACCTCCGCAGTTTCTTCTCCAACCTTTTTAAGTATCTTATCAATTCCCTTTGTAAACAAGTAGTTAGTATATGAGCCTTCTTTTGGGTTTATTGTGCGGTCTACAATTACATCATAGACCTCTTGTAGAATAGTAGCTGAATCACATTCCTCTATAATATCATTATTCTCCTGCCACTGTCCATTACTCATTGCCCTAAAAAAGCAAGTTTTATTTCCTGTATGGCAAGCAGCATCAATCTGTTCTGCTTCAACTAATAGGGTGTCTCCGTCACAGTCGAGTTTGATTTGCTTGACTAATTGAAAGTGGCCTGAGGTTTCTCCTTTTAACCATAGCTGATTGCGGCTTCTGCTAAAATAGTGAACTTTTCCTGTCTCAACAGTCTTTTTAAAAGCCTCTTCATTCATATATGCAAGCATAAGCACTTCTTTAGTTTTACAGTCCTGTGTTACTACAGGTACAAGACCCTTTTCGTCGAATTTAATCTGTTCCAGTAATGTGTTCATAATTAATCCCCTTTTCATATATAAAATACAGTTATAAATTTGATTAATTCTTAACCTGTTAGTAATAGCAGATTACCTTAACTATTTTATTTCTATCTTATTCTTACTTCAATATCATTTTTGTTGAGATATCTTTTTAGATCCATAATTTCCATTTCTCTGAAATGAAATAATGAAGCTGCCAGTACTGCGTCTGCTTTTCCTATTGTAAGCGCATCCTTGAAGTGCTCCATAGTTCCTGCACCACCCGAAGCAATGACAGGAATCTTAACACTCTCGGATATAGTCCTGGTCAATTCAATATCATATCCGTCCTTGGTGCCGTCCTTGTCCATGCTAGTCAACAGAATTTCACCAGCACCACGTTTTTCAGCTTCAATTGCCCATTCAACAGCGTCTTTACCTGTATTGACGCGTCCCCCGTTCAGGTATGCATCCCAGCCACTACCGTCCTGCCTTCTTTTGGCATCTATAGCTACAACGACGCACTGGCTCCCAAACTTCCAAGCAGCCTCTGATATCAGTTCAGGCCTCTTTAACGCAGCAGAGTTTATTCCTACCTTGTCAGCTCCGGCCTTTAAAATCTGTCTGAAATCCTCGGCCTCTCTAATACCCCCTCCAACAGTAAAGGGTATAAAAACCTGTTCAGCAACTCTGCTAACCACATCCAACATTATAGCTCTTGCATCAGAAGAAGCCGTAATATCCAAAAAGGTTAATTCATCAGCCCCAGCTTTATCATAAAAAGCAGCTGCTTCTACAGGGTCCCCTGCATCTATTATATTTACAAACTGAACACCCTTAACTACACGTCCGGCATGCACATCAAGGCAAGGTATAATTCTTTTTGTCAGCATATTGACTCCTCCAATGCAAGTGTGAGAAATTAAGGTCTTTTACCTAAACATAAATTCGATATTTACCGTTACTTGCAACAAAATCTAACAAAATGGTTATTTCAACGCTTCTACCAAATCAACGTCCCCTGTATAAAGAGCCTTACCAACAATAACGCCCTTAACACCGGTGCTTCTCAATGCTTTTATATCTCCAAGGCTGCTTACTCCACCTGAGGCAATAACATCTATTGAAACTGCCTTTGCCATTTCAGTCATTGCTGGAAGATTTGGACCTGAGAGCATTCCATCTCTAGCAATATCAGTATATATAATAGTTTTAGCACCAAGTGCTTCCACTGTTTTTGCAAATTCAATAGCCTTCAGGTTACTAGTTTCTTCCCAGCCAGAAATTGCAACCATTCCCTGCTTTGCATCAATTCCTATCGCAACTTTTTCAGAGTAGCTCTTAAGAGCATATTTTAACAGCTGCTGATTCTGAACCGCGGAGGTCCCCAATATTAAGCGGCTCACGCCTAAATCAAGTAATTTTTCTATTGTCTCTATACTTCTAATACCTCCCCCAACCTGTACAGGTATAGAAAGAGCCTTACATATGTCTTCGATCACTGTTTGATTCTCTGATTTCCCACTTCTGGCACCATCCAAATCAACCACGTGTAAATATTGCGCTCCCAGGGCTTCCCACTTCTTCGCCACATCTACCGGGCTACTAGAAAATACCGTAACCTGGCTATAGCTACCCTGAGAAAGTCTAACACATTCCCCACCAATAATATCAATTGCCGGATAAATTATCATTTGAACTCCCCCTACATATTGAAGCAAAATTTCTGAGAATATTCAATCCTACATCCCCGCTTTTCTCAGGGTGGAACTGTGTCCCCATTATATTTTTGCAGCTTACAGCTGCTCCAAACTCAATACCATATATACTAGTTGCAGCTATACTTTTGTTGTATATATCGTCCAAGCAATAGGAGTGAACAAAATAAACAAAGCTATCTTCGGCAATACCCTTAAATATTGTACTGTCATTTTTTATACTTATATTGTTCCATCCCATGTGCGGTACTTTAAGGCCCATATCCAGCGGAAACTGATGAATGCCACCATCTATAAGACCCAACCCCTGTACCTGCTCTGTGCCTTCAGTACTATACTCAAACAGTAGCTGCATACCCAGACAAATACCTAAAAGTGGAGTTCCCTTATTAGCTACCTGCTTTATAGTTGAAACCATTCCACTGTTAACCAAACCTTGCATAGCATCGGCAAATGCTCCAACTCCAGGCAGAATAACACCATCGGCTGACAAAATTTCATTCTTGTCAGCCGTGATAATAGATTGTTCGCCTATAAAACTGAAAGCCTTATTAACCGAAGCTAGATTTCCCACTCCATAATCAATTATTGCTATCATAGCTTATCCAACCTTTTAAAATGATTTACCAGTCAGTCTTTCATATGCTTCTATGTATTTAGCAGCAGTATTATCAATAACATCCTGCGGTAGTTTCGGTGCAGGTGGTTGCTTGTTCCAATCGAGTGTTTCCAAATACTCTCTCAAGAACTGCTTATCAAAGCTTTTCTGAGCTCTGCCTGGCTGGTAGTCATCCATTGCCCAGAATCTAGAGGAATCAGGTGTAAACATTTCATCAGCTACAACTAACTCTCCATCTATTATTCCAAACTCAAACTTTGTATCTGCAAGTATCAGTCCCTTGCTCTCAGCGTGCTTGCTCGCCTTAAGATATAGATTGATGCTTGCTTCTTTTAGCTTGGTTGCCATTTCTACACCAATCTTATCACATAGATATTCAAAGGAAACATTGATATCGTGACCTTCCGATTCCTTGGTTGATGGAGTGAATATTGGCTCAGGCAGCTTGTCAGCCTGCTTTAGTCCAGACGGCAGCTTTATGCCACATACTGTTCCGGTTTGCTGGTATTCCTTGAGCCCTGACCCCTCAAGATAGCCTCTTACTATACATTCTGCAGAAAGCATCTCAACCTTTTTTACTAGCATTGATCTGCCCTCTAGCTCTTCCTTGAATTCAGAAAGTCCCATAGGGTATTCATTTACGTCAGTAGTGATTACGTGATTTCCTATTACATCCTTTGTATAATCAAACCAAAATGCAGAAATGCTATTTAAAACCTTACCCTTGTTTGGGATTAACTCATCAAATACTACATCAAATGCAGAAATTCTGTCCGTTACCACTATAAGTAGTTTATCCCCTAAATCGTATACATTTCTGACCTTTCCCTTGATGAATAAAGGGAGTTTGATAAAATCTGTGTTGTTGATCAGCATCTTCGGCCCTCCAATTTTACAATAAATATAAGTTAATGGTTATAAAAATATCTAAAAAGAATTCTTTAAAGAACCCCTTTTGTTGACATTACTCCAACAATTCTACTGTCATATTGTGTTGCTTCGTCCAATGCCTTTCCTAAAGCTTTGAACATTGCTTCAATTATATGGTGACAATTCTTACCATGTATAAGCCTGATATGTAGTGTCAGACCAGCATTTACTGCTACTGCCCTGAAAAATTCCTCTACCATTTGAGTATCAAACTGGCCAACCATTGGCGCTGTCATTTGGGCATCAAAAACTAAATATGGTCTATCGCTAATGTCCAATACAACCTGTACAAGAGCCTCGTCCATTGGAACAAAAGAACTACCGTAGCGCTTAATAGATTTCTTGTCTCCAACAGCCTGTTTTATAGCCTTGCCAAGTGCAATGCCTGTGTCCTCAATAGTGTGGTGACAGTCAACGTGAACATCACCTGCAACATCAATGATTGAATTAAAGAATCCGTGCTTTGAAAAGAGTACAAGCATATGGTCTAAAAAACCTATACCAGTATTTACATTACTATCGCCCCTGCCGTCGAGATTGATTTCCACTTTTATTTGTGTTTCCTTAGTGTTTCTGTTTACTATTCCCTCTCGCAAATGTATTCCTCCTTTATTTTACATTCCGAACTATTTTCAATCATTTTATTAAAATGTTCGCTTATTTATTATAGCAGATAGATATTAGTTCATCAAGCAAAATGGTATTATGCTCATGAGTACCTATGCTTAAACGAAGGCAGTCATACAACAGTGGGTTTGTTCCAAATGCTCTGACCAAAATACCCTTTTCACACAACCTTTTATATACGTCAACGCTGTTTTCTATCTTTACCAATAAGAAATTAGCATATGAAGGGTATACTTTCACTCCATTTATTTTGGATATTTCTGTAGATAGCCAATCCCTTTCACGGTTGAGGTAGTCTACCTTACTCTGGATATCCTTTTGTTCTTCTAACATCAGCATGGCGATTTTTTGGGATAATGAACTGATATTGTAGGGTGGTTTTGCAATCTTTACTGCCTTGGCAAGTTTGGCACATGATAGACTGTAACCACATCGTAACCCTGCAAGGCCATATGCCTTGGAAAAGGTTTTGAGTACCAAAAGGTTTTCATATTGATTAATATATGGAATTACGGAAACATCACAGAACTCAGCATATGCTTCATCCACAATCACTATTGCTTTATTACAATACCTTACAATATCTAGAACATCCTCTTTGCTCATAATATTGCCTGTCGGATTATTGGGATTGCAGATATACACAAGCTTGGGATGCTCTTCATCGTAAGCCTGTTTAATTAATTCCTTTGAATAACTATATCCATTATCAATACCAAGAGTATATTTAACCGGAATTCCCCCCGCTATAATACAAGCGTCCTTATACATGCTGAAGGAAGGGGCTGGAAAAAGAACTTTGTCCTCACAGCCAATAAAAACATTGGTTATAACTTGTATTAGCTGGTCTGAGCCAGTGCCCACCAATATCCCATCCTTACTGATATTCCAGTACTCTGCCAGCTGATTTCTCAGCTCGTTTGAATCAGAGTCTGGATATAAGTATAACTCTGGATTGTCTTTTATATAATCCGCTAACTTTATTCTAACATTTTCTGGCATGTTAAATGGGCTTTCATTAGCGTCAAGTTTTACCTTGTATGGCTGCTGATTTGCATCATATGGGATATACGACCTGAGTTCAGGTCTTATTAATTGTTCTATCATAAGTTGTTTCTCCTTTTATTACGCAAAAGCTGTTATAGTATACTTAGAAAATTTACTTCGCCATTCTTACACTGATTGCATTTGCATGTGCGTCCAACAATTCAGCCTGAGCAAACCTAACAATGTCCTCTGAAACCTTGCTCAATGCTTCTTTGTTGTAATATATCAAGCTGGACTTTTTGATAAACTGATCCACGTTGACAGGGGAAGAGAATCTAGCTGTTCCGCTGGTAGGCAATACGTGGCTGGGTCCAGCAAAATAATCTCCTAAAGGCTCAGGAGAATACTCTCCTACAAAGATAGCCCCCGCATTTTTTATCTTCCCAACCAGAGATAGTGGCTCTTTTGTGCATAACTCCAAATGTTCTGGTGCAATACCATTTGATACCCGTATAGCCTCGTCCAGGTTATCTACCAAAATAGCATATCCATAATCCCTAAGGGAGCACTCAGTTATCTGATTTCTTGATAGAACCTCTAGCTGATTTTTTATTTGTTCTTCAACACGGTCTATTAGCTCTTCGCAGTCAGTAACCAATACGGAGGACGCTAGCTTGTCGTGTTCCGCCTGTGATAATAAATCAGCTGCAATATATGAAGGTGTTGCAGTATTATCTGCAATAACCAAAATCTCACTCGGGCCCGCAAACATATCAATATCACAGTCCCCAAATACAAGCCTCTTTGCAGTGGCAACAAATACATTGCCCGGTCCTACAATCTTATCAACTTTAAATATGCTCTCTGTGCCATATGCTAGCGCAGCTACCGCTTGCGCTCCTCCTAGCTTATATATTTCATCTACACCAGCAATATCTGCAGCCACAAGCATTGCAGGGTTTGTAGTAGCATCAGCAGCTGGAGGTGTACACATAACAAGCCTTTTTACACCAGCAACCTTAGCAGGAACAGCAGTCATTAGCACTGATGAAATAAGAGGTGCCGTTCCACCTGGAACATATAAACCAACACTCTCTATTGGGCTTACCAACTGACCGAGCATGGTTCCATCCGGCTTAGTGTCAATCCAGCTATTCTGAAGCTGTTTTTGATGAAATTCAGCTATATTTTTTTGAGCTTTTTTTATAGTGCCTATAAGCTCAGCGTCAACCTTACCATAGGCATCCTCAATTTCCTGTTTTGATACTCTAATACCACATCCCGTCAAGTCTGCCTTATCAAATTTCTGCGTATATTTATAAAGTGCCTTATCTCCATCCTCGCGAACACTTTTTATAATATCCATTACAATGTTCATTACATCATTATTATTATTTGCGCTGGTTCTTCCGGAAAGCTTGTTGTATAATTCTACCTCTTGCTGTGTGTTCCCGTTCCTTAAATCAAGTTTGTTCAACATTTTAGCACCCCATTTTTCAATATTTCATAAATCTGCTTATTTATCTTAGCATTTGACTAATAAACCCACATGTTTTTAGCTTGAACCTCTCAAGCACTACTTTTTATTGAGCTGCATACGCACTCCATCAATTATGCTCTGAATTCTCTCATTTTCCATCTTCATGCTCACTCTATTAACTACCATTCTTGCACTGATGTCAGCGATTGTATCCAGCACTATCAGACCATTTTCCTTTAGCGTTCTGCCGCTTTCAACAACGTCAACTATTACCTCTGAAAGACCAACGAGAGGCGCAAGCTCAACAGAACCGTTCAGCTTAATTATTTCAACACTTTCTCTTCTGCTATTTTCAAAGTAGTTCCTTGCAATATTAGGGTACTTAGTAGCTACTCTTTTAATATTTAATTCATCAATTTTGCCTGCCATGTCAGCAGGTCCCGCAAGTGCCATTCTGCATGCTGCAAACCCAAGGTCCAGCACCTCATAAAGATGCCTGCCCTCTTCTAGCAGCGTATCCTTACCAACAATTCCTATATCAGCTGCTCCGTATTCGACATATGTAGGAACATCTGCAGGCTTTGCAAGAAAGAACTTAATCTTATTTTTCTCGTCGTGCAATATCAGCTTTCTAGATGATGCTTTTAATTCTGTACAATCTATTCCAATAGCTTCGAACAATTCTACTGAAAGCTCGGTAAGTCTCCCCTTCGAAAGGGCAATAGTTAAATATCTCATATAATCCCTCAATTCTATTAGTTAATTCTATACTTTTTTATAACCCTCTTTGAACTATATATCACTGTCAAAAAACCAAGCTATTTTAAAAGCTCACGTATACTTGTGGTATTAACGGTATTGTTTAATAAATCCAAAACACTGATGTTATCATTGCCGACAATAAATATCAGGCCATTGATAGCTCTAGCTTTAGCATATTCAACGCCTTGCTGTTCTCCCTCTTCACAAAGCAGTGAATCTATTTTGAGGCCCGACTGTCTAAAGCTGTCGGCTAGCTTGAATGCGAGTTTTCTTGTTTCTTTTGTGTAGCACACTAGCGTGTCGCAGGCAGGTTTTTTGTTGAGAAGTGATTGCTTTTCCAGTGCGGTCATCAGCATGTTGATGCCCAATGAGAAACCTGTTGCGGGGCAGCTTCTTCCAAAACTCTCAGTAAGTGCATCATATCGCCCACCAGATAATATTGGGAAACCTATTCCATTAGTAAATCCTCTGAAAATAATACCTGTATCATAATTTAACCCTTTTAGCATACCAAGGTCAACTGATATGTAATCCGAAAGTTCATAATCACCGAGAATGGATATTACCTCTTCTATATTTGCAAGAGCGTTAAGACAACGGACATTTAATGTCTTCTCCTTGGCTTCGTTAATAACTTCTATAGAACCAAACATCCCTGGAAGCTTTAGGAATAGATCCTTTAATACGTTATCCATCTCATACTTATTCATAACCTCAGATACTGCAACAAAGTCTTTTCTATCTATAAGTCTAGCTACTTTCTCCATATCCTCAGAAGTAAAGCCTGCGTCCTCGGCCAGGCCCTTAAAAAACTCTACTTGCCCTATATCAATCTTAAAATCAGTTAATCCAGCAGTCTGTAATGTTTTTATTGCCATTGCTATTATTTCTGCGTCCCTCTCAGCGGAAGAATCTCCTACAATTTCTACACCAGCTTGAGTGAACTCATTCTGTCTTCCCCCACCAACCTCGTTAAATCTAAAAACGTTACCAATGTATGAATACTTGATAGGAAGGCTAACATTGGCATTTTTTGTAGCAGTAATTCGGGCTACTGGAACAGTTATATCCGGTCTAAGCACTAGAATTCTACCCTTCTGGTCGAAAAATTTCACCATGGATTCCTGAGCAAAATGCTCAATCTCTGAAGAAAAAACGTCAAAAAACTCGATAGTAGGACTTTCAATCTCATTAAAGCCATACGCTCTGAATAAGTCTCTGATATTCATTTCAATATCTTTCTTTGTATAGCACTCATCAAATAAAATGTCTTGCACTCCGTCCGGAGTATAGATCTTCCACTTTGACATAATTGACCTCCACCTTATATTAACGTAAATTTTTAACTATTAAGACTGACTATTTATAAGTTGATATTACAAAAAAATACTCTTTTTTGCTTTATCTTGCTAAATTGGTAAATTAGTAAATCAGTAAATTGTATTTATTATATTTTATTTTAACTTACTAGTCAATAGTACTAAATAAAGTAATTGAATTCTAGTCCACTCAATATGAAATGAATAAACATAGAAAATTAGTAGATGTATTTACATAAATATGATAAAATAATATCAATCAATGTCAAATGGTTCGACAAATGTTGCAATATGGGTATAATAAACTTTACATAATGAGGATTTTTTATGCTTGAAACTATATTGTTCGCTTTCCTTTTTGCAAAGATTAAAGGCAATCAAATCAAACCAGTATTTACAATATGGTGGATTTATCCGCCACTTATTTTTACAGTATATTATATATTCTTAAACATTAAAATTTTATTAGGTTATTATGGGGCTATACAGTATGCTTCAATAATTGAAACCTTGTATATTTTATCATTTATACCACTAATTCTGAAGCTAAAACTGTATAAAAGCGCAATTTGGGGCTCATTGGCAATATTTGCAGGGTCACTGCTTAACAAAATTGCAATGTTTTATAATGGTGGCAAAATGCCAGTATACCCTTCTTTGTCATATATAACTGGCTATGTAAAACCCGATTCATTCAAAAAGGTTAATGATATACATATTTTAGGTGATAGTAATACTAAGCTTAAGTTTCTAACAGATATATTTGATATAGGATATAGCATTCTAAGCGTTGGTGATATATTTATAAGGCTTTTCACTTTTATAATTATATATGATTCAATAAAAACTATGAAAGGACGGGCTACCTAATATGCTTAAAATTACGCTATTCGAGTTTATTGTTAGGGGTATACCAGAAGAATTCTTATTTGTGTTTGCGGTTTATACATTTACTAGAACAGCTATTAATTTAAAAAGATACTTAATTGCTAGCGGTGTATTTTGGATCTCTGAATATCTTATAAGGTCCCTTCCAATTCAATACGGAATAAATACTGTTATTGGATTAATTTCTTTAATAATAATAGCAATAGGTATATGTAAAATTGATACCGTCAAATCCATAAGAGCTGGTATTGTTGCATTTCTTCTCTGCTTTATCTGTGAGGGTATAACCATTTTATTTATTAATTTTGTACTTAGACTAAATCTAAATGCTATAATGGGAGATCCAATTTTGAAAACACTGTATGGACTTCCTGCACTGCTGATTTTCGGAATAGTTACGGGTTTATACTATTACAGGCTTCACAAGACAGATAAATTGGCATGTATAGAATTGAGCAATTAGCCAAAACATTATCAGAAAAAATCAGTGCAGAAATTACCCTCAATGATGATCAAAAAGAAGTCGTTGCATACGGAATAGTGGCTTGCTTACAAACAATTTTTTCATTTGGATTAATAGTTATCTTCGCACTTATATTTAATGTCTTACCAGAGACACTTATTGTTGCTTTTAGTATAAGCATACTAAGAAAATACTCTGGTGGTGCACATGCTAGTTCACCAACGGTATGTGCAGTCATAGGTACTATAATAGCTGTTGGAGTGGCTGCCTTTAGCACTTATGTAGTGCAGCCTTTCTTACATTTATGGGTACTAATTGTTATTATACTTGTAACCTTTGCCTTGGCTTTTTACTTGATTTATAAGTTAGCACCGATAGATAGTCCGCAGAAACCGATAAAAACAACAAAGAAGAAGCATAGATTAAAAATAGCTTCACTTTGCGTGTTGGTTGTTTATTTATTAATTATAACTATAAATATTTTTGTCTATCTAAAAACCAATATAATGTTTTTTAATACAATTTCATTCTGTATATGCCTCGGAATGACTTGGCAAGTATTTACACTAACTCGCGGAGGCCATCTTATATTTATATATATAGATGCTATCATTAAAAGCCATGAAAGGAGGCGTAATCAATGAAAAAGTACTTATTTACTCTAGCAGCTACAATAATGACTATGGTTGCTGCTCTTGTGGCCTCATCGGCATGCATTTGGTTGGCATACCAGCCAAATGAACCTATTTGCTTAAGAGATGAATAAGCTAAGTAAATAGGGGCTTAAGACCAGTATAGTACTGGTCTTAAGCTAATGCCTCTAAAAACCCTTTTGAGAGTATAAACGTTTACATAAAATTCCGTAGCTATAAAGGAGCTTTGCTACTATGAAAACATGCCATTCAAAACAAATATCCGATATTATATCTGTTGTTAAAGTAGCCGCATTATTGCTTTCAAGTATTGCTTTTTTTCAATACTTTACTGAAAAAAATATGGTAACAAATGTTCTTGAAGGCAATAATTACTTCTATTTTCAGCTTTTTTTGGTGAGCTGTTTAATACTGACCTTAGTGTATTTCATATGGACATTTTCTACTATTAATAAAATTGATCAAAAGCATCAATTTTCCATAAGAATAATAGAAAATGTTATACTTATGATAATATTTATAATTGCAATTATTTTTTCTGGCGCTTATAAGAGCCAATTCAAGTTTATATTATTATTTTTGATAATAACTGCAACAATACAGCTAGGATACAAACCCGGCCTTATTTTCTCTGTTATTTCTTCATTTTCAATCCTGTTTATTGATATTATTTTTCTAAGGGATGCTGAAATTAATAAATATTTTCAGCAAGATTTAATTCTAGCAGGTGTATTCTTACTTTCAAGCTGGATTTTAGGCTATTATGTAAAAATCGCTAATGAAAATATTAATGAACTAAAATCTTTAGCGTGTGAGGACGGTATCACAGGACTATATAATCATAGATATTTTTATGATTCATTGAGAGAATGTATAAAAGTATGCGATGAAAATCATCAATCGGTATGTGTACTCTTTATGGATATAGATTTTTTTAAAAACTATAATGATGTTTACGGACATCAAATGGGTGATGAGGTAATAAAGACTATTGGCTGTATATTGAAAAATGTATCAAGAGAACATGACATTGCGGCAAGGTATGGGGGAGAAGAATTTGCAATGATTTTGCCTAATACATGTGAAAAAGAGGCTTTGGGAATTGCTGAAAAGATAAGAAAAACAACTGAGGCCACACCTTTTTATGGTGAAGAAAATCAACCTAACGGTAAACTCACAATATCTATAGGTGTCTCAATATACCCTGAAAAGGCCAAAAGTGATATGGAACTAATTAAGAGTGCTGATGATGCACTTTATAGAGCTAAATTCTTTAATAAAAACAGGGTTGAGAGCTACACCTCCGTACTCGACGATATAAAGAAAGATATCGATGAAAACCACATTGAGATTGTTAGCACAATAAAAACCTTGATAAGCGTCATTAATGCTAAAGATAGATATACTTATGGTCATGTAGAGAGAGTAGTTTATTATTGTAAGTTGCTTGCAAATAAGCTTAATCTGAGCCCGACACAAAAGAAACAGCTCATATATGGTGCGTATATGCACGATGTTGGAAAAATAAATGTTTCAAAAGAAATTTTAGTTAAAAAAATGCCCCTAAGTAAGGAGGAATGGGAAATCATTAAACAGCATCCTCAAAGCGGAGAAGAAATCATTCGGCCTGTTAAGCCATTGAAGAATATAGCTCCTATTATTCTTCACCATCACGAAAGATATGATGGAAGGGGATATCCATATGGGTTGAAAGGAGAGGAAATCCCTTATTTAGCAAGGGTATTGTCTGTTGTGGATAGTTTCGATGCTATGACCTCAAATAGACCATATAACAAGAGAATGACTTATCTTGAGGCTACTGAAGAACTTAAGAGGTGCAAAAATACCCAATTTGATGCTCAAATTGCAGATGCTTTTGCTGAAGTAATCATGGAGAATAAGGGTTGCTTATATATATGATTATAGCTGCCATACCAAGCAGCTATAATCATATATTTCTTAATTTATACAATTTACACATTCAAAAACAATTATGTGCTATTCCTTTTTGAGTGCTGTTTATATTCTCTTCAAATTAGCCATAGAAGCCATAAGGCGCTTCATTCCTACATTGTCAAACTGAATCTCTAGTATTTGGTCTGCCCCATCTGCTGTAGCCTTTGAAATAGTACCATTCCCAAATTTCTTGTGAGCAACCCTGTCACCAATAGACAGCTTATCCGCTACTGAAGTCTTGGACGAGCTAGCATTACTAGCACTAGGATTTTGAGTACCAAAGCCCCTCGTCACAAAATTTGACTTTAGCAAATCATTGAGGCTGCCCGAACCAACTTTAGAAGTGCTGGCTGAGGTTTGTGCCGCACTTGAACTTTGTCCTGTACTGGAGGTTTGTGCATTACCCGAAGTTCTTGTCGTACTCCAAGGTGGATTGCCGCTATAACCTTGATTTCTACTCCAACTTTGAGTTGAACTCCAACCAGTATTGCTCCCACTGCCAAACGAAAAATCGCTGCTAAAACCGTTTTTTACCTTGGAAACATTGTCTACAAGCTCCTCCGGTATTTCAGCAATAAATCTGGACGGCCTATTATAGCTTGAGTTACCAAACAAGGTTCTAAACTTTGCATTGGACATATATAGCTTTTCTCGCGCTCTTGTTATGCCAACATAGCATAATCTACGTTCCTCTTCAAGCTGGTCAGGCCCTTCTGTCATTGCCCTGTATCCAGGAAAAACGCCTTCCTCCATGCCCGGAATAAACACAACGGGGAATTCCAAGCCCTTTGCACTATGCATTGTCATCAATACAACATAGTCCTGCTCACCCTCAAGATTATCAATATCAGATACTAATGATATGTGTGCTAGGAATTCCTCTAGGCTTTTATCTTCACTAATTTTCTCAAATTCCAGAGCAACCGACTTCAATTCCTTTATATTCTCTATCCTAGTTAGTGACTCAACAGAATTCTCTGTCTCATACTCCCTGAGTATTCCAGTATCCTGAGCTACTGCATCCATCAGACTTGCAATTCCTACAGCTTTACTCATTGTCCTCAATTTTTCTATCATAGTTACAAAAGAGGTAAGTTTACTTGCAGCCCTAGCTAAACCAGGTATTTCCTGCGCATCTGAAATGGTACCAAACAGTGACATGCCCATTTGACTGGCAATGCTCTCTGCATTGTCTACAGTTGTATCACCAATTCCCCTCTTAGGAACATTAATAACCCTCTTTAAGCTAACATTATCAGCTGGGTTTTGTATCAACCTCAAATAAGCTATAATATCCTTTATTTCTTTTCTATCATAGAACTTTTGACCGCCAATTATTTTATATGGGATGCCTTCTCTCATAAACATTTCTTCTAGTACACGTGATTGGGCATTTATTCTATAGAGTACAGCAAAATCCTTGTAGCTGCGGCTTTCCTCATCTATCAAACGTCTTATCTCTCTAGCAGTATTCATTGCCTCTTCGTGCTCATTGTCATTTTCAATAAGTACAATTTTACTGCCACCCTTGTTGTCCGTCCAGAGCTTTTTTCTCTTTCTTCCGCTATTATTTGCAATAACTTCATTTGCCGCATCCAGTATAGTCTGTGTAGAACGATAATTCTGCTCCAACTTTATAACAGTACAATCGTTGAAGTCCTTCTCAAAGTCTAGAATGTTTCTAATATTTGCGCCCCTCCAGCCATAGATACTCTGGTCATCGTCTCCAACAACACATAAGTTTCCATGAGCCTCTGAAAGTAGCCTAACAAGTGTATATTGCGCTGTGTTGGTATCCTGATACTCATCTACCAGAATATATCTAAATCTGCGCTGATAATAGTCAAGGACCTCTTGATTTTCCTTGAATAGGCGGATAGTATTCATAATAATATCGTCAAAGTCCAGCGCATTATTTCTTTTTAACTTCTTTTGATAAAGAGAATATATTTTTGCAATTTTCCCCATACGGAAATCTGAAGCATATAAACTCTCAAACCTGACAGCATCTATAAGCTCGTCCTTTTGCTTCCCGATAGTCTCCAAAACACTCTTTGGAGGAAAATTCTTTTCGTTTATATTAAGCTCTCTCAAACATTCTTTTATAACTGTTGTCTGGTCAGCAGTATCATAAATTACAAAGCTTCTATCATAGCCAAGCTTTTCTATGTCTCGTCTAAGTATCCTGATACATATAGAGTGAAATGTACCTACCCACATATCATTTGAAAGTGCACCAATAAGAGAATCAATACGCTCTCTCATTTCTCGGGCTGCCTTATTTGTAAAAGTAATTGCAAGTATATTTGAAGGATAAACCTTGTGTGTGTCGATTAAGTTTGCGATTCTGTGCGTTAATACTCTGGTTTTACCGGAACCTGCCCCCGCCAACACCAGTAATGGGCCATCGCAATGGCTAACAGCCTGCTTTTGTTCTTTGTTTAAGCCTGTGAATAAATCCACGTTGCTATCATTCCTTTCCAAAACATTTGTTCTAAAATTATATCATACTTTTACGGTTTTTGTTAAATTATATATCTTATAAATACAAATCCTTTTCTTTATTGATAATGAACGCAAATAAACTAATTCTTTATTAACCTAAAATCAATCAACTAACAATTTTTATAATATTAAGCAAAATAAATTAACAATTTCTTTCTTAATAATAAATACCATTAACGCAAATATTAGATAATATAGGAGGTGATTTGGTTGGATGATATTAAAGCTAAAGTAATTGATGCTATGAAATCGGCAGGAAAACCTATTAGCGCAGGAGAGGTTGAAAAGCTAACTGGCATAGACAGAAAAGAAATAGATAAGGCCTTTGCTCAATTAAAAAAGGAAAATGCAATTGTATCACCTGTAAGGTGTAAATGGGAGCCAGCCAATAAATAAGAGCAAGTTGTTTTCATATTTTTTTAGTCTGTAAATAAAAAATGTTTAAAAAAGGCTCCACCAGCCTTAATTTATCTGCGTGGAGCCGTACTTATCAAGTTTTTGGAGAATCTCCTCCACTGTCTCACTAATACTTAGCTCAGAACATTCAACAGTAATATCCGCATACTTCTCATATAAATATTTTCTCTCATTGTATATGTCGGATAATGTCTGTCCCTTGCCTAACACTATACCTCTAGTATTAATATTATTGAGCCTTTTTACTATACTGTGTATGTCTATCTTAAGATAAATAATAATGCCGTTATTTTTTAAATGTTCCATAGCACTTTGGCTGTAAACTACACTACCGCCCGTTGCAATTACAGTATTTTGTGTATCAAGAGATAATATTGTATCCTGTTCAGCTTTGATAAAATATCCCGTTCCAAACTTATCTAAAATATCCTGCAATAGCAAGCCTTGTTGATTCTGTATTAATACATCGGTGTCTAAAAAGTCCTTTTTAATATTCTTAGCAAGTATAACACCAACTGTGCTTTTACCAGCACTTGGCATACCAATAAGTATTATATTTTTCACTTCAACCTCTTAAAGTATGTTTATTTGTTAT
This sequence comes from Bacillota bacterium, assembly GCA_023439045.1. GTDB lineage: Bacteria > Bacillota > Clostridia > Acetivibrionales > DSM-1351 > Ruminiclostridium. The sequence goes on along the minus strand of JAEXOY010000038.1, from coordinate 2,100 downwards.
TCCATAGAAACCACATTATTTTTTATAAAAGTCAGAGCGAATTGCAATATCAGCATATTCCAGGCCGTTGAGCATTTTCTCTTGCTCTTCTTTAGTCAATGTTCCTCGAAACTCACCATTTGACAACATTGCAAAGTTCTTCTTGGTGTTTAAGAGATTTCTTCCAAACACAGTATGCTGGTACTCCTCTTTATCAAACCCAAATAGATACGCTAACGTGGGCATCAAGTCTACTTGTCCACCAACTGTTGATATTTTTTCTGGAGTCTGCCCCTTTTCATATATGATTAGTGGTATCCTAAAATCATTGTCAAGCCACCAATCTTGAGAAGGCTCTATACTTTTTATCTGATCATTAAAATACTTGTGTACTGAGGTATGATCACCTTGTATCACCACAACAGTATTATCTAAAATCCCTGCTTTGTCAAGCTCATCTAGGAAAATTCCAAGATAATGGTCAGTATACCTAATACATTGGAAGAAACCTCCAAGCCTGGTATCTGCCAAGTAGCTTGGCAATTTTAACTGCTTGTGATGTTCTGGTAATTCAAATGGAGAATGGCTAGTCATGGTTATCATAAAGGTATAAAATGGCTGCTTCTGCTCTATAATCATTGGTTTTACCTGATGTAGATATGAACCATCGCTAAGACCAAGATAAATAATCTCGTCCATATTGAAACTTTTTGCATCTATACAATTTTGGAAACCCATATTTTTTAGAGCTTCCAGCCAGTTCCAATACTCACCGTTATCAGGGTGTATAGCCGTTGTAGTATATCCCTTTTTATTGAACAAGTCAGGCAGTGAATTGTAGGTCGTATATGGAAATCTAAAGAATGTACTGCCCTTTCTCACTGGAAAAACCGAAGTATTTGTCAATAAATCTGCGTCCGAGCTGGTACCCTCATTTATCTGAGTATAATACTGATCAAAATACAACGAATTTTTAACTAACTTATTTAAAGTAGGGGTAATCTCCTGCCCATCGATAGATTGACCTATAACAAAGTTTTCAAGTGATTCAACCTGTATAACTAAAAGATTTTTTCCCTTGTATATGCCTTTATACTTATTATCAGGCAAGTCTTCATTCTTGTTATCCAAAAAAGACTGAATATCCTGTTTTTTATCTTCTGATATATTTAATGGCTTATTATCAGCAAAAAAGACATAAACATCATAAAGATGATACCCAAAAGGGGAAGTATTACATATAGTCTGTGCCGGATTCCAATGAGTGTAAAATATATAGGCATTCTTATTGTTTCCATAGACATTTAAAGCCAAATAACTAGCTACTATGAAACATATAGGCACTATAAGAGTAATTGCAAATGCAATCATCCTAGATTTTAGTTCTCTAAATAGTGGTGAAGTGTAGTTAAGCTTTCTAAATAAAATCAAAATAGCTAATAATATCGGGATATCAACAAAGAATATAATGTCACACGGTCTGAACATAGCAAAAATGCTATCCCACAGATTATTCAAATTACCAGTTTGCTTAAGCAGCTGAGTTGACAAAAAGTTTCCGCTAGCTCTAAGGTATACCGCATCAAATACAAATAGCACAGATACAAGAAAGTTCAGTATAAGTAGTAACCATAGCCGACCTTTTCCTTTTGCCAAATAGCTCAAAGATACTATTGTAATCAATATAACTGCACAAATAGGCATTAATGTTATATTATCTATGCCCTTTCCTATGTCAATAACAGATTGATCAGAACTATAAACAAAACCCATTAATACAATTGATTTAAATAAAAGAATCAAAAAAGTTAAAATTGTCAGCCATTCTTGTAGCAAACAATTGAGGAACCTTTTTCCTGGTTTGTGTCTGAACCCTCTCGATACTTGAATCCCATAGTTTGGTTGCAAATTCATTTTATTACACTCCTAAAAAATTGCTATCTGTGTAATTATAATACGCGGTACGTAAATTGTAAATAAATGATATTTTATATCTGTCTTTAGTTTGTGATAATTTCACCCTTAAGATTATCGTATGATTATTTCACCCTATCATAAATAATGGTAATCTTAGGGAATGATATATACAATGACTGATGAGGAACTAAAAAAGTTACATGT
>JAEXOY010000026.1 GCA_023439045.1 Bacillota bacterium | reverse complement strand
CTTATATTTCTACTCATTATCCTATGCTCCCTTCTAGTTCAAGTTTAATTAAGTTATTCATTTCAACGGCATATTCTAATGGCAATTCCTTTGATATAGGTTCTACGAATCCTCTTACTATCATTGATTTTGCTTCTTCTTCTGAAATACCTCTACTCATTAAGTAGAATATTGTATCATCACTAATCTTACCAATTTTAGCTTCATGTGATTTTTCATCATGATCATTTAATAATTCTATTACAGGTATTGTATCTGATTTAGATCTATTATCTAACATTAATGATTCACATGATACTACTGATTTAGAATTATAAGCATTTGCATTTACCTTAACTACTCCTCTATAAGTTGCTTCTCCTCCATTTTTAGAAATAGATTTTGAATTAATTGTTGAAGAAGTATTTGGTGCTGCGTGAATTATTTTTGCACCTGTATCTAGGTTTTGGCCTTTTCCTGCAAAAGATACTCCAGTAAATTCAGCTTTTGCGCCTTCGCCCTTTAATATACTCATTGGGTATAGCATTGATATTCTAGATCCAAATGAACCTGATACCCATTCAATTGTTCCGTTCTTTTCAACTATAGCTCTCTTAGTATTTAAGTTAAGCATATTCTTTGACCAGTTTTCTATTGTACTATATCTTAAAGTAGCACCTTCTTTAACAAATAATTCAACACAACCTGCATGTAAATTAGTTACATTATATTTAGGTGCTGAACATCCTTCTATAAAGTGTAAACTTGCTCCTTCTTCTACTACAATTAAAGTATGTTCAAATTGTCCTGCACCTGGTGAGTTTAATCTAAAGTATGATTGTAATGGAATATCTACATGTACTCCCTTTGGTACATAAACAAATGATCCACCTGACCAAACTGCTCCATGAAGGGCTGCAAATTTATGATCACTTGGAGCTACACACTTCATGAAATACTTTTTAACTATATCTTCATATTCTCTAACTGCAGTTTCCATATCAGTGTAAACTACACCTTGCTTAACTAAATCTTCTTTAATGCTGTGGTAAACAACTTCTGAATCATATTGTGCTCCTACACCAGCTAATGAAGTTTTTTCTGCTTCTGGAATTCCTAAAAGATCAAAAGTTTTTTTGATATCTTCTGGAACTTCTTCCCATGTGCCATTTAGCTTAGTTTTTGGTCTAACATAAGTTACTATATTATCCATATCTAATTCATCTAATGATGGTCCCCATGTTGGTAATGAAATTTTATTATATACATCAAGAGCTTTTAATCTAAACTCTTTCATCCATTCTGGTTCATTTTTTTCTTTAGAGATTGTTTCTACTATTTCTCTTGTCAATCCCTTATCAGCTTTAAAATCAAATCTATCTTCATTTTTTACGTCGTAGATTCCTCTTTCTACATCTTCGACGTAAGTTTTTTTCTTGTTTTCCACCTTAATTCACCTCCGTCTTATACAGCTTCTACTCTAAATGCTTCGTATCCGTTTCTTTGAATTTCATCTGCTAAACTAGCATCTCCTGTTTTTACTATCTTTCCGTTAATTAATACATGAACATAATCTGGTTTTAAGTTTTCAAGAAGCTTATTATTATGAGTTATTATAAGTACAGCATTTTCTTCATTAGTAAACATACTAATTCCTTGAGAAACTACTCTTATAGCATCTACATCTAATCCTGAATCTGTTTCATCTAAAATTGCTAATTTAGGATTTAACATAAGCATTTGTAGAATTTCATTCTTTTTCTTTTCTCCACCTGAGAATCCTACATTTAAATATCTCTTTGAATATTCTTGATCCATCTTTAAATCTTTCATATTATTCTTTAAATCTTTATCAAATTTTAAGTACTTAATTAATTGTCCTTCTTTTGCAATCTTTGCACTTCTTATAAAGTTTTCAACTGTTATTCCTGGTACTTCTTCTGGACTTTGGAATGATAGGAATAATCCCTTCTTCGCTCTCTCATCAGTCTTAAGTTCTGTTATATCTTCTCCTTCAAAAGTGATATCACCAGAAACTCTTTCATACTTAGGATGAGCCATCAAAGTATTTGCTAAAGTAGATTTACCTGCACCATTTGGTCCCATAATTACATGTACTTCACCTTTATTAATATTTAAATTAAGCCCTTTTAATATTTCCTTACCTTCTACAGAAGTTTTTAATTCATTTATATTTAATAAACTGTCTTTCATTTTTACATCTCCTTATATCAATTAATATTTATCTTAATTAAATCTTATCATTTCACTCTGAATTAATTATATCATACTAAATTACTAAGGATTAATCAACTTTTTTTTCATTTATTATAAACTTATATTAAATGATTATTTGTTAATAACTACTATTATCTTTATTTTTCTATTTTTTCTTTGAATTTATACAAAAATAAATAAATAAAGAAATATGATACTAGTTATTCTATACTTGGCTCTAAGTCCTCACTAGCATCATATTTCTTTATTTTATAATTCTTTTGCTAAAACATATCTTCTTAATCCACCATATTTAAACTTATCTTTTTTAATTTCATATCCTAAATTTCTAAATGTATTTACACTATATTTATTATATGGTGATGC
>JAEXOY010000004.1 GCA_023439045.1 Bacillota bacterium | reverse complement strand
AGTTCGCAAAAGTTTACTCAATTTTTTAAGTGATTTCTCACTTGGAATTTTTCGAGTTCCTTTACACTATTGTCACTGTTTACTTTTCAAAGTCCATTTGCTCTCAAGCCTTGATTTAACTGGCTTTTAAGCTCTTCGCCGTTGGCTTGTCGCTGACGGCTTATTTATAATATCATGACGGTATATTATTGTCAACACATATTTTAAAAAATATTCAAATAATTTTGACATAGTCATTTGAAGACATGATTGAAAGGGATTGTTAACATAAGATTTGCTTTATAAACTAATAGACCTCCGAATGCAGAAATAAATTAAATTGTGATATTTCTATTTAATAAGTTTGCACACCACTGTAAAATCATTGTTGAGATAATCATCTATTATAGATACAAACAATTTACTAGCATATTTATGCTCTATATAACGCTTGACCTCTTCTGATGAGAAGTAATAATATTTATTCTCTTTGTCACAAGACTTTACAGAAAGAAGATTAAAAGCAAAAGCTTCTCTAGATAATGACAAGAATCTCTCTATAGCCTGTTCCAAGAAGGTTTGATTATTCCCTAAGTTCAAGTTGAAGATTCCCGAGCAAAGGACTATATCAAAAGATTTACCCTCAAATGGACACTTATCAAATATATCAGTACATAAAAACGTCCCTTTTAAAGCTTTCTGTAAAGCCGAGTCTATCATACTTTGTAGAATGTCTATGCCGGTATATGTAATATCATCATACCTTTTGTTCAGAAATTCAAGTAGGTTGCCTGTTCCGCAGCCAACATCTAATATGCTTTTCTTATTAATATCTAAAAATCTTGTTAACGCATCAAATCTCACACATTGGGCATGTGCGCTTTCCCACCCAAGCTTCTGATAATCTGCACCATAACATTTGATTTTGGGCAAATAATATTCGTAAAGTTTTTGCTTTCTCGTCATCTTTTGCTCCTATAAAAAATATTCTGCATAACACATTTTATAAATACATCTTCTGCATAACGCACTTTATAAATACATCTTCACGTATCTTAATAAATATATATCCTACATAACCTATTCTATCAAATATATAAATAGTATACATACTATAATATTATACATTTTATGTTATTACTTACTCTGCTGATTATCTAACTCACTTATCATTCTTTTGGCAAATCCCTCAAATGTTGTCTTTTCAGTTATAGGAAACATGGAATAAATATATATAATCTTATCTTCTAATATATATCCAATCTCATGTATCATACTTGTATTGTCCTTTGGGTTTTTATATTCTAATTCATAGCAATTCTTCTCTATGTTCTCCCATATAACATTATTGATAATTCTTTTTGCTTTGGTTAATAGACTTTGTGGTGTGCTGATATCAGCATCATACCCCGCCTTTATTTCTAGCAGATATTTACTACTAATAGAGGTGAGCAACATATCATCTTCGGTTTCATTAACTTTTAAGCTATCATATGTATCTGGGTAAGATATTAAAAACCCAAACCTTTCATTATTATATCTAATCTGCTGCACTTCTGGAGAGACTGTCTGATACTGGGATAATTCCTCTTCTCCATCGATATCTACCTCTGTGGGTGAATCTGCATCATCAATAGTATTCTCAGAAGGCAGCCGAACAGACGCTTCAGCCACATTCTTCTCAGGAGCCTGGTGATGTGACTTAATAAATAAGTTGTCAACAAAATAAAGCGTTACTCCAATCAGAATTCCCACTACTATGATTGTTACCAATATTGCCTTTGAGTTAAGTATGTTTATAGCCTTACGCCTCTTAATGTTTACTCCGGTAATGCCAAGCGATAGTCTAGTACTTTTAACTCTATTTTTTCCTACTAGGTACTTTTTATTTTTTAGTATTTTGGTGCTTGTCCCCATTTATTCACCTGAATTCATTATTTTAATCTCTGCAATATATATGCAAATTCTGATGAATTAATGTTACTGTAAATTATTGGATTAATGCAACTTTCCGGGAAATACGCGCCTCTTGGTATTTCACCCAAATTTTTACTACCCAAATTCTTTTTAACTGGTGTATAATGAAATATAATATGGGGGAATAAATAATGTATTTTGAAGAGAACAAGTCACTGCTGTATTCCGATACTTCTGTAGCAGATATATTTATAAGTCAATACATGCCTTCAATGGACAGCATGTGCGTTAAGGTGTATTTGTACATGCTTTTTTTGTGTAAGCACGGTAAAAAAGTAACAACTGACGAATTGTCAAAAACACTCAATCTTTCTCTTGATAATATAAAGTCTGCTTTGACAAGTTTGGATAATCTCGAGATTATAAGCTGGATTGAGGATAAAATACAGCTATACGACCTTAAGGATATTGAGACAAAGAGAATGTATAAGCTAAAAAGTGTGTCCTCTCCGGAGCAGGCAAATGAAAACTTTGAGAAAAATAAGAGTCGAAATAAAACGCTTGCAGCTATTAACTCCAAGTTCTTTCAAGGCCTTATGGCACCAACCTGGTATCTTACAATAGATAATTGGTTTAATATTTATAAGTTTGATGAAGATGTAATGTATACACTGTTTAAGTATTGTTACGATAATAACGCATTCCATAAAAGCTATATTGAAGCAGTTGCAGCTAACTGGCATCGCCGTGGTATTAAGAATTTCTTTGATTTGGAGAAACACTTTGAAGAAATGGCACACATTAAGAGTATTAAGGGAACTATCATTAAAAAACTCAGACTTAGAAGAGCGCTCACAGAGTATGAAAATGAGCTTGTTGAAAAGTGGGTTTCAGATTATAAGTATGGGTTTGATATAATTGAATTGGCCTTGAAAAAGACAGTGGGAAAGACAAACCCTGATTTTAAGTACATTAACAGTATACTTACAAAATGGTTTGAGCTTGGGTTATGCTCTGTAAATGATATTCTTGGCTATGAGAGCAGCCAAAAATCCTCCTTTACTACACAACAAAAGCCTAACAAACAAAATGATTCCCAAAGAGAAAACTTTGAACAGCGCCAATATAACGAAGAGTATTACGATAACTTCTTTACCAATGCAAATAAAGGATAGGTGGTATAACCTGTGATAAGGGATATTCATAACAGCATTCAAAGAGAATACGAGCGTCGCCAAAAGCAGTCAGCAGATATTGTTCAGCAGAGGAAGTCGGAGCTATATGATAGACTCCCTGCTCTTTTAGAATTGGACTCTGAAATAAGCAAACTTGGCATTAAATATAACAAGCTACTGCTAACAGATGGAGCTAACAAATCAACCCTGCTAGAGGAGATGAATAATAGTATAAATTTCTTAAGAGCAAAAAAGCAAAACATCCTCAAGGAGCATAATATTGACCCTGATTACCTTAGTGCTCCCCATCAGTGCCAGCTCTGCAGTGATACTGGCTTTTTGACTGATGAGTCTGGATCAAAAAGATGCTACTGCTACAAGCAGCAGGTTATTTCATTATTATTTGAGCAGTCCAATATTAATCTAAACGGTAATGAGAGCTTTGAAAATTTTGATGAGTCTCTCTACCCTGATGAAATTGACTCTGCTAAGTACGGGATTAGTATTTCACCTAGAGAAAACATAGAGAATGTAAAAGACATATGCATATCTTTTATTGATAACTTTGACAATCCAGAGCAAAAGAATCTCTTTTTCAGTGGGAGAACAGGAGTAGGAAAAACCTTTTTATCATTTTGTATAGCCAGAGAGCTGATGGAAAATGGCCGTACCGTATTGTATTTATCTGCTCCACAGCTATTTGATATTGTTACTAACTACAAAATGAGACAGTCTAGAGATGATGCTTTTAATGATGATAAGTATCAAAGTATTTTTAATGTAGAACTATTGATAATTGATGACTTAGGGACTGAATCATTAAGCGATGCACGGTATGCAGAGTTATTAAACATCTTAAATACAAGATATGCAAAAAACGGAACCAGTGCTTGTAAAACAATTATCTCAACAAACCTAGGTGCAAAAAAACTATTTGAGCTTTATACAGAGCGCGTGGCATCCAGAATAGTTGGTCATTTTGAGCGTCTTGTTTTAGCGGGTATAGATATACGTAGTCTTAAAGCCTAAACAGAAGGTATTATTTCTAAATCTTAAGAAAAGATATTAGCTCATAAAGCACTCCAGCTTTAATATTTAAAAGATATAGCACTTGCTTTGTAAAGGTGAGCAAAATAAGCACTACACCTGGCAGAGGTGCAATCCAAGCCCAAAGATTTGAGGGCTTTTTTTGTGCGTTTATATTGTTTGGAATATCTATTTGTGTGTCTAGCTTCTGTGACTCTACGTCTATATTTTGTGAATCTACGTCTATATTTGGTGAATTTTCTTGCTTTTGTTGGTATCCATATTGTAAATGCAAATATTCACCTTGCTCATCTAAATGTGTTTCTTCCCTCTGGGTTTGTAGGTCAAGTACTAGAGACTGGTTGTCTAATTTTTTCACCCTAGTACTTCTAAGGAAGGCGTACATAAGCCCCGTAAATACTGATACAAATCCCATAAATAAAATTGCATAAAAAACTATAACAAACACCAGAACCCCTGTAGGTAAAGCACTAAAATCTAAGGCAGGTGTAGACTGAGTTGATACACTTACCGGTGAAACATTCTGGGTTAGGTTTTTTGAATAAAATACTATTAATACGACACTGGCATTGTTAACGAAGTGTGCCAGCATACCGGCATATATAGATTTGGTCCTATGTACAATTATTGCAATAACAAAGCCTAAAACTGTAGTAGCTATTGCCTTTTGAAAATCACGATGCAATATTCCAAAGAGTATTGAGGTAAGAGCAATACATCGAGCCGTGCCTAGCTTCTCATAGCCTTTAGTTATTAAGCCCCTAAATAAAACCTCTTCACATACAGCAGCGCTTACTCCTATTACTGCCAAGGCAACCATTAGCGTAGCAACATCAGGTATCTGAATTTGATTTATAGGTAAGGTTCTATTGAATGCAAGCTTTGTTAGAAATAATACCAGTGCACTTATTACAGTTACGATAGGAATAGCAGTTATCATCATAAAGAACACCAAAACAAAGTGGACTGGCTTGGTTCCTTTAAGTTTGAGAGTTTGAACAATATCATATTTACCAAATAACAAAAACAAAACTGCTGGCAGTAAAACAAGCAATATTTCACCGAGCGCTGATCTTAGATATCCATTCTCTACAGGTATAAGTGGCGCTATATATATCAACATTATTGTTGTAAGTGAGAAAAAGAATCCTGCCGCAATTGGTCCAGGGACCTTGGTATTATTTTTTATAGTATTCAATATACTTCCTCCGTCTATAATCAATAAATTAATTATAGATAATAATGTTCATGAGTACAATTACGATTTGTAAGTTTGCAAAATTATATTGTTTTTATTGACTGATATATTCATAAGTAATAGTATGTAATTGGCCTGATTAGTAAGAAAATGTTTTGTTTTACATATATATGCATAGAGGGGGCTAAAGTCATGAACATTATTGAAATCAATAATCTATCTAAGAGTTATGGGAAATCAAGAGGTATTGTAGATGTGAGCTTTAGTGTAGAAGAAGGGGAGATTTTTGGCTTCATAGGTCCTAACGGAGCTGGGAAATCTACTACTATAAGGACTTTACTTGCACTTATTTATCCAACTGCCGGCAGTGCCACAATTTTCGGTAAAGACTGTATTAAATATTCAAATGAGATTTTAAAAGATGTTGGATACCTACCATCTGAAGTTTTCTACTATGATGGCATGAAGGTAATTGATCTGTTAAAATACTCTGCCTCCTTTTATAAAAAGGATTGCAGCAAAAAGATGATTGATATCGCAAAAGCGCTAGACCTTGACTTACATAAAAAGATAGAGGACTTATCTTTTGGTAACAAAAAAAAGGTTGGTATAGTGCAGGGATTGTTGCACTCTCCAAAACTGATTATTCTAGATGAACCAACAAGCGGTCTTGACCCCCTTATGCAGCAAACCTTTTTTGAACTTATAAAAGAGGAAAATAAAAATGGTGCAACTGTTCTGTTCTCTTCCCATATTTTAAGTGAAGTTCAGAAGGTGTGTGACCGTGTTGCCATTATTAAAGAAGGTAAAATTGTAAAGGTTGAGAAAATAAGCACCCTTCAAGAAAGCTCTTATAAGAAGATTGCTGTTGAAGCTGCCGCATTTATAATGCCTAATTTCTTCTCAATTGAGGGAGTAACCAATCTAAAAGTAAAAGATAAGGAAGCCTCTTTCTTATATAAGGGGAATCTAAATAGTATTATATCTAAACTAACTGAACTCGATATCAAAAATTTCACAGTAGCAGAGCCGGACTTAGAAGAAATCTTTCTTCACTACTATCAAAAGGAGGAATAGTATATGAATATGTTTTTGTTTGAGCTTAGGTCAAACATGAAATCCGTCCTTAAGTGGAGCATTGCCCTTTGTCTAATTGTTATATTTTATATGGCTGTATATCCTTCCTTTGCTCAAAGTGAAGAAGAAACGCGTAAGTTGTTGAGTACCTATCCCCAGGGATTATTAACCGCTTTGGGGCTTGATTTGGATAAATTCTTTTCAGTGGTTGGCTTTTACTCATTTATGATATTGTATGTTTTGATCTGTGCAGCAATACAAGCCGTCAATCTCGGTATTGGCGTAATATCAAAAGAATATAGGAATAAAACCTCCGATTTTATATTGACTAAACCTGTCAGTAGATTTTCAGTGCTTACCAGTAAGCTTCTTGCTGTATTTGCATCGATTGTTATTACTAATATTATATACCTCTTTGTTGTAACCCCCTTTTGCTATATCATGTCGGATAAAAAGTTGGATATAGCTATGTTTTTAATGATTTCTCTAACAGTATTCTTTCTTCAGTTAATATTTGTAGCAATAGGTGTTTTAATAGCTCTATTATTTAGAAAGCTCAAATCTGTTATTTCTGTTTCACTAACTACTGTATTTTCTTTCTTTATATTGAGTATGGTGCAGGGAGTTATAAAAGAGGATTTTTTGAAGTATCTTACCCCATTTAAGTACTTTGATGCCTCCTATATTATGAAGAACAATGCGTTTGATACTTCTTTTATGTTGCTTTGGGCAGCTTTAATCATTGTTTTTGTTAGTGCTAGCTACCTCCTGTACATAAAGCAAGATGTACACGCTGTATAGTTTGATTGATGATAAAGAGCTTTTATAAGTCCTCAAACTCTATAATGCCCGTTTTGAAAGGAAGGATGTTATGAATATATTTATAAGAGAACTGAAGTCAAGCTGGAAGTCCCTTCTGTATTGGTGCCTTGGAATATTTGCTACTGTTTATGCTAGTATGATTAAATTCGAGGGTTTCGATAAATCAGTTAATGATATTATGGCTAAGCTACCTAAAGCATTGCAATTTTTAGCAGGCAGCGGCCAATTTGACCTGTCCACCGCATCGGGCTACTACGGGGTGCTGTTTCTTTACTTGGCAGTGGCCGCCGCAATCCATGCAGCAATGCTTGGCGCAAACATTCTGGCCAAGGAGGAACGCGACAAAACCGCCGAATTCCTTTTGTCCAAGCCGGTGTCTAGAGGTCGCGTTCTGGTTACCAAGATACTTGCTGCTTTCTTTAACATATTGGTGCTGAATATCGCAATCACTATCAGCTCAATCATTGCAATGAGTGCTTATCTGGATATGTCCAAGGAAATAATAATACTTATGTTAGGTCTGCTTGTAATACAGATATTGTTTGCTTCAATAGGCTTCTTCCTTGCCTCAGTATATAAAACACCCGCTGCTGCAGCGAGTGTTTCATGTGGAGTGTTGCTTATAACCTTTATAGTGTCCATAGCCGTTGATATCCTTGAGCATTCAAACTGGCTCATTATTCTCAGCCCATTCAAGTATTTTAATACCGCTTCTATAATAAACGGAGGAGGTTTGAATATATTCTACCTGATCTTCTCCATAGTCCTCAGTATTATGCTGCTTGTTGCTTCATACCTATGCTATAGCAGACGTGACTTGAAGATATAGTGGTAGATTATTATTTATTTGATATCTTCCCTACATTCTTAATTATTATAGAAATTGTTCCGTCAGGGTTGTTTATGAATTCTATCTTATCCCTTTCATCAGCATACTCTAGTGGAAAGTTTATCTCAATTCCGGTGTCGGTCTTAATCTTGTGTGTTTTAAACTTCTTCTCTGTATAATGCTCTACTACCGTTTCAGGCAGGGTTATTTTCTTTTCTTCCAAACCAGCCTGTGATATCTTCTCAACATATTCATTCTGTACACCCAAATCCCGCTCGTAAACCTTGTTTGCCACGTCTTCTATATGAATCTCACCCGACTGTGTTAAGCTTTCGGCAACCGCCTTTTTGAGCTTAATAGCCTTCTCAAAATCCTCATCATAGTATTTTTTATTTATTGACTTTGTAACCTTATCAATAATTTTCATTTTAGCATTATCAGATAACTGGCAACCACACTTGAGCAATATATTTGACAGATAAAAATCCTTTGCTCCGTTTATCTCGTATGCCTTTTCCAGTAACCTTATGCTTAAATCCTCAAGGTTTACCAATACACATTCATCCAGCTTTTGGCCATCCTGTGGAAGCAGCGTCTGATACCTGATAATTGAATTAATTGCACCTGCTTCATCGTTATCCACCCAGTGAGTGAAGCCTATCTTGTAATTAAGCTTTAATATCCCAAGGTGCTTCTGCGCGTTCTCTTCAAAAATACAGCATACTAAGTCGGCAGATGGAATATCTACATTCTTCTGCATGATTTCAAAAAGCCTTTTTGCTATTTCTGCTGATATGGCAACAAATTCCTGACCATTGGCCGATAATTCGCTACATAAGAACATTATCTCGTTGCTCTGAGTGTCCCCATAGAATTGCGCTTTTTTAATATTTGTATCGTCTATAACCTTTTCCAAGTGATTTTCTATATAGCTATTGAGCTCGTCATTCATAGATAGTTCTCCACCTGATAGCATTGGCATACTAGCCGCACTGTCTAGCACATGAAGAATTGCTCTGTTTAGTTTAATTTTAGTCATTTGTGTTCCCCCTAGGTCATTGGTGTGTATTAAGTGTACCCTTTTACCATTTATTCTAAATATAGCTTTTTAACATCTCTACCCTGTAACTATTTAGCTACATTCGAAATAATTCTTCAATATCCTCACGAGATAGCTTTGTTATAAGCGTTTCACCCTTTTCAATTACTGCGTCCACCAGTTGTTTCTTTCTATCTTTTAAATTCAGTATTTTTTCCTCTATTGTGCCGTGTGTAATAAGCTTCATTACATGGACATTCTTTGTCTGCCCGATTCTATATGCCCTATCCGTTGCCTGATCCTCAACAGCAGGATTCCACCATGGATCGTAGTGAATTACTGTGTCGGCCCCTGTGAGATTTAGCCCTGTTCCTCCAGATTTGAGCGATAGCAGAAAAATCTGCCCCTCTCCTGAGTTGAATCTTTTTACTAATCGCATCCTTTCTTCTGATGGTGTCGCACCATCCAAATATAAGTATTGTATACCGCTAATGTCAAGCCATTTTTTAATAATAGCCAGCATAGAGGTAAACTGCGAAAACAGTAGTATTCTATGGCCTCCCTCAAGAGAGTCCTCTACTATCTCCTTAAGCAAAGATAACTTGCCACTTTCACCCTCGTAGTCGTCCATAAAGAGAGCAGGGTGACAGCATAGCTGGCGGAGTCTTGTCAGTATGGATAGTATCTTTATTTGGCTCCTTCCTATGCCCTCTCTATCAATTTCATTCATTATTACGCCACGAGCCTCTTCAAGGTAGGCAACATAAATCTTCTTTTGCTCCTCTGTCAACTCCGCTTCAATAACATGTTCAATCTTTTCGGGCAACTCCTTTAAAACGTCTTGCTTTAGTCTTCTTAATATAAATGGCTTAATATGCTTGCTCAAGGTACCAATACAACTGCTATCCCCTTTTGAGATAGGGATTTCGTACATATCTGTAAACTTCCCATGAGAACCTAGGTACCCTGGCAATATAAAATCAAATACTGACCATAACTCGGTTAGGTTGTTTTCCATAGGAGTACCCGTAAGTGCTAGCCTGTGCTGCGCCTTTATTTGCTTAACTGCCTTTGCAGCAATAGATGCCGGATTCTTAATATGCTGGGCCTCGTCCAGTATACAGTATCGAAAGCTATCACTATAGTCCTCAATATCGCGTCTTATAAGTGAATATGAGGTAATAATTACGTCCTTGTTGCTCGCTTCTTTTATAAGGAGCTGTCTCTCTGATTTTGAGCCTACAACAGCTGTAAAGGTAAGATCGGGTGCAAACTTTTTGATTTCTGCACACCAGTTAAATACTAAGGACGTTGGTACGATAACAATTGATGTATCCTGCCCATGGTTCTGCTTATCATATTTTAAAAGTGCAATTACCTGCAACGTCTTCCCCAAGCCCATATCGTCTGCTAGAATACCCCCAAGCCCATATGTGCAAAGGGTTTTCATCCACTTAAAGCCTAGCTTTTGGTAATCTCTCAGTATTGCACTCATTCCATCAGGAGCCTTGAACTCCGTCTCTTCGGGTGCCCCAATATCTCTTAACAAGGCCTTTAATGCAGAGTTCCTTTCAAAAAGCTTTAGCCCGCTTTCCTTTAGCATGGTATCTAAGTATAATGCCCTATACTTTGGCAGCTCAATAATATCCTTCTCAAAATCATAGTCATCAAGCTCTAACCGACTAGCAATCTCATTCATCTTTAATAAAGCATCATTATTAAGAGGCAAAAAACTGCCATCCTTCAAACGATAGTATTTTTTCTTTTGCCTAATGCTGTTGATGATATCTTTGAGCTCCCCCTTAGTGGTACCTTCAATGGTGAAGTTGAATTCTAGAAAATCATTTACCACATTCAATCTCAGAAACCCTGTAATTGAGGGTGCTCTCCTAATGCTCATTGCCTTGAAGCTATCAGAATAATATATATCAGCAAGCTTTTGCAAGCTTGGTACTGTAGTATTAATAAAATCAAATATTTTTTCTTCCTCGTCCAGATATATACCATTACCACTTACCTTACAGTCTGTTTCAGCCAAAATATCCAGTATAGTAGCTTCTGCCTCAGCATCTCTTATTAAAATTCTGCTATCCCTTGTACTGTTATCACCATTTGCTGAGAATGGATTTATCTCCCTATCTCCGTACTTAAATTTAACCTCTCCCGTGATAACATCTGCTACCCTATCAAGATATATCTTGGGTTCGAATTTAAGTCTCTCTATTGATTCGCTTAATGCATCATCAAAATAAACACTGGAGCACTTTTCAATATGAGGAAGAATATCTGTAAAAAGCAACTCCCTATCTTTATCAAAAAAGGTGAGCCTGAAAGTCTTCTTCCCCCTAATCATATTTATAAATGGACTTAGTATGCTTTTTTGCTTAGATGATATCTTATGAATGACATTGCCATATAGCACGTATTCCTTATCCGAGGTTAAGGGAAATAGTTCCTGCTGCAAGTCCATGCTCATGTCAACGCCTGCTGTCCCCTTTGTCAAGAAAAAGTCCACAGCTATATCTTCTTCTCTGATTATAACTTCCTCGATTTTTTTATCTTCAATTAATAGATTAAATTTAGATTCCTTCAATATCCCAAGTATCCGCTTCAAAGCAGGCTCTGTCAGGAACACTTCCTTGTCATTGAAGTTACTCTTTCTCCTTATATCAGGAGTAAAATAGTCTGCAAGGGTATCATTTTGGTATAGCTCCTGCAAATAATCAATCATCTTTTTGTCTACACCAAAAAAATCTTGTGCTCTTGCATCAAAACTAAAGCCCTTTCCGAAGCTAAGCTCTTTTTTATTATTGTAGGCGGTAAAAAATTCGCTAAAATTGCGCACAATATAAAGCCTATCCAGACCAATCTTGAGGCTTACTGAGGCACACGGCCCGCGTTTTGGTGAAGCGGCAGAAAATATACTGATAGTGTATTCAACCACCAGCTGCGATTTTATATCGCTGCCGCGGCCCCTAAAGTATTCAAACAGTATATTTGTTGAACGCTTTTGTGCAGATGCGTCAAAAAAACCTTCTGCATCCTTTTCTAAAACGAATAGAAGTACCGCAACAATGTGTGGACATAAGTTGCCCTGCTCCTTTTCATTTCCCTTATAATCCTGACATGAGCAGAAATAGCTATCCATCTCACCTGATTTATCAAAAGATATTTGAACATTACATGGGCGAGTTCCTATAACAGTAGCATCAAAAAGGCCCATCTCCTCATTGTAGGAGACAGCCTTTATTCTTCTGGACGTAAGATACTCTGAGCCCTTTTTAAATTTTAAAGGGGAAGATTTCTTATATATAAATTCCTTGGATATCGAAAACATTAATTATTACCTCTTTAAAGGTTATATCTAAATATAATATACATATTATATCCAATTTTCCTCTGTTTGTATAAAGTTTGTTTGCTTGGATTTTGAAATTTTATTTAGTGGAAGGACGATAATAAAACTTGTTTCATCTTGAGAGCTTACAATGCAAATGGTACCATTACATTGCTCTATATGATTTTTAACTATACTGAGCCCGAATCCCCTTTCATTACTACTCTTAACTTTTGTTGAAAAACCGGTATCGAAAATCCTTTTTTGTACATCACTAGTAATTTGGGGACCATTATTAGAAATAACTAATTGATAGGTATTTTCTGTGATTTTACCAGAGATATTAATGTATCTATCAGATAATCCAGCATGAGTAATGGCTTCAAAAGCATTTTGTGTTATATTTGCTATAATTGTAGCAATAATATGTTGATTGATGCATGCATTGTCTAGTGAGTCCTCAAAATCTGCTTTTATATTGACACTCTTCTGAAGCGCAGTATTATACTTAACATTTAATATGGCATCTACAAAGTCATTTCCTGAGTTAGAGTTAAAGTTTACTATCATCTTGCTGCTCGCGTATTCATTTATGTAGGATTTAATTCTATCGAATGCGTCATCTTTTCTTAAGCAGCAAAGGCCATATATTGTTGCAAGATGGTTCTTATATTCATGTCTTTCTTTAGCCATTAGGTCATTAAATTCTTTCATTTGAGATACGCTTTTTTGTACTGCTTTATTTTCATACTTCATTCTTTCTACGTCTCTAACCTCTTTAAATATCATTGTCATAGCAAAGAACATAATCATACATATAATACCTGAAGTTATTCCATAATATATCTTTATACTGTTATCAATGCACATAGCTATAATCATGGTAACCATAATTGCCCCGCAACAAGCTACGATTAGTAGCATCTGCCAATACTCGAATTCCCCTTCAGTACCATTCTTATTAAGCCAGATGCTCCCAATGTTGAATTTTTGTAGAATAAATACAACTGTTAATTCCAGGGCTTTAACACCTAACACAGTTATAATCATTAAGGGTGATGTATATTTGAGCTGTTCTTGCGTATCCGGTCCAAATATCAAAGCAAATATTAGTATGGCTAAAGTCTCCAAAATAAAAATACCGCAGAAGATTAAGCAACATTTTATAAGCGCCTTAAATATCTTTGAATCAAACAAACAAGATAAAAGAAAAGCAGATGTGAGAAGAATACCTATAGTATCAAGTCCCTTGGGTAAAAAGTTAGAAAACAAAATGGAGTAGGAGCAGTAAGCTACTAAAAAGAGTATAACCCTTATTGCTTTTGTTAATATGTATTGCATCCTTCTAGACAGTGCCAAAAAAGCACTTAAAATTACAAAAGACTCTAAAATGTTAAAAAAAACTTTAATAATAATACCTTCCATCTTACCCCCTAAAAAATAGAAATGCCATATACTTAATGTACTAGCATTTCTACTTTTTTTCAAGAATTACATGGAATTTTTTTAATTATTTGTCATTTTTCTCTGGCTGATAAAACCAAAATGCTTTTGCAGCTCCACATGCTGCACTTGTAACCAATAAAGAGTACCTTCCGATCATTTTAAACAAACGTGTTTTCATAACAGTAACCACTCCTTCTTGTATTTATTTACCATTATCTTACATCTAATGGTAAATATTGTCAATATTATTTTATGTTATTTTTTCCTTTTGGCCTTTATTTTTTAAGATTTTCAATAAAGCATAAAAATAAACCATTATAACACTCAAAAATATAATATTTCCAGCATTCAACCAAATGGATAACACCATTAAAATTATTGTCAATAGGGATGCTAATATATTAAATCCCATTTTTTTGCCATTAGCTGTTTTGCTATTTAAACGAGAAATCGGGATTGCTATTATTGGTAAAATAATAATAAATGCTATTTTAATAAAAATATTGATTGTAAGATAGCTCCCCAATGAAATAGCTACTACTAAATTAAAAATTGATAGTATTAGGCACCTAATTTCTGTTTTTGCATGGAATCCTCCTAAAAAAGGTCTGAGTAATATTGGTAAAGATGCAAGGATAAACTCCTCAAAAAAACCCCCAATACTGAAAATTAATACAAATAATATCAGCTTGTACAGGTCAGAAAGAGTACACACCATTCCATATCGAATATTACTAGCAGTTTCTTCATCATAATTACCATTTGCAATTATTCTGTCCGATATGCAATTTGCAATTTTTCTATAAAATCTTATTTCCACAATATTAACCCCCTTCCCTACACTGTAAAAAATTAGGATATGATACTTAATTTTAACATATTTTTACAAAAACAAAACCCTATTTTATTCTCTTTCAAAAATAAAATAGGGCTATTGAATCTAAACTATATAACCTTTAAGGAAATAAACCTTTTACATTAAAATATATTGCTAGTACATAGAGCATAAGTTACTTTACAACTATATTAACAATTCTATTCTTTACAACTATCACCTTTACTATCTGCTTGCCATCTAGGAAAGGCTGGATCTTCTCGTCGTTTAGAGCAGCAGCTTCAACAACACTGTTTTCAGAATTATTGTCAACTTCTATCTTTCCTCTCACCGTTCCATTAATCTGAACTGCCATCTCAACAGTATCTTTTACAAGTGCCTTTTCATCATACTGAGGCCATGCCTGATTGAAAATAGAGTATTCATATCCCATCTGCTCCCACATTTCCTCTGCAAAATGTGGTGCAAAAGGAGCTATAAGCTTTAGGAGGTCGGCAATTGAAGCTTCAAAAATCCCTAAATTCTTTACTTTTACCTCCGCATCATACTTGTACATTGAGTTCACAAGCTCCATGCAACGTGAAATTGCTGTATTAAACTGGAATCTTTCATTATCCATAGTTGCAAACTTGATTGCATAATGTCTTGCATAATTGAGGTCTTTATCATCTCTGTTCATATCAGTTCTTGCTTCTTTTGACTTCTGTTCAGCAAGACTCTCTACAAGACGCTCAACTCTCATTACAAAACGGCTTATTGCCTTTATTCCATCATCACTCCAAGGCCCACCATCAACATAGTTAAAGCCAAATGCCAGGTACATTCTGAAAATATCAGATCCGTACTTTCTAACATATTCATCAGGTGAAATGGTATTACCCAGAGATTTACTCATCTTGTTTCCATCTGGACCAAGTATTGTACCCTGGTGTACTAGTGACAAGAATGGCTCATCAAAGTTTAAATGTCCCATGTCACGAAGTGCCTTGGTTATAAATCTTGCGTAAAGCAGATGCATTGCTGCATGTTCTGCTCCACCTACATATTTATCAACCGGCAAAAGCTTGTTTATCCATTCTGTATCGAATGCTTTTTCACTGTTTCTGTTGTCAGCATACCTTAGATAGTACCATGAGGAGCACACAAAGGTGTCCAAGGTATCAGGATCTCTTGTTGCTTTACCCCCGCATTTAGGACAAGTTGTATTCATAAACTCTTCACTCTTTTTGAGTGGTGACTCTCCATCAGGAGCAAATTCTACATTGTATGGGAGAGTTACAGGTAATTGTTCTTGTGGTACTGGAACCTCTCCACAATGATCGCAGTAGACAACAGGAATAGGCGCACCCCAGTAACGTTGTCTTGAAACCAGCCAGTCACGCAATCTGTAGTTTATCTTGAGAAGTCCTTTGTTATCAGCTTCGAGTTTCTTTACTATGCCTGTTCTTGCCTCTTCTGAGGATACTCCATCAAATTCAGCACTATTTATCAATACACCGTAATCGCAGAATGGTAATTCATCATTCTCACCATCTTTTGATTTTATAACACGTTTGATAGGAAGATTATACTTCTTTGCAAACTCATAGTCTCTTTCGTCATGAGCTGGTACTGCCATTACGCATCCTGTACCATAGCTTGCTAGTACATAGTCGGCAACTAGGATTGGCACTTTTTCACCTGTGATTGGGTGAATAGCATATGCTCCTGTATGAGCACCTGTCTTTTCTTTTGCAGTTGATAAACGTTCAATTTCAGTCTGCTTGTTGGTCTCAACCCTATATGCCTCAACCGCACTCTTAAATTCAGGTGTAGTAATCTGATCAACCAGCTTATTTTCTGGTGCCAAAACAACATATGTTACTCCATAAAGGGTATCTGCTCTTGTTGTAAATACCTTAAAGGATAGGTCGCTATCAGCAACCTTAAACTCAATCTCGGCTCCTTCAGAACGTCCAATCCAGTTTGTCTGAATCTTCTTGGTCTTTTCTGGCCAATCTAGTCCTTCTAGCTGGTCGAGTAACTCCTGAGCATAATCTGTTATCTTGAAGAACCATTGCGTAAGGTCACGCTTTGTAACCTCTGTATCGCAGCGTTCGCAAACACCATCTATAACCTGCTCATTTGCAAGTACTGTATTACACTTTGGACACCAATTAACTGGAGCATTCTTTCTATATGCTAAGCCTTTTTTGTAGAGTTCCAGGAACAACCACTGTGTCCATTTATAGTAGTCCGGCATACAGGTCTTTATTTCATAGTCCCAATCAAAGGTAGCACCCATTTCCTTGAGCTGACCTTCCATTGTTTCTATGTTTTTGAGTGTTGAATCCTGTGGGTGAATGCCCGTCTTGATAGCATAGTTTTCTGCAGGCAATCCAAACGCATCAAATCCCATTGGATGAAAAACATTATAGCCCTGCATTCTCTTCATTCTTGCCCATGAGTCAGTCAATCCATAGTTGTACCAGTGTCCAACATGAAGATTAGCCCCTGATGGGTACGAAAACATCTCCAAGCAATAAAATTTCTTATCAGTATTTTTGGGGTCAAACTTATAAATCCCAGTTTCTTCCCATTTCTTTTGCCACTTCTTGTCTATATCAGGTGAGTATGGCATGCTTTCAACTCCTTTTTATATTTTATGCAAAATGTGTTTCCTTGTTATATGAATAAATGGTTGCATAGTATAGAATCATTAACTCCTATACGTCAAGAAAATTACTTCGCAAATCTGTTCAGTGCTTATTTTACTATTTTATCTTGCTCAGTATATTTTCTTGTTCGCTAGGGAACCCTAGGTTCCCTTCGACGAAACATTTCATGTTTCTGAGCACCCTCCTGAAACCGGAAAGGGGAATCC
>JAEXOY010000003.1 GCA_023439045.1 Bacillota bacterium | reverse complement strand
GGATTCCCCTTTCCGGTTTCAGGAGGGTGCTCAGAAACATGAAATGTTTCGTCGAAGGGAACCTAGGGTTCCCTAGCGAACAAGAAAATATACTGAGCAAGATAAAATAGTAAAATAAGCACTGAACGGATGAAGTAAATTTTCTTGTTAGGGGGTTAGGTATGGAAAAGAGATTAAATGATTATGTAGACAAAATGGTAGATGTAGTTGCTGATTTGAACAAAATCGACCCAGAATATTTTACAAGATATAATGTTAAAAAAGGACTTAGAAATAGCGATGGTTCAGGTGTTCTAGTAGGCTTGACTGAAATTGGTGAAGTACATGGATATGTTATGTACGAAGGTGAAAGAAAAGAGGATGAAGGCAAGCTTATTTATAGAGGAATAGATGTAGTTGATTTGGTCAAGGGCACACAGCAAGAGCAGAGAGCAGGATTTGAGGAAGTATGCTATCTATTACTTTTTGGAGTTCTTCCAAACAGTGCACAGTTAGAAGAGTTTACTAGCCTTATTGGTGGTTTGAGAGAATTACCTGTTGGTTTTACAGAGGATATGATTCTTAAGGCTCCAAGTTCAGACATTATGAATAAATTAGCCAGAAGTGTGCTTGCTAGCTATTCATATGATAGCAATCCTGATGATATTAGCTTGAAGAATCTTCTAAGACAGAGTATTGAGCTTATTGCAAGGTTCCCGACTATGGCAGCATACGGCTATCAGGCAAAGTCCCATTATTACGGTGGAAAGAGCTTGTATATACATAATCCAAGACCTGATTTATCTACAGCAGAGAATATTTTACACATGATAAGGCCTGACAATAAGTACACTCAAACTGAAGCAGATATCTTGGACTTGGCACTTGTGCTTCATGCTGAGCATGGTGGTGGTAACAATTCAACCTTTGCTGCAAGAGTTGTTTCTTCTACTGAAACTGATACCTATTCTGCTATTGCAGCTGCTGTTGGTTCATTAAAAGGTCCGAAGCATGGCGGTGCTAATATCAAAGCTATGGCAATGCTAGAGGATATAAAGGCCAATGTATCAGACTGGTCAGATGATGATGAAGTTAAGTCTTATCTCGAGAGAATGATGAACAAAGAAGTATTCGATAAGGCTGGTTTAATTTATGGATTAGGTCATGCTGTATACACCCTTTCGGATCCTAGAACTACTCTTCTTAAAGAAAAGGCACATAAGCTAGCTATCGAAAAGGGCAGAGAGAGCGAATTCAAGCTTTATGATGCTGTTGAAAGAATTGGACCAGAAGTTTTCTGCAAAAAGAAGGGTTCTACTAAAAATATCTGTGCAAATGTTGACTTGTATTCCGGTTTTGTATATGATGCATTAGGTATTCCAACAGAGCTGTTTACTCCGCTCTTTGCAGTATCAAGAATAGTTGGATGGTGTGCTCACAGAATTGAAGAGGTAATATGTAATCAAAAGATTATCAGGCCTGCCTACAAGAGTATATCAAGCAATAAAAAGTTTATACCATTAAATGAGAGACAGTAATAATAAATAATTATAGCTCGGGACGCGTCCCGGGCTATTTCTATATACACCTGTAATAGCAATTTAAATATTCAGTAAATATTTATAATGACAAAACAGATTAAATAAATTATCATATTCTTGAACGTGAAAAAGCACAAAAAATATTTTTCTTTACTAAATATATAATTAATATAAAGTTATATGGAAAAAATATAGTTTATTCACACTGCATGATAATGCCTAAGAGTTGAAAGGAATGGATATTTTAATATGAGAAGAACTAAGATAATTTGCACACTGGGTCCTGCATCCGATAATCCTTGTGTACTAAGAAAGCTTATTCTTGGTGGAATGGATATTGCGAGAATGAACTTTTCACATGGAAGTCATGAAGAACATAAAAAAAGGTTGGACCAGTTTAAGGAGATTAGAGAAGAGATTGGTAGACCTGTAGCATTGCTTTTAGACACCAAAGGTCCTGAAATTAGAACAGGAAATTTTAAAGACGGCATTGTTACATTAGTTGAGGGTAAGGACTTTATTCTGGTTAATGAGGACATTATAGGCGATGATACCAAATGTACTATTACCTATAAAGAGCTATACAAGGATGTTGACGTTGGTAGCAAGATTCTTGTAAATGATGGTTTGGTTGAACTAGAGGTTGCCAAAATAAAGGACAAGGATATTTTTTGTAAGGTTCTAAACGGAGGAACCATAGGTGATCACAAAGGGATAAACGTACCGGGAGCTGAGATAAACCTTCCTTCAATGACTGAACAAGATATTGAAGATATAAAGTTTGGTATAAAGAATGACTTTGATATTATAGCTGCTTCTTTTGTTAGAAAGGCGTCCGACGTTTCAGAAATCAGAAAAATACTTGAGAGAAATAATGGAAGCGATATCTTGGTTGTTTCAAAGATTGAAAACAGAGAAGGTATTAAGAACTTTGATGAAATACTAAAGGTTTCAGACGGAATTATGGTTGCTAGAGGTGACCTGGGTGTGGAAATTCCAGTCGAAGAGGTGCCAATAGTACAGAAGAATATCATAGAGAAATGTTATAGAAATGGCAAACCTGTTATCACAGCGACTCAGATGTTGGATTCTATGATCAGAAACCCTAGACCCACTAGAGCTGAAGCTAGTGATGTAGCTAATGCTATATACGATGGAACAAGTTGTATAATGCTATCTGGTGAAACTGCTGCTGGCAAGTATCCGCTTGAAACAATAGCTGTTATGTCAAAAATTGCTGAGCAGGCAGAGAATTCAATGGATTATTGGAAGCGTTTTTCAGCTCAACAGTGCGAAATGAGTGCAAGTGTTACCAATGCAATAAGCCATGCAACCTGTACCACAGCATTAGACCTTAAGGCATCGGCAATAATTACTGTTACCCAATCAGGGCATACAGCGAGAATGATTTCTAGATTCAGGCCAGCGTGTCCTATTATTGCTACTACTACTAATCCTAAGGTCCAGAGACAGTTAAACCTATCATGGGGGGTATTGCCGTATCTTGTTGGAATGGCTAATACAACAGATGAAATGTTTGACATGGGTATAGAAAAGGCACTTGAATCAGGCCTTGTTAGAAATGGTGACCTAACAGTAATTACTGCAGGCTCACCCGTCGGAATTAGCGGTACTACAAATATTCTAAAGGTGCACATTGTTGGAAAGGTTCTTGTGCAAGGTATGGGTATTGGTGGAAACACCTTTACAGGAGAGCTTTGCGTAGCACTTACAGCTCAAGAAGCAAAGGAGAAATTTATTGATGGAAACATTCTTGTTACTTCCTTTACTTCTAATGAAATGTTACCAATAATTAAGCGAGCTAAGGCTATAGTAGTGGAAGAGGGAGGACTCTCAAGTCATGCTGCAACTGTTGGATTAGCATTGGATATACCAGTAATTGTGGGTGCGGATAATGCGACGAGAATATTAAAAACGGGCTCTGTCGTTACCATTGATCCCGAAAGAGGATTGGTTTACTATGGTGCCAAGAGTTAATATATACAACTAAGGGAAGGAATGATTGTTGAGTGGCAAAAAAGAATAAAAGCATAAAAACAATACCATTACTTGCACTTAGAGGGCTTACTGTTTTTCCTTTTATGACCATGTATTTTGATGTGGGCAGAGAAAAATCTATTAAGGCATTAGAAGAGGCTATGATTAATGACCAAATGATTTTTCTAGTAGCGCAAAAGGATGCTAAGATGGATTCCCCCAACCAGGAGGAACTATATTCAATAGGAACTATATCAAAGGTTAAGCAGCTATTAAAGCTGCAGGGTGACACTATAAGAGTGCTTGTTGAAGGAATATCCAGAGCAAAGATTATTAGCATTGTTCAGGAAGAGCCCTGCTTTAAGGCCGAAATAGAAGAGATTGCCATTGTTAATGAGCAGTTGAATCAAAAAGAGGTAGAAGCCCTTAAAAGGAGGTTAGGTGCTGAATTTGAGGAATATACTAGGCTTAGCGGCAAGGTGCCTTCTGATATAGCTATGTCCATAGTTGAGATAGATGATATAGGGCAGGTATGTGATGTTATAGCAAATAATATACCACTAAAAGTGGAATACAAGCAGGAAATTTTGGAAGAATTCCACCCCATGAGAAGGATGGAAAAGCTTCTGCAAATAATAATTCAAGAATCAGAAATTCTTGAGGTAGAAAAAGATATAAATCAAAAGGTCAGAAAGCAAATAGATAAGCTTCAAAAGGAGTATTATCTTAGAGAACAGATTAAGGCGATACAGACTGAGTTAGGTGATAGAGAAGGCATTACTGGTGAAGTAGAGGAATACAGAAATAGGATTAAAGAAGCGCATCTCCCTGAAGAAGCCGAAAAGAAAGTCAATAAGGAACTAGATAGGTTGCTAAAGATGCCACAGGGTTCTGCAGAAGGTAGTGTAATTAGGACCTACATCGATTGGATACTGGACTTACCTTGGAGCAAATCAACAGAAGAGATAATTGATCTCCACTTGGCTGAAGAGATTCTTGAGAAAGATCATTATGGGCTAAAAAAGGTAAAGGAAAGAATTATTGAGTTCCTCGCTGTTCAAAAATTAAAAAATAACATGAAGGGGCCAATACTTTGCTTAGTTGGACCTCCAGGGGTTGGCAAAACATCTATAGCAAAGTCCATTGCAAAGGCCTTGAATAGAAACTATGTTAGATTGAGCCTTGGTGGAGTAAAGGACGAATCAGAAATACGAGGTCATAGACGTACCTATGTTGGCTCTATGCCGGGGAGAATTATAACTTCACTTAAGCAGGCGGGATCAAATAACCCTTTGATATTATTAGATGAAATAGACAAGATGAGCAATGACTTTAGGGGAGATCCTGCTTCAGCAATGCTAGAAGTTCTAGATTCTGAACAAAATTTTTCATTTAGGGATCATTATCTTGAATTGCCATTTAATTTGTCCAATGTACTATTTTTGACAACGGCAAATACTTTGGATACTATCCCAAGGCCGTTGTTAGATAGAATGGAGGTTATTAATCTATCTAGCTATACAGAAGAGGACAAATTAAACATAGCCTTAAAGCACTTACTACCTAAGCAGATAGAGGCACATGGCCTGACACAGAAGAACCTTAGGATTAATGAACAGGCTGTAAGAGATATTATTAATTACTATACTAGAGAAGCTGGTGTGAGAACTCTTGAGCGTGAAATAGGTGCTATTTGCAGAAAGGTCGCTAAAGCTATTGTGTCGGAGGAAAAAAAATCTGTCACAGTATCTTCTCAAAACATAGAGAAGTTTCTTGGAACAAAGAAGTATAGATATGACCAAGCCCTAGAAAAAGATGAGGTTGGTGTAGCAACAGGTCTTGCCTGGACACCTGTTGGAGGGGATACTCTTTCAATAGAGGTTAATTTGATGCCTGGTAATGGCAAGCTTGAACTTACTGGTCAGCTTGGCGATGTAATGAAGGAGTCTGCAAAAGCGGCTATGAGCTTTATTAGATCCAACTGTAAACAGTTAAAAATTGACCCTGACTTCTATCAAAAGAACGACATTCATATACATGTTCCCGAGGGCGCAATACCAAAAGACGGCCCTTCAGCAGGTATTACTCTTGCAACGGCAATGATTTCAGCCCTTTCTGGCTCACCAGTTAACAAAAAGGTAGCTATGACAGGAGAGATTACCCTGAGAGGTAGAGTACTTGCAATTGGTGGCTTAAAAGAAAAAGCTATAGCGGCTCATAGAGCAGGGATAAAGATGGTGATTATTCCCTCAGACAACAAAAAGGATATTGATGAAATTCCCGAGAACGTGAGAGATGCTATGAGATTTATTGCCGTGAGTAATATGAAAGAAGTACTAAAGCATGCATTATTGTAAATAGCATAATAAATCTAACACTCAAAACGCATAAGAAAGAAAATAAGCATTGTAATATTTTCTTCTTATGCGTATTTAAAACAAAATTTGCATATATGCAGGATTTTTGTAACTTTATAGCGAATATGTATTGAGTACAAATGACTAAAATTTTGGGGGTAGGCTATGCTGTCAGCATATGACATTTCAATTATTGCTACGATAATAGTAACTACACTTATAGCATTTTACTTGCTATATAGTGCAAAGGAGCTCAATCTAGGGATTGTGATAGCTATATCATTTGGTGCAGTTACGCTGGGGATTCTTTTTAACCCTACATTCAAAGTTTTATTAGACTTCTTATCACAAAATATGAATTTTAATAGAAAATTTGCCTTGGTATTAGCCTTGGTAATAATATTATTAATCTTTTTGGTGGCCGTTCTGATATTGAGCTTAATTCTTTCTTTAGCTATTCCCAAAAAGTTCTTAAATATTGACTTAGGTATATACATTGATAGGTTTATTTCTGTGATTATTAATTTTTTCAAAAAAACAACAAAATCTATTGGGGAATTAAAATACAAGTTTAAAAAACCAGTTGACACTGTTGAAATAATTGATAAAATGGGTATAGACGTGGATAATCAACAAGTACCTTCTGTCGATATGTCTATTGAAATGAAAGACAGTATTACATACCCTCTAGCAATAGATTTAGCGGATGCTGAATCATCATTTGTTAAAGACAATGGTGAAACAAAGTCTGGAGAGCCTGAACAACAGTCAGAGCATGATATTGCTGAGTTAGTAGCAGCAATTGGAGAGCCTGAACAACAGTCAGAGCATGATATTGCTGAGTTAGAAGTAGAGGATGAAGAGTCTGAATATCAGTCAGACATTGAAACTGCTGAGTTAGAAGAAATAGTTCAAGATGTTGAGCAAGTAGAAGAAGAGACAAATAATCTATCACAAGAGCAACAAACCCACGATAGTATTCTCAATATTTCTACCACGGCAATTGATAGTGTGGCCGATAATATACATATAAAGCAACTTGATTTAGGTAGTTGTATACTTAAAGCGATGGAATATAAGGGTGCAGGAAGGAAAGCCGAAGCAATAGAGTGCTACATGACAGCTCTTGAAAAGTCTCCTACAAGCGAAATGGTGTTCTGGATTGTACTGGACATATGTGCACTTTATAAGCAGCTTGGATTATCTACTCTTGCCCAAAGCATATTAGATGGTCTTGCTGTTCAATTCGATGGTGCAATTGCTCCAGAAGTAAGGGCGGAAATAATGAATAATTTAAAATAGATTATCATAATTTTGACTTTTTCTCTTTAAATATATGAAGGAGGTTTGTTTTAATGAAGAAGACAAAGGAAATATTGGGGTTACCAATTATCAGCATATCTGATGGTGTAGAAGTTGGAAAGGTAAAATCAATAATAATTAATGCAGATAAGGGCGCTATCGATTATGTTGTTGTAGATAGCGGCATCCAAATATTGAGTGCTAGAGTAATTCCTACGGAATATATTTTGGGTATTGGAGAGTATGCTTTAACTATTGAAAATGAAGATGCAATTAATGATATAAGCAAAATACCTGCTGCTATAGACCTTTTGCAGAAAAATATCCAGGTTAAGGGAACTAAGGTTCTTACCAAAAAGGGCAGATTGATTGGTGAAATCGGGGATATTTATGTAGATGATGAGGATAACTGCTCTATTATAGGGCTTGAGTATATAGCTGATATAACAAAGAAAGCAATTAGAATTATACCAAGGGAAAGTATTATAACTTTTGGTAAAAATCTTATAGTTGTTAAAGATGATGTTGAAAGCAATTTAATGGATTTTGCAACCCAGCTGCCTAATAGTGGAAAAAAAGATGTTGAAATAAACATTGATAGTAGTGTTTTGGAAGAATTGCCTCAAGAGGAAGATGCGAATGTCATATCTGATATGATGGAGATCAAACATAGAGAATACCTCAATGGCAAGAGAACAACCAAAACTATATATGATGCTTTTGGTAACGTACTAATAAATGAAGATGCAATAATTGATGATGAGTTGTTTGATATAGCAAAATTGAACGGTAAGGTAATAGAACTTGTAATGAATAATAGATAAATATTTAAAGCTGCAATGTCGGTGACATTGCAGCTTTTTGTTTAATTAAAACAATTCTATCTGCAGTAAGCTAAGTAACTTAAGCTCAGCGTTCTATGCTAAAAATAACTACTTAGTGTTTCAATAGCATTATTCTTGATAATGGGTTCTCCATATTCATTAAGGTACCCTTCGTAAAAATTCAGATTTCCCACTGAAACAGAATACTCGCTCAGAAGATTATCAATATTATTTGAAGAAGGAGCTATGCCTGACAAAATAAGGTAGTAGCTATCCTTACATTTAAAAACTGCGCTATCTCCCGTAAAAGAGTTTTTGATTCTTTTGGATAGACAACATAAATCTTCTAAAGTTTTAAAACAATATATCTTTAAAGTTGAACAAATCTTGCTTTTCTTTTTCTTTTGACGCAAGTCTGAATTTTTGTATTTGCTTTTAATGTACTTATGAATAGACTCAAATTCACCTTCACCATCTATTTTGGTAATTGTAACTACGAACCCTTCTTCGTTCTCAGGGGCAGCCTCAAAAATTAACTGAGAATCACCTGAGGTAAATCCGTATTCTTCTTCTGCCTGCTCCATCATATCCCAGAATAGCTCCTGGGCAGCAGGTGAGTTATAGTTCAATGAAGCCAAATCAATATTTCTCTCCTGAAGGTCAGTAATAGTAATAGTAACCTTCAACATGTTTTCATTCACCTTTTCAATTCTCATTTAATCACCAACTTACATTATAAATTTTGTTTATTATACAGAAAATAAGTGAAGACTGGAGCATTGCTCTTATTTATTATTATACTGCCAGAATACTTATTTGAGAAGTAATATTTCTATATATTATACATACAATACGTGACCAATTAATGGCATAGAGGTTAATATAAACCTAAGGGACGCCGTTGCAACAGAAGATTTGTCAACTATATAGTATGAATTTGGCTGAAAAAGTAAAAATAATGAGTAGGGATATGTTGTTGAAATATGTTATATAAAAATATATAATAACCTTAAGATTGTTTTTAAACTAATGAAAGCAGGATATAGTAGTGGCGGGCATTATATTGGCATCACAATCGCCTAGAAGGCGACAATTGCTTGATCAAATTGGCTTAAAATTTGAAATAATAACCTCCAAAATTGATGAGGTTATAAATACTACTCTTTTACCACATGAGGTAGCAATGTCACTGGCAAAGCAGAAATGTCTTGATATAGCTAAAAGCGTTGAAGGTGACTATATCATTATTGCAGCAGATACAATAGTGGTTAATAAAGATAAAATATTAGGTAAACCTAAGAATAATGAAGAAGCATATAAAATGCTCAATTCACTAAATGGAATTTGGCACGACGTAATAACAGGGGTTTGCTTAATCAGGACAATTGATGGTAGGCAAAATAATGATTTTGTTAGGACCAGAGTCAAGATGTCACAAAGTAAAGAAGGGTTTTTGCGCTGGTATGTGTCAACTGGAGAGCCGTTAGATAAGGCTGGAGCCTATGGAATTCAAGGGTTTGGTGCTATGCTGGTTGAAGAGATTGAAGGGTGCTTTTATAATGTAATGGGCTTGCCAATTAACAGACTTTGCAGTATGCTTGGAGAGTTAGGGTATAATTGGGAAGATATAGCATAGGTATAAACGAAGGATAATTATGGGAGGTATTTTTTGAAATGGGCTTTTTTGCAAAAGATATTGGAATTGATTTGGGAACAGCAAATACATTGGTACATGTTAAAGGAAAAGGAATTGTGGTTCGTGAACCTTCAGTAGTTGCTGTTAACGTAAAGAATAATGAAGTACTGGCGGTTGGTGAGGCTGCTAAGGAAATGATAGGAAGGACGCCTGGAAACATTATAGCAATCAGGCCAATGAAAGACGGAGTAATCGCAGATTTTGATATAACTCAAAATATGATTAGATATTTTATAAAAAAAGCTACAACTTCAGGCATTATTTCAAAGCCTAGAGTGGTTATTTGTGTTCCATCAGGTGTTACAGAAGTTGAAAAAAGAGCTGTTGTAGACGCTACTATGCAGGCTGGAGCCAAGGAGGCTTACTTGATTGAGGAACCAATGGCGGCTGCTATAGGTGCTAACTTACCAGTTGAAGAGCCGTCAGGAAGTATGGTTGTAGATATTGGTGGTGGAACGAGTGAAGTGGCCGTTATCTCACTTGGTGGTATAGTTACAAGTAAATCACTCAGAGTAGCGGGTGACGAACTTGATGATTCCATTGTTCATTATATAAAGAAAGAATATAACTTAATGATAGGAGAAAGATCCGCTGAACAAATAAAGGTAACAATAGGTGGGGCATTCCCAAAGACAAAGGAAGAAACTATGACTATTAGAGGTAGAGACCTGATAACAGGACTACCAAAAAATATTGATGTTACATCTTCTGAGATTCTTGATGCCTTGAAAGAACCAGTTAACGCTATTATTGATTCTATTAAGTATACCCTTGAAAAAACACCCCCTGAACTTGCAGCAGATATTATTGATAGAGGCATTATGCTTACCGGTGGCGGGGCTTTATTGGATGGATTGGATAAGTTAATAAAGAAAGAGACAGGAATGCCAGTATATATAGCAGAATCCCCGTTGGATTGTGTGGCTTTAGGAACCGGAAAGGTTTTAGATGAGATAGAGACCTTAGAGAAGGTATTGCTTTCTCCAAAAAGACTCAAGTAATATCAGATTGAGAGGAGAAACCTGCATTGAAGTATTATAAAAGCAGAGTGCTCATTATTATAGTAATCACACTTATTCTAATTGTAAGTATAGGTTTGACCATTACTCCTACTAGCAGCCTAAATGCTGTAGGGGACGTCATTTCGGTACCTTTTACTGCGGTAGAAAAATTATTTTCATATACGGGGCAAAAGATTCAAGAGGGTGTGGGCCTATTTAGTGATATTAGAACACTGAGACAGGAAAATAACTTGCTTAAGGCTGAAATTGATAAGTTCAATAATAAGAGCGTTGAGTATGAACGTTTAAAAAGTGAAAATGAAAATTTAAAAAATGCCCTTGACATGAAGAGCCAATTTTCTGATTTTGACTTCATTGGTGCCAATGTTATTGGCAGAGACTCAGGGAACTGGTTTAACATATTCCTTGTTGATCAGGGATCAACGAAAGGAATAGAGTACAATATGCCCGTTATTACTAGCAAAGGTCTGGTTGGAAAGGTAGCTGCGTCTCAACCTTTTTCTTCAAAGATTGTGAGTATCATTGAAGATGGTAGTGCGGTAAGTGCTATTGTCACAAAGACAAGGGACTATGTTGTTGTAAAGGGAGATATAAAGCTAGCAAAAGAAGGACTTTGTAAGCTAGAATACTTGCCGGCTGATATTGACCTTACCCAAGGTGACTATATAGAAACTTCTGGAATTGGTGGTATCTACCCTAAAGGCTTAATTATTGGCAGGGTTAAAGAAGTACGAGCTGGGGACAGTGATATTGATAAATATGCCATAATAGAGCCAGCAGTGGATTTTAAAAGGCTAAGTGAAGTAATTGTTTTGAAAAGCAAAAATTATACTTCAAACAATACAGAGGAAATGGATATTACAGATAAATGAAAGCACGAGTGATGATATATACTCTATTAATATTTATATTTGTAACCGCTCAGGTTACCGTGTTAAATATGTTTAAATTTTTTGGATTAACTCCAAATATAATTATTATACTTGTTGTCAGTATAGCCCTGCTAGAAGGCAAGATTCAAGGTGCTGTAGTTGGATTTATATCGGGCCTTTGTTTAGATGCAGTTGTAGGAAGGTCACTCGGATTTTATGCTTTGTTTGGTATGTTTTTAGGTCTGGCTCTTGGCAATATTAATAAGAGGTTTTTTAAGGAGAATATACTGGTAATGGGGATATGCACTTTTGTTTCTTCAATTGTTTATGAATCAGTTATTGTGTTTACCAATAACTTGTTTTTTACTCGCTTTAACTTTACTGAAACACTTGTTCAATATATTATTCCCGAGGCATGTATTAACAGTTTAGCAGGTATATTAATATTTATAATAATAATCAGATTAATGAAACGTATACCAGCAACCTAATGTTTTTTTATATTATTTTTAAATGCTAACAAACAGAGGAAAAAATATGAAAGAGTTCTTTAAGGATAGATTTATAATTATAGCAATTTTTATTGTTTTAGTATTCGCAGTTATAGTTTATCAGCTTGCTAATATTCAACTGGTTCAAGGTGAGAATTACTATTCCCAGTCCCAGTATATAAATATGCGTTCAAGGACTCTGCTAGCTGAAAGAGGCAATATTCTTGATAGGAATGGTATCCCTATTGCAGTTAACTCAACAAGTTTCTCTTTATTGTTAATGGATACCGGACGCCATGAGGACGAATTAAATGAGATGATTTTTAAAATCATCAAGGTATTAGAAAAAAATAATGATATTTATAATAAATCATTTGAAAAGTTTCTCAAGTTTAACCCTATTGAGTTTGGAAGTACACTAGAAGGAAGTAATGATAGGATTACCCTTCTCAAAAATAAAACGAATTATAAATTTAAAGGCTTTACACAGCAGTCAACACCACAGGAGATTTTCGATTATTTTAGAAATACTATATTTAAAATTTCTGATAAGTACACACTAGAAGAAGCATATAAAATTATGACTATCAGATTTGAAATTATGGGATATAATTCGTTCAATCCAGTAGTTGCAACTGAAATAAGCAGTGCTACTGTTGCGGAGGTTGAGGAGCGCGGTGATGAATTTCCGGGAGCAGTTATTGATGTTGTACCAAGTAGAAAGTATGTTGATGCACAATATGCGGCTCACCTGTTGGGTTATGTAAGAGCAATAAATGAAACTGAGCTTGCCAAAAGAGAAGGTGAAGGGTATCAGCTAAATGATATTATCGGTAAGTCCGGTGTTGAACTCACAGCCGAAGGGCATTTAAGGGGTATTAACGGGGTTAGGAGATTAGAAGTTGACGAAAACGGAAAGACAAAAATAGTAAGTGAACAACCTGCAAAACCAGGCAGTGACGTTGTACTAACAATAGATATGAAGTTGCAGAAGGCTGCCATGGATTCTCTGCAAAAAAATATAGCATTGATAAGACAGAAGCCCTCAGCAAAAAATAAAAAGGACGCTTTTGCAGGTGCTGTAGTAGCAATGGACGTAAAGACAGGTGAAGTGTTGGCACTTGCCAGTTATCCTAGCTTTGACCCCTCTATTTTTCTGGCAGGACCTGAGGATCAAGAAGCTCAGAAGGCCATAATGGCATTGAGTGATCCTAAAAATGAAACTACCTCAGAATATAATAGGGCAATTGCAGGGACATATGCTCCGGGTTCAACATATAAACCTCTAGTAGCTATCGCAGGATTAGAGGAAGGTATCATTACGCCTGATACCAATATATATGACAAAGGGTATGTTATTTACGATGGACAACAATTTTCATCGATAGAATACAGGCAGTATGGGATAGGCCTTGGAAATGTGAATCTTGTAAAGGCAATACAGACCTCTTGTAACACATTCTTCTATGAAGTCGGTGTTAGAACAGGTATAGATAAAATAGTTAAATGGGCAAAAAACTTTGGCCTTGGTGAGAAAACGGGAATAGATATTCTAGGTGAGAGCAAGGGTACTATCGCCTCAAAGGAATTTAAAGCAACAATTGACCCATATCCATGGGGTAACGCTCATACTGCAAATGCATCAATTGGTCAGCTATATAATTCTTTTACACCAATACAGCTTTGCAATTATGTCGCTACAATTGCAAATGGAGGTAAGCACTTTAAACCGCATATTATAAAGAGAGTGCTAAAATATGATGGTTCAATAGTAACAGAGACTAAGCCAGAATACGAAATACTTCCAATCAATAAGTCTAATTTGGCTGCTGTACAGAAGGGTATGATCGCAGTTGCAAACACAGAAGATGGTACTGCTTCCAATATTTTTAAAGGATTATTGCCAATTAAAGTTGCTGGTAAGACTGGTACTGCAGAAACTGGTAATGAAGCCACTCACTCATCAAATGCTTTATTTGTTTGCTATGCACCTGCAGATGATCCACAGATTGCTGTTGCTGTTGCAGTTGAACGAGGTGTCTTTGGATCCTATACTGCTCCAATAGCCTATGACATTCTTGCACAATACTTTGAAATTAACGATATTAGCAAGAGTGATGCAATTGCAAAGATAGATGTTGTTGAGTATACAAGATAATTAATATAAAAAATCTATTTTGGAGGGTTAAAAGGTATGAATGAGAGTTCAGTAACTTTTAAGGGGACTGTAAATGGGCTTACTATTATTTTAAGATCAGATGTTAGCTTCGAGGATCTGATTAATAACTTAAGATACAAAATTGAGACAGCCGGTAAGTTTTTTAGAGGAGCAAAGCTGGCTGTAAAGTACAGAGGAAGAGTTTTATCGGAAGATGAGCAAAAAACAATACTTGAAATATTAATTAATGAAAGCGGAGCTGATATTCAATCATTTACAGAAGATACAGATAGCCAGCAAGTCCCAGCTAAATCCTCCGAGTCAAGTCTTGAAAGAAGTAACCATATTAAAAAGTACACATTTTTCAAAGGTATAAATGAAGGTGCAACAAAATTCTATAGAGGAACTGTTAGATCAGGGCAGCTTGTTAGATTTGACGGTAATATTGTTGTTATTGGGGACGTAAACCCTGGCGGTGTTGTTGAGGCAACTGGTAATGTAATAGTGATGGGATTGCTAAGAGGAATGGTACATGCAGGTGCTGATGGTAACAAAGACGCTATTGTGGCAGCACTAAGTCTACAGCCAACACAATTAAGAATTGCTGATATTATTACCAGATCTCCGGATGAAAAAGCAATAAACGCAAATTTTACACCGGAGTTAGCCTATATAAAGGAAGATCGAGTATACATAGAGAGATTCCTTCCACAGAGATAAAATGGTAATTAGTAGGTTTGTTTCATTGACAAAGTATTAAAACAAATATATAGTTTTATATGTACAGTTTAAAAAATACTTAATATATGTTCATTTGAATTGGAGGTCTATCAACAATGGGCGAGGTAATTGTTATTACGTCTGGCAAGGGTGGCGTAGGAAAAACTACTACAACTGCCAATATTGGTACAGGCTTGGCTTTGGACGGCAAAAAGGTTGTACTCATTGACACAGATATAGGTCTTAGAAATCTCGATGTAGTTATGGGGTTGGAGAATAGAATTGTTTATGATTTAGTTGATGTTATTGAGGGAGTATGTCGTGTAAAACAAGCTTTGATTAAGGATAAGAGATATGATGGCTTATACCTTTTACCAGCGGCTCAAACCAGAGATAAATCAGCTGTTACTCCTGAGCAAATGATTACATTGATAAACGAACTAAGAGCAGACTTTGATTTTATAATTGTTGACTGCCCAGCAGGTATAGAGCAAGGTTTTAAAAATGCTATAGCTGGTGCTGATAGAGCGATTGTAGTTACAACACCTGAAGTTTCTGCTGTAAGAGATGCTGATAGAATTATTGGTTTGCTTGAAGCAAATGAGGTTAGAAATCCCAAGCTCCTGATAAACAGGGTAAGAATAGATATGGTTAAACGCGGGGATATGATGAATATGGACGATATCATTGATATTCTTGCAATTGACCTGATTGGTGTAGTTCCTGATGATGAAAAGATAGTAGTCTCAACCAACAGAGGAGAACCAGCAGTTACCGATCCTAAGTCATTGGCGGGACAAGCATATAGAAATGTTACTAAGAGATTACAAGGACAAGACGTTCCTCTTATGAACTTAGAAAGTGACGAAGGGCTTGTGCCTAAACTTAAAAAACTATTTGGTTTTAAAACCACCTAAGGGGGATTTTATATGTTAATTGATTTCTCAAAACTATTTGGTAAATCTAAACAGTCCAAAGATGTTGCTAAGGAAAGATTACAGCTAGTTTTAATACATGATAGAGCTAATGTTTCTCCTGAGTTTTTGGAAATGGTTAAAGGCGAAATAATTAAAGTAATACAGCACTATATGGATATAGATGAAGGTGCCTTAGACATTCAACTTACTCGGACTAGGAGTGAAGAAGGGAATAGAGTAGTTCCTGCATTGGTAGCCAATATTCCGATCAAAAATGTGAAGAATACGGGAAAATAATTTAAAGGGTATGTGATCTATAAAATGAACATAGCGATTATTGCACATGATAATAAAAAGGAGTTAATGACAAGCTTTTGCATTGCGTATAAGTATATTTTACAAGAACATACACTGTTTGCAACTCGTTCAACTGGTATGGCTGTAAGTAAAGCTACTGGATTAAACATTCATTTGCTTGCCTTCGGACAGCTTGGGGAGCAGCAACTTGCAGCTAGCGTAGCATGTGATGAAATAGACTTGTTAATTTACTTTAGAGACCCTAATACCCATCATACTGATTTTAGCACCTCAATATTTAAAAATTGTGATGCAAATAATATTCCGTTTGCTACAAACATTGCAACTGCTGAAGTTTTGATAAAGGGATTGGAGAGAAAAGATCTTGCCTGGAGAGAACTACTAAAGCAGAAATAAAAATTTATAAAGTAAAAGCATAGAACTTGACTTATTAAGTCAGGTTCTTTTTTATTTTAATAAAGTAAACTTAACAAATCTATTCATATATTTTTAATATAGACAATATACTTAAATATAATTTAAAAATTCATTTGAATTAGGACAACTTTATTATTTTCAAGATGCGAAAGAAAGGGTGATAGATATGGAAGAAACTATTGCTAGACAGAGGTATACCAGAGGAACCGGTACCCCAAGGAATAAGAGGAATAACCAAAGAAATGGAGATTTAATATCTGTTGGGTTTGCTGCAAAATTACTAATAGCTATTGTACTTTTATCTGTTGTTGTACTGTGTAAATCAACGGATACTGCTGTCTCAAATTTGGTATTGGACACTGCAAGGGTTGTGGCTACAAAGAATTATAATGACAACCCGTATATTTCCAAAATTATGGCTATGATAGGGGTTAATGCACAATCGCAAGAGGTAATGGATAAGATAAAGGACTCGGAAGAGAATCCTTCGATTACCGAAAACAATCCTGTTAATCCACAAAAGGAGGTTGCCTCCGAACA
The DNA here is from genome assembly GCA_023439045.1 of Bacillota bacterium. GTDB lineage: Bacteria > Bacillota > Clostridia > Acetivibrionales > DSM-1351 > Ruminiclostridium. Next base: position 39,346 of record JAEXOY010000003.1, on the reverse strand, counting down.
AGAAAAAGCTGACCTTACGGGTAGTTTATCGGATAGTTCAAAAAGCAATATAACAGATGAGTCAAAAGTCACAGCCAAGACAAATGATTCGCTTATCATGAATGATGATGAGATGAAATCAATAGCAGGAAAGTATTCACTTATCATGCCGGTATCGGGAGAGGTCGAATCTACGTTTGGAATGAGAACATACGCACTTAGCGGTACAGAGAAATTTCATAGAGGAATAGATATTAAGGCAAATATGGGTACATCAATAAAGGCAAGTTTAGCAGGCACAGTATCTGAAACTGGTGAAAACGAGGAGAATGGAAAATACATAATAATTGAACATACGGATGGATTAAAGACAATATATGCGCACTGTTCTATAATCTCTGCTAAAAAGGGGCAAAACGTTAATCAGGGGGATGTTATTGCAAGAGTAGGCAGTGATGGAAAGGAAGGAAATGCTTATTTACACTTTGAATTATGGCAAGGTCTCAAGATTGCAGATCCTGCCAAGGTGTTTGAATATCTCAATAAATAATGATTAAGCTACAGTACCAGTCTTTTACCAAAATATTACTTACGTATAAGAGGACTACAGTATTTATTGATTTATTATTATTACCAGTAGTTCTCTTAATAGTGTTTATTAATATGTTACAACCGTTTGTAATAGCAGTTATATCAATTTATTTACACGAAATGGTACATTTGTTATTTGCTATTCTAAAAAGATGCAGGATTTTTGGCATGGGAATTTTGCCTATTGGTTTTAATGCATGTATTGATGACAATGAACTGCGACACATTGAAAAGGCCTGCTTATATTTATGTGGACCCTGCATGAACCTCTTAATTGCAGTGCTGTTTTCAACCTTTCTTGGTACCTTACCAGTTACCCCAGAGATAGTTAAGACTAATCTTGGGTTGGCAGTATTTAACCTAATGCCGTTAGAACCGTTAGATGGGGGCAAATGTTTGATTCTTTTCTTGGGACACTACAAGGGCCTATACTGTGCAAAAAAGAGCTTATTGGCAGTTACAAAAGTTCTTGCCTCACTTTTTATCCTACTTGGCATAGTATTATGTACAAAAAGCTTATTCTTCGCATATTTTGTTTTAGTTGGTTTTTTCCTTTTGATTAGTTCAAAGAGTACATTAAAGGAGATTGCTTCAATGAATATAAGAAATATAATTTATAGGCGTTCTAGATTTCTGAAAAGAGGGATATATTCGGCACGCCAAATAGTTGTTACAAAGAATCTTCTCCTATCGGATGCAATAAGGGCAATGGATTACACTGACATGTTTCATTTAGTTAATGTGCTTGATGAGGACCTTAAGCTCATAAAAACCTTTACAGAACAGGAGGTTATTGATGCGCTTATTAGTGGTACAGGTGATTTAACCTTCGGAGATATGATAAATGAAAAAATTGAGAATAATATGTAAATTATAATAAAGCCCAGATAAATTCTGGGCTTTATTATGCTATTATTATCTTATAGTTGAAGATCTTTGGCATGTAGGACGCGTTCAAACTCTTGATTATCTTTGAAGAAAAACTCGTGTATGCATAAATATACGTATTTATTTAGGGAGAAAAAACTCGTGTATGTATAAATATACTTATTTTTTGTAAAAATGCCGGATATGTTGACTGCAAATTAACAAAAGTATAAAATGCTTGTGTAGTTATAATTTTTGTGTAATTATAAACTTTGTGTAATTATAAATTTTGTGGGGTGATAATATGTTTAGGGTCATTAGGAAGGCAATCTTAAATCCAACTGTAGTCCTGTTGGATATTGAGGCACCTTATATAGCTAAGAAAGCTCAACCGGGTCAGTTTATAATTTTGCGTATATCTGAAAATGGAGAGAGAATACCCTTGACCATTGCAGACTATGATAGAGAAAGAGGCTCCGTTACTATTATCTTTCAATTAGTTGGAAAGACAACGCATCAACTGGCTGAGATGAAAGAAGGAGATGAGTTACTTGATTTCGTTGGTCCCCTCGGCGTGGCTTCCCATCTGGAGGGATACAAAAAGGTTGCAGTTATAGGCGGCGGTCTTGGAACTGCTATAGCCTATCCTCAAGCAAAGAAACTACACTCATTAGGCGCGGAGGTACATGCAATTACTGGCTTTCGAAATAAGGACTTAATTATTTTGGAAGAAGAAATGAAAAATGCAAGTGATAGGCTCATGGTAGCAACTGATGATGGATCAAATGGAAATAAAGGATTCGTTACCAATGTACTAAAGCAACTTATTGATGAGGGTAACAAATATGACCTTGTAATAGCAATTGGTCCACTAGTGATGATGAGAGCAGTTAGTAACCTTACAAAAGAATATGGTATAAAGACACTCGTTAGTATGAATCCAGTTATGATAGATGGGACAGGTATGTGTGGTGGTTGTAGACTTACAGTTGGAGGTAAAACCAAATTTGCCTGTGTAGATGGACCCGACTTTGATGGACATGAAGTAGACTTTGATGAAGCAATGAGAAGACAAAACATGTATAAAAAGCAAGAAGGTGCATCATCAGAGTTACATACATGTAAGCTAGGGGGTGTTAACAATGCCTAATATGTCGCTTAATAAGGTAAAGATGCCCGAGCAAGAGGCAGATATTAGAAATAAGAACTTTGGGGAAGTAGCACTGGGGTATGACGAAAGTATGGCAGTAGAAGAAGCTCAACGCTGCCTTAACTGTAAAAATAAGCCTTGTGTTGAGGGCTGCCCTGTAAACGTAAAAATACCGGAGTTTATTACACTTATAGCCGATAGGAAGTTTGAAGAAGCTTATAAAAAAATTACTGAAACCAACAACTTACCAGCTATATGCGGAAGGGTGTGCCCGCAGGAGACCCAATGTGAGCAATTGTGTGTCAGGGGCAAAAAAGGTGAACCTGTTGGTATTGGGAGACTTGAAAGGTTTGCTGCCGACTGGTACCTCAGAAATGTGAGAGCAGAAGCAGCGAAAGTTGAAAGTAACGGTATTAAGATTGCAGTTGTAGGCTCAGGGCCCTCAGGGTTAACCTGTGCAGCAGACCTAGCGAAACTTGGTTATGAAGTAACTATTTTCGAGGCGTTCCATGTTCCAGGTGGAGTTTTGATGTATGGTATTCCAGAATTCAGGCTTCCCAAAAAACTGGTTCAGAAAGAAATAGAGTCTGTGAAGAATCTTGGTGCTAGGATACAAACAAATATGGTAATAGGAAAAGTCCTATCTATAGATGAGTTGAAGGAAGAGGGTTATAAAGCAGTATTTGTAGGGTCAGGTGCAGGATTGCCAAGCTTTATGAAAATACCTGGAGAAAATCTCAATGGAGTATATTCGGCAAATGAGTTTTTGACTAGAATAAACCTAATGAGTGCGTACAAGTTCCCAAATACAGATACTCCAGTCTTTGTTGGTAAAAATGTTGCTGTTGTAGGCGGCGGAAATGTAGCAATGGATGCTGCACGAAGCGCAAAACGCCTTGGGGCAGAAAACGTTTATATAGTGTATAGAAGATCAGAAGCAGAAATGCCTGCACGTCTTGAAGAAATTCATCACGCTAAAGAAGAGGGCATTATCTTTAAGATTCTTACAAACCCATATGAGATACTTGGCACAGAAGATGGCTGGGTAAAGGGTATGAGATGTATTGAAATGGAATTAGGTGAACCTGACAAATCGGGAAGAAGACGTCCTGTAGAGAAAGCTGGTTCAGAGCATATATTGAATGTTGAGACAGTGGTTATAGCAATAGGGCAATCTCCCAATCCGCTAATATCTTCTACAACACCTGGACTTGATATTCAGGCCTGGGGTGGTATAATTGTTGAAGAGGAAACAGGTGCTACCAGTAAGCAAGGTGTTTATGCTGGAGGCGATGCTGTTACAGGAGCAGCAACAGTAATATTGGCTATGGGTGCTGGCAAGAAAGCGGCAACAGCTATTCATGAGGCAATTCAAAAAACACTTTAATAATTGCTAATAAAAAAAGCTTTATAAGTGAGGCAACAATATAGACGGTATTAATAATAAAGTTTATGTCTATTGCACTAAAAATTAATTTTATTTTATGGAGGGTTTATCAAATGAAGACGTGGGTGTTGTACTACAGTAAAAAGGGTAACACAAAGAAAATAGCTGAGGCTATTGCGGGGGAATTATCAGTTCCAAAGACAGAGCAGATACCACCTGCTTATCCACCAGAGAACGTATCATTGTTGTTTTTAGGGACAGGTGTATACGCAGGAAAGCCTGATGCAAAGATGATTGAGTTTATTAGAACATTGAACTCAAATAGAGTAAAGAATGTGGCACTCTTTGGAACTTGTGGTAAAGAAAATAGTGCTATAGATACTTTAAAGTCCATGCTTAAGGAGAAGGGAATAAATGTTCTTGATGAATCCTTCTGCTGTAAAGGAAAAGCATTCATTTTTATGAACAGAAAGAATCCTGACGAAAACGATATAAAGGCAGCAAAGGCATTTGCTAGAAAAGTATATGATAGAATGAAGAATAATTAAGTACAGCATGAACCTCAAACTATGCAGTTAGAATTATTCCAGACTGCATAGTTTTTTTTGTTTACAGTTTTTCACAGATGTTATTAACTAATTTCCGATTGCAATTTCCAAGTAGTATAATATGCTTTTTTAGAATGAACTATAAAGTTTTAATAGTCAACTATACATACGTGGTTTGATAAAATGCTCTATTCTCTAGATGTTTATAAAACCCATAAAATTACAAGTAAAAAGTGCATGAAATTTTAGCATTTAAAAATTGCAAATTTGGTCAAATATTTTGTTTAAAAATAAAAACAATTGTTGATATTTCCTTAGGGGTATGTTAAGATGGTTAGTGAAAAAATTAACTAAATATTAGTTTTTTAAATCAGTAATAATGCTGAATGGTTGAGTAATTTTATATACTACAATTTTTACAGCACAATATAATTATAATTTGGAGGGAGAATTGTGATGACTACTAACAAGAAGCTTCAAGCTTGGGTAAAAGAAATGGCTGACATGTGTCAACCAGACCAGATATACTGGTGTGATGGTTCACAGGAAGAAAATGACCGCTTAATAAAGGAATTGGTTGATGCAGGACTTGCAATGCCATTAAATCCTGAAAAGAGACCTGGATGCTATGCATTCAATAGTGATCCATCAGACGTTGCACGTGTTGAGGACAGAACTTATATCGCATCAAAGAATCAGGAAGATGCTGGCCCAACAAACAACTGGGTTAACCCAGATGAACTAAAGGCTACTATGAAGGAACTTTACAAGGGTTGTATGAAGGGAAGAACAATGTACGTTATTCCTTTCTCAATGGGACCAATAGGCTCACCTATATCAAAGATAGGTGTTGAAGTTACTGACAGTGCTTACGTTGTTATAAACATGAGAATCATGACTCGTATAGGCTCAGCTGTTCTTGAAGTATTAGGTGATGGAGAATTCGTACCATGCTTACACTCAGTAGGTGCTCCACTTGCTGAAGGCGAAAAGGATACAAAATGGCCATGTGCTCCAATTGAAAAGAAGTACATTAGCCACTTCCCAGAAGAAAGAACAATCTGGTCATATGGTTCAGGTTACGGCGGAAACGCTCTTCTCGGAAAGAAGTGTTTTGCTCTTCGTATAGCTTCATCTATTGCTCGTGAAGAAGGCTGGTTGGCTGAACATATGCTTATCTTGAAGCTCACAGATCCTAAGGGCAATGTTAAGTACATCTGCGGTGCTTTCCCAAGTGCATGCGGTAAGACAAACCTCGCTATGCTTGTTCCAACAGTTCCAGGCTGGAAGGTTGAAACTATAGGCGATGATATAGCATGGATGAAGTTTGGTGCAGATGGCAGATTGTATGCTATTAATCCAGAGGCAGGTTTCTTCGGAGTTGCTCCTGGAACTTCAATGGATTCAAACCCAAATGCTATGCTTTCAATTACTAAGAATACAATATTTACAAACGTTGGTAGAACTGATGATGGCGATGTATGGTGGGAAGGCATGGGCGTTGATGCTCCAGATCATCTCATTGACTGGAAGAACAACGACTGGACTCCTGCATCAGGAACAGCAGCTGCTCATCCAAATGCTCGTTTCACAGCTCCTGCTGAACAGTGCCCAGTTATAGCTGACGAATGGCAGGATCCTGCTGGAGTACCAATTTCAGCAATACTCATCGGTGGACGTCGTCCAAGCACTATTCCTCTGGTACACCAGAGCTTTGACTGGAACCACGGTGTATTCTTGGGCTCAATCATGGGTTCAGAAATCACTGCTGCTGCTATTTCAGACAAGATTGGTCAAGTTCGTCGTGATCCATTTGCAATGCTTCCATTCATTGGTTACAATGTATGCGACTATTTACAGCACTGGTTGGATATTGGAACTAAGACTGACGCTGATAAGCTTCCAAAGATATTCTATGTTAACTGGTTCCGTAAGGACAAGGACGGCAAGTGGTTATGGCCAGGTTACGGTGAAAACAGCCGTGTTCTTAAGTGGATCTGCGAGCAGGTATCAGGCGAAGGCAAGTCAGTTAAGACTGCTATCGGTTACATGCCTACAGAGGATGCTATTGATGTAGCAGGTCTTGATGTATCAGCTGACGATATGAAGGAACTCCTAGCTATAAACAAGGAAGACTGGATAAAGGAAGTTGCTTCAATCAAAGAACACTATGCTAAGTTTGGTGCTAAGTTACCGGCTGAGCTTGCTAAGCAGCTTGATGCTCTTGAAGCTAGATTGAACGCTTAATTACTATAAGAGTTAATTATTCATAAAATAAATGCCCCGCTATTACATGCACAAAATATACTGTGCTTGCAATTTGCGGGGCATTCGTTTTACTACTTTTTTAAGCATTTCTCTATGTCTATATTTACCGGAACCCAATTCTGACCACTTTTAACATATGCATTTATTAGTAGATCGGTACCATTGGTTAGTCTTGCAAATTCAAACATGTATTTTTTACCGTCATTGCCGTCAATAGTGATTGTCTTTTTATAATCATCCATTTTGGGGGCATACTGTTTCTTTATCATATTGCACCATTTACCGAACACGGTGTCCACAAAAGTTTCTGCGACGTGAGCCCAACCATGGTATGGAGCACAGAAGAAATCCTCCGGTGCGATTTCTAGCGAGTCAATCTGCCACACTCCGTTGTTGTTTGATAGCTTTATACTGCCAAAATAGTAATAGAACGCTGTAGAATTATCAGGTGAACCTTCAAGCAACTCAAGCTCTAGATAATATACTGCAGTGTTATTATCAGTAAAGACGGGTAAGAGATTTACAACATTTATGTGACCAATCCCTTCAAACGATTTCAAGTATGTATCATAGTCATAATCCTTCTTATATACTGGTGACAAAAAATTATAGGCGATTGGGTAGGGTTCAAGGGCATATCCAACCGTGCCGCACCCTCCTGACTTTGCTTCTGTAAGATTGGCAGCCTGCTGCAACACACTGAAATAATTGATAATAGTGTCATTTGGAGTGCTTGTGTACTTCCTCGGAATGTTTCCACCTTTGAAAGCATCTTCAAAACTATCTAGTGATAAAAAATTATTATTAAGCACCTTAAGACGTGAGGGTCGAAAATATATCTCATTTATATTTGTGACCCTGTATTTACTTGATGTAATTGCATCCTTGGAGTAATCATCATTTATAATCTTCTTGTATATTGCTGAGAAATTGCTACCTTGGTATGCACCCGCAAGTGTTATATCAGGCTTTAGGCCTTGTTCCCTTGTATCAAATCTGGTGCATATCGCATAAATACAAAATACAGCAGCAATAATTCCAACAGCGAGAATAATAGTTTTTTGGTTTATCCATCTCATTTTTTCATCTCATTTCTTACGCACTATGCTTTTTCTAAAGAATTTATAGTATAATATATTCCAAGGTTGGCCAATAAATAATATAGTTTAGTAGAAAATTTTAATAGTTAGTATAAAGTTTCTATTTTGTATAAATTAATGTCAGGTAAAAGGAGACAAGGATGAGAGTTATAGTAGCTGGATTATTCTTATTAATATACGGAGGTCTGATATTTTATATAGGGAGAAATGGATATCAGAGTATTACATCAAAAATAAATATTAGTAGAGTGCTCTATTGGAGTGTATTAATAATTTTATCCTCCCTATACTTTATAAGCTTCTTTAGTGAAAATATACTACCAGGAGGGGTGACAAAGGCCTTTCAAATAATTGGAGGGTATTGGATTCCGGCATTTGTATATCTTTTGGCTCTAACAGTATTGGTTGACATTATTAAGCTGGCAACAAGAAAGATTGCGCCTGTATCAGAATTCTTTAAGAGCAGCTCTATATATATCACCTTTGCAAGCTTTATACTAGTATGCTTTGTACTGGTGATTGGAACTTATAATGCTTTTGTACCTACTATTAGAAATTATACAATTGATATAAATAAGCACGCTAATGGACTGAAAAATATAAAATGTGCAATGATATCAGATGTTCACATGGGGGAATTGATTGGGAAGGATAGACTAATTAAGGCTGTAAAAATTATTAATGAAATGCAACCCGATATAGTTGTAATAGCTGGGGACCTAATCGACAATGATATCGCGCCCATCAAAAGAGAGAACTCTCTTGAACCATTGAAAGATATAAAGTCCAAATATGGAACCTTTGCTGTTCTAGGTAATCATGAATACTACGGTAGTACCAGCGATGAGATTGAAAAAATGCTAAGTGACTATAATGTAACAGTATTACGTGACAAAAAGGTACTTGTAGCAGATAGCTTTTATGTAGTAGGCAGAGAAGACAAGACGGTAAATACTTTTGGAGGACAGCGTAAAGCGTTGCAGCAGTTAACAACAGATATTGATAAATCATTACCAGTGATCTTAATAGATCACCAACCCAATAGTTTAGAAGATGCCCGTAAGGACAAGATTGATTTACAGCTTTCTGGACATACTCATGCTGGTCAGTTTTTCCCCATAAGCCTTATAACTAAAGCAATGTTTGAAAAGCATTGGGGATACCTTAAGGATAATGATTTTAACCTTATTGTATCATCAGGATATGGCACTTGGGGGCCATCTGTGAGAATAGGAAGTCAATCAGAGATACTTGATATTAATATTAATTTTAACCCAAAAAGCCAGTAGTATATCCGGAAGATCAGGAGTAAACTATCTGTCCTGAAGGCAGCCTTTTGATAAATTTAAACTTTTCACCAAACAAAAAAGTATAGCTTTGTTTTTAAGCTATACTTTTGTATGTTCGCCCAGCATGGGAATCCTTGAAAAGAGTTAGTTTCTAGCACCTTTATATCTACTTTTCCTCACTGCTTTTATCTAGTGAGGGAGCATGTTCCTCGTGGCCTTCTATCTCAAACATATCAGCATACTTTGGATAATAAAACAACAATATGTTCTTAATGGTAATTTTAATTGCAGAGTAAAGTGGAATTACTATTATTAAGCCTATAAATCCCATAATAGGCAGTATTCCCATCAAAAGAAGAATTACTGTCAAAGGGTGAATATCCATGCTCTTTTTCATAACTTGGGGTGAGATAAAGTTGTTATCAATTTGCTGTACTACCATCATTACAATAAATACCTTCACTGCCATAAATGGATTATTGGCAAGAGATAAAAGTACTGCCGGCACTATACCTATCCAAGGCCCGAAAAAGGGGATTATGCAGCAAATCATCGCAAATATGGCTAATATGAGTGAATACTCTAACCCAATAATAAGATAACCTATATACATCAATACACCTATCGCAAATGCGACCAACAACTGCCCTGCAATATAATTAGAAAGAACGTTGTCAATATCCTTAAAAATATGGCTTAAGTTTGATTTATGACTTTTGGGTACAAATCTGAGTAGGCTAGGTACAAGTTTCCCATCATCCTTTAGGAAATAGAAGAGGACTACAGGGATTATTATAATAATGGAACCGATATTTGTGATAGCACCTATAAAGTTTATTGTAAGTGTTCCAACTCCTCTTGAAATACTTTGGACAAAAGAAGTAATTTTTTCTTCAAAGCCTGCAGTATTAAAATATGATAACAGATTGCTGCTCAATAGACTATCCAGTGTGTCCTGAGCTTTTTGTAAAAGATTTGGAATACTATTTATGAATTCTGTTGCCTGTTCTTTAACAATTACACCAGTATAAGAACTTAAAATTACCAGAACAATTAAAACTAGGACAAATGCCAGTACTATGGCAAGCACCCTCGGTACTCTAGCCTTTTGAATAATATTAACCAAAGGGCGAAGTACATAATATAATATGCCACCGAAAAGAAGCGGAAAGATAATAGAATATGCAAAGCTTATAAAAGGTGAGAAAAAGTAATCAATCTTGCCCAGCATAAATATTATTAATAGAGCCAACAGCAGATAACTTCCATACTTAAAAAACTTGCTCTTAAAAAATAAGCCTTTTTCCATTATTAAAGTCCTTTCATAGTAAAGATTACAAAAATAGCCATATAACAATTATATGGCATTGTCCTAATTTTCTCAACAATTTAATATATAAGCGGGGTTTTTCTAAAAGTTAATGATAACCAAAGTTTTTTGTATAACTACATTTATCTAAAATAAAGTTCGAATCCTTTAGTCCAGACTCTTTCTAAATCTTTTGGTAGCAATATATAGTATTACAGCAGTAAACACTAGAAGTGCTAGAGTATCCTGCCACAAATAGTTTAACCCAATTCCTTTTAACATTATACCTCTTACAATATCTAAGAAGTATGTCAGGGGAATAGCGAAGCCAAGCAAATTTATGGCAAGTGGCATTGCCTCTCTTGGGAATATAAAGCCAGATAGAAGTATGCTTGGAAGGATTACTAATACCATTGCCATCATTGCTTGAGATTGGTTTTTTGCAAAGGTTGAGATTAACATTCCCATGGCCAATGAGCAGTATACAAACAAAAAGCCCAATAACAACAACAGTCCTACTGAACCTTCAACAGGTACCTTAAACCAGAAAACGCACAATCCCAGCGTAAAAAGAAAGCCAACATAACCTATTATTATATATGGAACGAGTTTGCCCAGTATCAGCTCGGAGGGGCGAATGGGCGTTACTATTAGCTGTTCAATGGTAGAACGTTCTTTTTCCCTCACCAGTGCAAAGGCTGTTAACATAATAGTAATGTTTTGGAGTATAAGGCCTACCAAACCTGGTATGGTAAACTTTGTGTTTTCCAAGTCAACGTTATACCACACGGTGGTATTAAGGTTAACTCCTGGCATATCTTTCATTGAGATGCCGTAACTCTGTAATTTGTGTTCCTTAAACCCCAATGAATAGTTGTTTGATATCAACATACCGCTATTTAGTGCAGTACGGGCTGTGGTAGGGTCACTGCCATCTATAATAAGTTGGGCTTGTGAAGCCTTGCCTTTTTTGATTGTTTCTGAATAGTCAGCAGGGATGATAATACCGGCCTTTACTTTTCCACTGTCAATGAGTTCAGAAAGCTCATCCTCGCTAGTAACCTCACTTACTATGTCAAAGTAGTTAGAGGCTGTAAATTTATCAAGATATTCTCTGCTTTCCTGAGTTTTGCATTGGTCGAACACAGCAGTGGGTATTTTATCAACCTCAGTATTTACTGCATAGCCGAAAAGCAGCATCATAACAATCGGCATAAGTATTGGAATCCTCATACTTATCGGGTCTCTTTTTACCTGGATAAATTCTTTTATCATAATGGACTTAAATCTCTTAAAGCTGAATTTACTTTTTTTCCTCATAACACTATTCCCTCCTTATTGATTTTCTCGGAGAAATTTCATATCATCAAAATTGCTGCCCACTTTTTTATTTGTCGCCTTTTCTACATAAGAAATAAAAATATCTTCTAAATTTTTTGCATGCTCTTTCTCAATTAATTCCTGTGGGGCAGCAATGTTCATTATCTTTCCGTTCATTATGAAGCCTACAGTATCACAGCTTTGAGCTTCATCCATGTAGTGAGTGGTTACCAAAATAGTAATACCCTGCCTTGAAAGGGAATGAATTATCTCCCAAAAAATCCTTCTAGATACAGGGTCTACTCCAGCTGTTGGCTCATCCAGTATTAGTAGCTTAGGCTTATGGATTAGAGCACACCCCAGGGCTAACCGCTGTTTCCAGCCACCAGAGAGTGTACCGGCAAGGCTCTTTTCTTTACCAGTAAGGTTAGCCATCTCTATAAGCTCACTTTTTCTTTCTAGAAATACGTCTTTTGGTAGTCTGTATACGCCTGCAAAGAATTCTAGATTTTCATTAACGGTCAGGTCCTCATATAGACTGAATTTTTGGCTCATATAACCTATGCTTTGCCTCACTAACTCTGTTTCCTTGACAACATCATTGCCCATAACAAGTGCTTTTCCGCTAGTGGGGTGAAGTACTCCACAAAGCATTCTTATTGTTGTGGATTTGCCTGAGCCGTTTGGCCCGAGAAATCCAAAAATGCTGCCCTTTGGTATATTAAAGCTTATATTATCAACTGCAGTAAATTCTCCAAACTTTTTGGTTAGATTTTCAACAATAATTGCGTTTTCCATGTAATCCCTCCCTGTATTATAAGTTCAGCCATATAAACAAAAGTATAAATCCTACTAGAGGCTATTCTTTCAAACTTACACCCGACATCAGTACACTAATGATTTGATTTACTTCTGTTTCTTGTTCAAGAGGCTTGAGTTTATCGGGATATAGCATTTTAGGTAAAATAAACATTACTATGTTACCAATTACACTTCTTACAATAATGGAATAGTCTATGTCATTTCTTATCTGACCACTTTCAACCATGCGTTCATAAAACGGTTTGAATATTTCATTAGCCTTAACTAAGATATTATTGTACAAGGCTTCTCTTATATCCTCGTGAAATAGGGCTTCTGACATTACTACTTTGAACAATGGCAGAAACTTCGATACCAGATTTAATCTGTCAGAAATAACATTTCTCAGAACATCCTCTATAGTCATATTACTGCTGTTAGTAAGTATTTTTTCTATTGAAGCTAGAACTACCTTGTGACTCATTAGATTAATCATATGTACTATTAATGAGCTCAATATATCCTTCTTGGTTTTAAAGTACCTGAAAATAGTTCCTTCTGCCACACCTGCCTGTTTGGCTATCTCATTTGTTGTTGTTGCAGAGAACCCTTTTTTATTAAAGATTGATATAGCGGCCTCTAAAATCCTCTTCTCTTTGTCGGATAATTCCAGCATAGACAGGTCAACTTTGTTATTCATATAAAAATCCTTTCTATTTTTCATTAACTACTCAATTACAGCGCAAATGAAAGACATAAAATGAGTGAGTACTCACTATTATTATATACCATTTTTAACCAAATGCAACACTAATTTGTTAATTATCGCATTTAGCTCATCATATTTATGAATACCTTTATTCATTTTTAGAGAACATATAATGAGTTGCTTATTATATTTAATGAGTTATTTATTACATTGTTTTATAACATGCTAGGAGATTGAATGATAAAATATCATAATCTTGGTAAGTGGATAAAGTACTGTGGCATTGGAGTTGTAGCAGGCATTGCAAATGGGCTGTTTGGCTCTGGTGGTGGCACGATAGCTGTACCAGCGATGGTGTTGATGCTTCACGAGGAAGATAGAACAGCTCATGCTACAGCTCTCATGATAATACTGCCATTGACCATAGTTAGTGCTTGCTTCTATATAAACAGTAATTTTATAGATTGGAGAATAACTCTCAAGGCTATGATAGGTGGTGTTGTGGGTGGTGCTATAGGAGCACTATTGCTGCATAAATGTCCTGTACGATTTATCAGAATAATATTTGGTGTTCTAATGATAATAGCATCGTTTAGAATGATTTTCTGATAATAGGATTCATTGATATATGATTTTCTGATAATAGAATTTTTTGAAATTAGGTATTTCTGACATAAAGCGCTCTTAGTATTATGATAAGTCTCTTATATCAGAAGACTGTAAAAACTCACTTAGGCATTTGAAGGGAATAAGCATTTTAATTGACATTAATATTTGTAAATATTGGGAGTATATATGATTGTTATATTGATTGGCTTCTTATCGGGAATAGTAAGTGGAATGGGAATAGGCGGAGGTGCAATACTAATACCTGCCTTAGTTCTTTTTATTAACCCTGGACAACATATTGCACAAAGCGTTAACCTATTATATTTTATTCCAACTGCAATAGTTGCATTGATAATACATATAAAGAATAAGCATGTCAATTTCAGAGTGGGATTGCCAATAATGCTGTTTGGTTTAGCTGGGGCAGCAATAGGGTCTATGATTGCTTTGAGAATGGAAGGAGAGTTACTCAGAAAAATATTTGGAGGATTTTTGATTGTAATGGGTATATATGAAATTTTCGGGAAAGCCAAGAAAAGAAATAAAGCATAAAATAATAGAAAATTTTCTCGCTTTATGTATATCTTTCTGTTAAATATGGTATAATTGTATAAGCATAATTTGACAAAATAGGTCATTATATTACATGGAAATTGGATGAAGATAAATATGAGAGTATTTAAGCTTGAAGTTAGAGAATTAAGTGGGAGAATTTTTATTAATTTTTCGTTGCTTATATTAGCGATATTAATTTTTATGGAGGTTGCTACTTATTTTATAATGCAAAAGACCATAAGTAATATCAATAATAATTTTACACTTGTTGAATTACGCCAGAAAAACGAGAAACTTAATAATTTTGTAAATGAACTAGATACATATTCAAAAACAATAATTTCAGATAAGGAAACACTCAATCAGCTAATGAAAAATAGGTATTCGGGTGTGACCATCAACGGCATAACACACACTATGGAATATGTTCTGCCATCTAATATTGATGCGGTATTTTTATTCTCTAATGCAGGGTTTATTTATAGTGAGGCTGATAATGAGCTTAAAGAGTACGTACAAAAAAATATTCAACAATTAAGAGCAGAGGTTAATTATAGTAATGGAGAAATGATATTTTTGGACAGCAGATTTATTAATTATGCTGACAATAGTGGTGAAAATATATTTTTTGTAGCGAGAAAGATTCGCAGTATTGATACTTTTGAAGATATAGGGATTATGCTCTTTGCAGTCAGAGAGTCTGTAATGTGGAAAAATATTTATATGAAAGATGCAATAGGAAACTTCTACATAACTAATACAAATGGGAAGATAATTTCTTGTAAAAATAAGGACTTAATAGTAACAGATTTATCAACGTTACTTGAAAAAAATTTTAGCCCAGACGATCTAAAAAAAGATAATGGATATTACATAACAGGGGAGCTTATTATTAATAGTATGTATAACAAACTCACGGGGTGGAGTTTGGTTAATTCCGTTAACATTGATGAAACTAATTCTAATTTTTATTACATTCAAAGGATAATTCTCGTTATTGGAATTATTGCCATTATTATAGCTGTATATATATCTGTACTTATATCAAGTAATATATCTCGTCCAATAAAAAATTTAACATCAACTATGAAAAGAGTTTCTCAAGGGGATCTTAATGTAAAAAGTGATTTAACTCTGATAAAGGGTGCCACTAAGGAAGTAAGAGAATTAAGTGAAGTGTTTAACTACATGACAGTTCAACTTCAGACTTTACTTGATGACTGCTATAATAAGGGATTAAAGGAAAAAGATGCCGAATTGAGAGCTTTAAGAGCCCAAATACAACCACACTTTATTTATAATACACTTGATACAGTGTATTGGATGCTAATAGAAAGAAATGACTATGATATTGCTGAAATGGTAACCAAGCTGGGAGAAATTTTAAGGTACAGTATTAAAAAAGGCAGTACTAATGTACATGTAAAAGAAGAAATAAATCAAATGAAGAACTATCTTTATCTCCAGAAATCTAGGTTTGAAGATAATTTAGAGTACGAGATAAATATTGAAAGTGATATCTTGGAATGCGAGATGTTGAGCTTTATTATTCAGCCATTTATTGAGAATGCAATAAGTCACGGTATTATGGAGGAGAAAGGGCATGGTAAGGTAATCTTAAACGGATTCCGGCGAGGTGAAAATCTTATATTTGAGATTATAGATGATGGTATGGGAATGACCAGTGAGAAAGTTACAAAGTTGTTTATAAAGAGTTCTGAGAATAGAGAAAGTCAAGGAGGAATAGGTGTTCTTAATGTTCACGAAAGAATAAAGAATTATTATGGTGACTACTTTGGAATTCAGATTGAAAGCGTAGTAAATGGTGGAACAAAAGTAATAGTGGAAATACCAGTGAAAAAGATCGACTGATTTCTGTGGGGGTATATGATGCTTAATATAATAATTGTTGATGACGAACCAAAAGTATTACGTGGCTTAAGGACAATAATTGATCGTTCGGGTGAGGAATGGAATATTACAGGAGAGTTTAAAAACGGAGTAGAAGCTTTAGCCGCAATTATTAATGAGGAGCCTGATGTTGTTATCACTGATATAAAAATGCCTTGTATGGATGGGCTTGAGTTAGTTGAACGTGCTAAAGATATAGCACCCAATCTAAAATTCATAATTCTCAGTGGTTTTCCTGACTTCTCATATGCTCAGAAAGCAATACGCCTTGAAACAGTAGATTATATACTAAAGCCCCCAGATTATAAAGACATTATCAAGAGTCTTAAAAAGACAGAGGAACAGCTTAATGAAAGAAAGACTATAATAGAAGAACAAAGTGAATTAAAGAACTTAAAAGAGGATTCTTTAATTCAACTTAAAGATAAATTCTTTGCAGAAATGATTTATGCTTCTGCCTCAAGCAAAACAGAATGTGATGACACGGAATATGAGTGCTTCTGTAAGCCATTTGTGTTGTTTATTATCAAACTTGATAACATACCGTTTTCTGTATTTGATGATTCAACAGATATGACTGCTGTCTTATTTGAATTTAGAAGAGAAATTCAAAATGTTATCTATAATAGAGGAGGCTGTATTGTTGATTTATATGACGGAAGCTTTTGTTGCCTATTAAATATTAACCATACAAGTGCAGTATATCTTAAGGGACTAGCAAGAGAGATACAGCAGGAAATATCGGTACCTAAAGGTAGTGACTTTACCATAGGTTTAAGCAAATGCTATGATAACCCCTATCAAATAAATACTGCTTTTAAAGAGTGCTTATATATTCTTAAACATAGAGTTTTTTATGAAAAAAATAGTATACTACTTCTTACAGAAATGCATATAGAAAATTGCTCCGAGGAATACCCTATTGATATAGAACATAAGTACATTGAGTCTTTGAGGTTTGGTGATTATGAAAAAGCTATTGTATTCTTAGCTGAATTAGTTGACAAGGTTATGCTCATATCAAATATGAATGCAGCTACATATAAAAGCTATATTATGGAATTCATCATAATGGTTATGAGAAACCTATTTGATGATAGGATTATAGACAAGATAAAACTGCCTTCTACCAATGAAATATTTAGTAAGCTTAATATGCTTGATAATAAAAGTGATCTAAAAGAATTGCTTATTACGTATACGGGGACAATCGCAGATTATTTTAATGAAAAGAATAAACCTGGATGCAGAAAGGTTATTAATGAAATTAAAAGTTATATTAGTATTAACTATTTTAACGATATCTCTTTAAGACAGATTTCTAAAGATTTTTTTATGAACGAGTCGTATTTAAGTGACCTGTTTAAAAAAGAAACTGGGTACTCATTTTCCAGTTACTTAAGCAATGTAAGGATTGATCAATCAAAGGTATTGTTGGCACAAGTTGATCTAAAGATACAAGATATAGCTGAAATGGTAGGATACAACGATTCAAGGTACTTTATCAAAGTTTTTAGGAAAATCACTAAAATGACTCCAACAGAGTACAGGGAAAGGATTCTGAACCATGGTTAAAACTAATATAAAAAAGCTTTGTACAATAATATTAGCAATAGTACTTATGATTGAGCTAACAGGGTGTTTTGCTAGCACTGACCAGGGAACTACAGAGTATTCTGGACCTGTAAAGACTATTACAATGTGGAAGTTTCGATCGAACAAAGAAGATTATGTAATAAATAGATGGGTAAAACAATGGAATGAAGAAAATCCTGAATTGCAGGTAAACTTCGAACGGATTCCCTATAACGACTACCTAACCAATAGACTGCCCACTGCTTTTGCTACAAATAGTGCACCCGATATATATATGATTTCTGCAGGAAGCTTTCTAAAGTATGCAAAAGCAGGGTATATGCTTCCTTTGGACGAGTATATTAGTAGTGATCTAAAAAACGACTTAACTCAGGAGAGCTTAGACGTAGCAACTTATGATAATAAAATTTTGGGGATTCCAATAGAACATGAGCCTGTTGCCTTGTTTTATAATAAAGAGGTATTTGAAAAGCTGCAGCTTACGCCCCCTACAACTTGGGAAGAGCTTGAGAATTGTGCGAAATTGTCACAATCAGATGGAATGTCAGGTATTTGTCTCCCAACTCAGGTTAATGACTATCAAAACTTTATATTTTATACATTCATGATGCAAGCAGGTACAGTTGATTTAACAACTGACTTTGGGACAAGTGGGGCAAAAGCGCTAGGCTTATGGAGAAATCTAAAAAAATACAACTATACTCAAGGAACTAATGTTGAGATGCCTTCAGACATATATCCATTTGCAACTGGCAAGTCGGCTATGCAGATATGTGGTTTCTGGGCGGTTAATTCTCTCAAAAAGTATTATCCTGATCTAGAGTACGGAATTGTTCCTGTACCATATCCAGATGGTGGTCACAATGTAAGTGTTTACGGTGGATGGTATCAAGCCGTAAATACAAAAAGTACATATGCAAAAGAAGCAGCCGAATTTACAATGTGGATGTGGGGAGAAGATGCATCAAGGCCTTTTGAATGGTGCACAGAGGCAAGTACAAAGGTTCCTGCTAGAAAATCTGTTATAGAAAAGAATAGAAATATATTCTATGATGGCACCAGTTCTCTATTTACGAGGGATATACTGCCCAATGCTGTCCCGGAGCCTAGGTACCCTGTTGAAATTTCAAATAGCATAAGTAATGCCCTTCAGGATGCAGTATATTCAGGAAAGGACATTAATGAGATTGCAAAAGCAGCTCAAGAGGAAATAAGCAATTACATTAAGCTAAATAACGGAATATTTTAAGCTAGAATAACTAAAAAGTGGTATGTAAGGAGTACTAAGTAACCTTATATACCACTTTTTATTATCCTTTTTATTTTTAAAACTAATAGAATTAAATGCTCAAGGGAACAATTCTTAGTTTTTGTGCAATTTTTTTGCATTTTTAATTAGAGGTAATATTACTGCACCAATTTAGTACCAAAAAAAATTCACTTAATCCAAGAATGCTACATTACCGGTTCTGGAGATTAAAAATATAATTTACTCATAAGAATCAAACAAATTTATTAGGAGGAATTATCAATGAAGAATAACATGAAAATGAGATTAGTAAGTCTAGCTGTATCAGTTGGAATGATAATCAGTTTAGCTGCATGTGGATCAAGCGAAAAAACAGCTGCTGACTCCAGTTCTGCTACAACATCCGTAGTTACGGAGAAATCTACATCTGCAGAAAAAGCGGATTTAAAGTTTTGGACTTTCCATACCAATGCAGAAAGAGAATTTATGCAATCAATTCCTGAGAAGTACAAAGCAGTTAATCCAAATGTAAATGTAACTTATGAGAACTTCCCTGAATCAGATTATATGGGTACAAAGCTTACAACTGCATTTGCTGCAAATGCTGGTCCTGATGTTTTTGTCATGAGTTCAGGAGATTTTCTAAAGTATGCTAATAGCGGTGTAGCGATGGACTTGACTTCTTATTATACTGATGAAATTTTAAATGATTTCCTACCAAGTTCAATTGATGCAGTTACTGTAGATAATAAAATTGTGGGTATTCCTTTTGAAGTTGAATTGCTTGGTTTATATTACAACAAAGATATGCTTAAAGAAGCCAACTTAGAAGTACCAAAAACTTGGGATGAATTGATAGCTGCAACAAAAGCTCTGAAGAAGGATGATGTTGCACCATTGGTAATTGAAACTACAAAGGGCTACTATCAGAACTTTACATGGTATCCTTTCCTCTGGCAGACAGGTGCAAACGTATTAGATGCTTCTACTAAAACAGCTACATTTGAAGGTGATGGAGTAGAAAAATCACTTCAACTTTGGGGTGACCTTATAAATGCTGGAGCACCATCAAAATTGTCTATCGCATTAACTAATGATACTTCACTTTTGGGTTCTGGCAAGGCGGCTATGCAGATTTGTGGTACATGGGCTATTGCATCTCTTGAAAAAGAATACAAAGATACTAATATAGGTCTAGCTCCATTACCAATTCCTGAGGGAGGAAAGGCAGCTACTTGTGCAGGGGGGTGGAAGATGATGGTTAATTCCAAGAGCGCAAACACTGACGCAGCTGCAAAATTTGCAATGTGGGCATTTGCAGAAGACGTTGAATTGCCTCTTGAATGGTGTACATCAACTAAATTTGCTTATTCACCAAGAAATTCTGTAGTTGAAGCTGGTAAAGATATATACAGCAAAGGCTTAAGAGAAGTATTTACAAATGAAATTTACAGTACAGCAATTGGTGAACCAAGATATCAAGCTGAAATTGTTAATGCTGTTGGTGATGCACTTCAGAGCGTAATGTTTGGTAAGGGAAATGCAAAGGACGAGGCTAAAAAGGCAAATGATAAAATTAGCGAATTCTTAAAGAACTATGAAGGCAATATGTAAAAAAAATCTAATTCCGACATTCGCCCTGATTTAATAACATTAAGTCAGGGCGAAGTTGGAGATATATAGAGGAGATTACAATGAAAAATCAGCCAAATGCTACTATAGTTTTACCACGCAAAATCAGTAGTAGAAAAATAAAAGAAAATGCTTTTGCATATCTGATGCTTGCACCAGATGTTATAGGTTTAGCAGTTTTTGTTTTCCTACCTATTCTGATAGCATTATATGTAAGTTTCAATAACTGGAACGTACTGGAACCAATGGTGTTTTGTGGACTTGATAACTACAAAGCAATGTTAAGTGATAGTCAATGGTGGCACTCGGTTTGGACTACAATCCTCTATGCATTAATGTTTGTGCCATTAGTATTTGGTATTTCATTACTATTGGCAGTGTTTATAAATTCTATCCCTGGATTTATACAAGAATTATTTAGGACCATTTATTTTATTCCTTATGCAGTATCTACTGTTGTTGCATCAATTATATGGAGATTTTTAATGGATCCTCAGAGGGGCTTTATTAATGACTTTTTGAAAGTCTTTGGCATACCACCACAGGATTTCCTTGGGAGCACGAAACAAGCATTACTCTGTATTGCAGTAATTTCAGCATGGATGCTTATCGGATATTACACTATTATTTTTCTTGCGGCAATCAAAGATATACCAGTGAGCTATTATGAAGCTGCTTTTCTAGATGGAGCAACTTCTTTTCAAGCCTTTAAAAGCATTACAATTCCTATGATAAAAGAAGTTAGCACTTTTGTTCTTATTGTAACAACTATTGCATCATTTCAGGTGTTTGACCAGATAAAAATATTGACTAATGGTGGTCCCGCTGATGCGACAACAGTATCTGTTTACTATATTTATCAGAACGCCTTTGATTATATGAAGGTAGGATATTCCTCCGCTTTAGCGTTTGTACTATTTCTCATTATATTTGTCTTTAGTTTATTACAGTTAAGATTAACGAAGGGGAATGCAGATGAATAATACGATTGAAAAAACAAGAAGATTAAAACTTTACTACTTGAAAATCATTCTAGGAATCATGATAGCAATGGTGTTTATATTTCCGCTTTATATGATGCTTGTTTCTTCTATAAAGCTTAACACGGACGTTTTTGATATGAAAATAATACCAAGTTCAGTTACACTAGATGGATATAAAACTGCATTAAGTGCAGACTTTGGAAGATATTTTATTAATTCGTTATTTATTTCTACCACGGTTACAGTTGTTGCATTAATTTTTCACGCAATGTCTGGATACGCACTTGCAAGACTTAGATTTCCAGGAAGAAATGCTATATTCTTGTGGATTTTAAGTACATTGATGATACCTTTTTCTGTTATTATGATTCCCTTGTTTATTATGATGAAACAGTTTGACTGGCTGAATAGTTATAAAGGAATCATAATTCCGGCTATACCACATGCATATGGAATATTCCTTTTTAGACAATTTTTTATGACAATGCCAAATGATCTACAGGAAGCAGCTACAATTGATGGGTGCTCACAGCTAGGCATATTTACTAGAATATTTTTACCTTTGTCAAAATCAATAAGTATTACACTTGGAGTTGCCTTCTTTATAGCAAACTGGAACAATTATCTCTGGCCATTAATTGTAACACAAAATCAGAAAATGTGGGTGCTGCAGGTTGCTTTGGCAAACTTTGTAGGCCGTAACGATACACCTTGGAATGCAATTATGGCCTCAGGCGTAATTACAATTTTACCAATTATTATAGTCTTCTTTGTATTACAGAAAAACCTTGTAGAGGGTATAAAGATGAGCGGAATTAAATAGAAAATTTATTATTTGCTGGTTGGTGGTTAACTGGCAGTGATGTGTGGACGAGATTTGATGGTTTTACGGTAAGACAAAGATAGCAAAAAAATAGGAATAAGGGTGGTATATAAAATATGAAAACCCCTAAAATACTAGTAGTTGGAAGCCTTGTAATGGATCTAATATATAGTACTACAAAGGTACCCAATGAAGGAGAGACAGTAAATGACGGATTATCATTTACATCTGCCCCTGGAGGAAAGGGTGCAAATCAGGCAGTGCAGGCAGCAAGGCTTGGCATAGATGTTACTATGGTTGGTAAGCTCGGAATGGACATGTTCGGGGATGAACTACTAAAGGCTATTAAGGATGCAGGAATTAATACTGATTATATTTTAAGAGATGAATTTTGTTCTTCTGCTGTAAGCAATATAATACTTGAAGTCGCTGAAAATCGGAAAACAAAAAACAGAATAATTGTAGTACCAGGAACAAACATGAGGCTAACTGAAGAAGATGTTGAATTTTTACAAGATAAAATATCCGAATATGATTTAGTAATACTGCAATTGGAAATTCCTTTAGAGGTGAATAAGTGTATTATTAATTTTGCACATAATAAGGGTATTCCTATAATGCTTAATTCTGCTCCTTATCAGAAATTAAATGATGATATCCTATCAAAGTTAACTTATATATCACCGAATGAACATGAGGCATATGGTTTGACGGGTATTAAGACAACCAATGATGATGGAAGTATTAATATCCAAAAAGTTGAGAAGGCTGCAAAGGCATTGCTTGAAAAGGGTGTTGAAAATGTAATTATAACATTGGGAAGCAATGGGGTGGCATTTATGAATAAGAATATCTTTGTTGTTAAGCCATGTGTAGATATCGTTAAAGTGGTTGACCCTACCGCTGCAGGAGATTCATTTACTGGTGCATTTTGTTCCGCAGTATGTATGGGTATGCCACCAGAAGAGGCCCTTGATTTTGCGAATTATACTGCAACATTGACAGTTTCAAGGATGGGAGCTATAACCTCACTCCCAACAATCAAAGAGGTAATAGATTTAATGAAGAGTGATAATTATATTGTTAGGGATAGGGGGTATTACTATGCAGAATTCCTTGAATAAAATATTACAAGACTTTATGAATATTTCTTTATTTGCAATGCAGGAGCTAAAGAATAAAATCGACTTAAAGTTTTATGAAAAAGCAATAAACCTTATACTCCATGCGGAGAATAATGGAAATAGGGTACATATTACAGGAATTGGGAAACCGGGTCATGTTGCAGGATATATTGCATCACTCTTATCATCTACCGGAACACCAACATACGAATTAAATGGAACAGAAGCGGTACACGGTTCTTCAGGACAGGTAAGGCCAGGAGATATAGTAATTGCAATTTCCAATAGTGGTGAAACAGCTGAGCTAAAAGCTACTGTTACAGCTCTAAAGAATAACGAAGCGAAAATTATAGCTGTTACAGGCAAGGATGATTCATGGTTGGCAAAAAATAGTGATGCATATCTCTTCGCAGGCGTAAATAATGAAGGAGACCCACTAAATAGGGCTCCGAGGGCATCAATTTTAGCAGAAGTCTATGTACTTCAGGGATTAAGCCTACTACTACAATGTGAAAAGAATATAACACCTCAACAGTATGTTAAATGGCATCCAGGAGGAACGCTGGGACAATTGAGGGAAAATGAGAGTGGAGCAAAATAAAAAGGGTATTGAAAGATATAAAAATTAAACGAGTTTTAGGTGGTGAACAGGGTATGATATATGAGTCTAATAATATTTGTCAGATGAGAAACGGAAAATCACGTAGAATATCAAGTTTTGATAGAACAGGTGGGAATAAGGATTATTATACACTGGGTTCTCGTGAAAAGCTGGAACTATGTGACATAGAAGGTGCGGGATATATAAGGCATATATGGATGACGATGGCTCCGGACGGTGCTTGTAATGAAGAGTTTCTGCCAAGGAAGGTAATTCTACGAATGTATTGGGATGGAGAGAAAACACCAAGCGTAGAAGCGCCTATAGGAGATTTTTTTGGCATGGGTCATGGCATTACCAAAAATTATACTTCTGCCTACCTTATGATGAGTCCTGAGGACGGTAAGGCATTTAACTGCTTTTTTCCAATGCCATATGCAACTAATGCTAGGATAGAGGTTGAAAGTGATGCAGAAACTACTTTAAAATTCTACTTCTATATTGATTATGAGAAAGTGGAGCAGCTTCCAGAAAATGAACTCAGATTTCATGCAATATGGAACAGAGAATGCCCTACAAAAGGGGTTTCGGATATGAATATGGAAAATGAGGAGTATGAGTTTGGAGGTAAAAATATAACAGGCGCTGGAAATTATATTATTCTTGAAGCTAGAGGTAAAGGGCATTATATTGGCTGTAATTTAAATGTACATAACCTGAGAGCAACCAATGAATGGAACTGGTACGGAGAAGGTGATGACATGATATTTATAGATGATGAACAGTGGCCACCTTCACTTCATGGAACAGGAACAGAAGATTATTTTAATACTGCATGGTGCCCGCAACAAGAAGTATGTACACCATACCACGGCATTATTCTGGGGGGTGGACAAAATTGGAGCGGAAAAATTTCAACATACAGATATCATATTCAGGACCCTGTAATGTTTGATAAAAGTATTATAGTTACTATTGAACATGGGCATAACAATCATCGTAGTGATGATATTAGTTCCACTGCTTATTGGTACCAAACAGAACCTCACGAGGAGTTTAAAGTTATTCCAAAACTAGAGGCCAGACTACCGTTACCAGATATAAAGCCCCAGAATGAAGAGAAACTGAAAAGAATATTTGGACATAAAAACCCTTAACAATTGAACCATAAAAATGAAGAGGAGCCAATTGCTTTTAATAAAAAAGGTAATAGGCTTCTTTTTTTGATTGCATACTATATAATTTTTAAAAGTAAGTGGTATAATAAATGTAAACAACTGGTAAATATATGAAGAGCATTATTAATTTATATAATTACATTAGTGGTCAGGTAATACAAGTAGTAGTACAGTTAATACATAAAAAGTGTATAGTTTAGGGGGTATCTCATGAGCACAAAGATATTTTATTTTTCTGGAACAGGCAATTCACTTGTAGTTGCAAAAAGAGTCAAAGAGGCATTTGAAGATAGCGAAATAATATCCATTAGTGATATATTAAAGAACTCAGATTCAGAGATAAGTACAGAGATTACTGCTGAGAATATAGGATTTGTTTTTCCGCTTTATTGCTTTAGTCTACCTGAAATAGTTATACGTTTCCTTAAAAAATACAGGTTCAATGCAAAATACATATTTGCTGTAGTCACAAGGGCTGGAGGGGCTTGGCAGGGAGGAGCACTTTCACATGCCGATAAGCTGCTCAAGGCAGGTGGAACAAGGCTATCAGCAGGCTATTACATCAGAATGCCTAGCAATTATTTACCTATGACAGCTAATGTGCCTGAGGAAGCGATGAAGCAGAAGTTGAAAAATGCTGATGAACAAATATATAGTGTTATCAAGAAGTTAGTGGAGCGGCAGTGCACGAGAGATGGTGAATATACTAACTTTATACCCTATGCGGTCCATCCTAGCTTCATAAAATATGTAACCTCCACGGATAAGGGCTTTCACACAGACAATAATTGCAATGGTTGCGGAATATGCGAAAAAGTATGTAAGGTATCAAATATTACTATGAAGGATAGTAAGCCCCAGTGGCAGCATAAATGCCAGTCCTGTATGGCATGCATCAATTACTGCCCATGTAAGGCTATACAATACAAGAAAAGAACACAAGCATTAAATAGGTATCACCATCCCGAAGTACCTGTTAACAAGTATATAAATTCATAAATAACCCTAACCTTTATAAATTTTTCAAATACAATGAAAGCTCAAAAAAATTTAAATGGACCCTATTATTGGGTCCATTTAAATTTTAATGATAATCTCTTTACAATTTTGACTTACATTGTTCCATGAGAGGCTTTATCTTTTGCTCAAGGTCAGCCGTTATGGATTTACATTTTAATGCCTTATTGTAGCAGTCCAAAGCCTCTTGATATTGTTTGAGTGCATAATTTTGGTAACAGGTTCCGAGAGCGTACCACGTTGATGCACTGTCAGGATTTAATTTAGTAGCTTTAGTAAAGCTGCTTACAGCATTCTCAAACTGCTTGGCGGTGTAATAAGCCCACCCTAATGCTACCTGCATATCAAAGTCGTTAGGATTAAGTATATTATACTTCTCTAGATAATACAGGCGTTTTTCTGGGTTGTTAAGCAAGTTGGTATGGTATAGATTTGCCAACTGCTTGTTTACACCCGGATTATCAGGTACATAGTCCAGCACTTTTTTAAGAAGGGTTTCAGCCTTGGTATAATTTGATTTGTTTTTTTCATCGATTGCTTGTGATAGAAGCTGGTTAACGTCACAGGTTGAAAGCTTCATAGAATATGTTTTATTTGTACTATTATAGGACAAAGTACTTCCAAAAGCAGATGTAATGAAACTAGCAGGAATATAAATGATACCATTCTTTGTGGTTACATTACATTTAGCTGATAGCTTTTTTTCTCCATAAGATGCTGTACTGCTGGATAATGTCATTTTAAGGTCAATGCCTTTAATGTCTGCAACCAGCTTATTGCCATTTATTGAATACTTCGTAAATATATTGTTGCAGAAATCCTTGAAAGGAAGCATTAATTCGCCTGATGTGTCAGTGTATATATCAGATTTTAGCACCATTGTTTTACCGTCCACTTTTAAATTTTGAGGTGCGCTTTTTAGTTTTGTTACAACAAGTGCATTACTAAGCTTTCTACCTGGGGTGGTAACTATTTTACCTTTGTAATACATACCAGTCGATGCCCCACAATCAAGTGTAATTGCATCGATACAGCCAAGAGCCTTTGCAATCTGAGCAAGTTCTTTTACTGTGACATTTGGCACCGTTGCAATTATCAGGGTATTATTCTTTGTTATACCTGCCATGCTTCTTATGCTACGGTTGACATTTACTTTGGCTTCCTTGAAGCCCTCTTTGGCACCATCCGCATAAATGACACCATTTTTGAGTAATATTGGCCCAGCGCCTATAGTGCTTCTAATATCTGTCAAATCAACAGGTGTAAGATTACCCTTTGAATCCTTTGAAAATGTTTGAACTATATAATCTACCTTATCACCGAGTTTGAATTTTTATATATCTTAGCATCGCTAGTCACTATAACATAGCCGTTCTCAGGAATGCTGGCACCGCCGGCTTTAATCTGAGTTACCTTCGCATTATCTACAACAATGCAAGTCTTGTTAATATTACCAGTACTCTTTCCGAATGCAGGGGTTATTATCTCAACCGCAGTTGGATCGTTTGTTATTGAATTGAAGTTCCACGCATACCAATTGCCTGTATAGTCCCAATCATCATTGATAGCACCTTTAATCTTAATAGACAACCAGTCTACATTAACGGAATTATCATTAGTAAAATTAATGGTTGACCCGGTATCTCCCAAACGTATAAAATCACCCTCTGAAATAAGGGTACCAAAGGGGAGCATATCGGTATAAGCATTAAAATAGCTTCCGTTAATAGCCGCCACAACTTCAGTATTGGTATCTTTTGAAAGCTCAGCAATGTTTTTTAAGTCATCTGTTGAACCAATCTTGTTTTTTGCATAATTAGTTTCCACGCGAATGCTTTTATCATTTAGGTCTATGTAAATAGCATTTACCGACCGCTGTCCACCATTAAACTTAATTGTTTTAGTCTCATTGTAAACAGAATCCTTGCAAAATGCGGACGATGGAATAAGTACAAAAACAAATAGTAGCGTAAAAAATGAGAATAGACGCTTTTTCATATGAAGCCTCCTTGTATATTTCTGACTTAAACTCGTATATTTCTGACTTGTATAAATTTTACATAAAATACATGAATTTTTCAAATGTTTTTAATTAAGGATTGACATAGTATTAGCAATAATATATAGTGGTTTTATATAGAACCACTATGTGAAGGAGGGCGTCATGAATCTAATTGAAGCACTTATGCAGGCAGGCTTCACAAAACACGAATCTACACTGTATATCACACTTTGCAGAGAGGGCGTACTGTCCGGATATGAAGCTTCAAAGTTGACAGGTATTCCTAGGTCGAATGCTTATCTCGGTCTTGCTGGTTTGATGGAAAAGGGTGGGGCAAACAAAATAGAAGGTGATACCTCAAAATATGCTGCTGTTCAACCTACTGAGCTTATTAGGAATCTGAAAAGGCAGTTTGAAGAGGTTATAGGTGTGATTGAACGAGAGTCCCCTGAGCTGAAAGGTAATTATGATGCATTCATTACAGTTAGCGGAAGGGTGCAAATAATAAATAAGATGAAAAACCTGATAGCAGATGCAACTCAAAGGGTATATATATCAGCATCAGGAGAACAGCTCAAGATAGTAATGGGAGAGCTTATAGCTGCTAGAGACAGAGGTCTTAAGGTTGTTGTAATTACTTCGGATTTTGAACCGGTGGAGGGCATTACTTGCTTCAGGACACATAAACCGTCAGATAGTATCAGACTTATAACAGATAGTGCACATGTACTCACTGGCCAGCTTAGTCATGGTAATATATCAACTTGTATCTATACAATTAACAATAATATGGTAGAATTGATAAAAGATTCTTTGACCAATGAGATGAAGCTAATAAGCCTAAAAAACCAATAAATTTTTAAATATAATGGAGGTCATACTATGATACCGTACTTTTCACAAAAAACAAACTTCTTTGGGAATAATGATCCAGAGTCACTTTTAAAGGAATTCGGAAGCCCACTGTATGTATATAACGAAAAGATACTCAGGCAGAAATGCAAAGATATGAAGAATCTAGTTTCATACAAGAATTTTATTCCTAATTACTCAATAAAGGCCAATTCAAACCTTCAGGTGCTTAAGGTTGTAAAAGACGAGGGCCTTAATGCTGATGCAATGTCAGCGGGTGAGATTCAGTTGCTATTACATGCAGGTTTTAAGCCAGAGAACCTGTTTTTTGTTCCTAACAATGTATCTGAGGCAGAGCTCAGATACGCAATAGAAAAAGGTGTACTTATTAGCGTTGACTCACTTTCTCAGCTTGAGCTGTATGGAAAGATAAATCCTAACAGCAAGGTGGCAGTGAGATTTAACCCTGGAGTAGGTGCGGGACACCACGAGAAGGTTGTTACTGCTGGTAAAAAGACAAAGTTTGGTGTAAATATTGACTGCGTTGACCAAGTAAAGGAAATAGCAAAGAAGTACAATCTTAAGATATGTGGAATAAACCAGCATATTGGTTCGCTATTCATGGAAGGTGACTCATATATAGAAGGAGTAAAATCAATACTTTCAGTAGCAGAACAGTTTGAGGACATCGATTTTGTTGATATGGGTGGAGGCTTTGGAATACCATACAGAAAGCAAGAAGGTCAGGCACCTCTAGATCTTGAGGATTTCGGCAAAAAGCTTACTAAGGTATTGGAAGAATGGACAGATAAGTATGGAAAGAAGATACTTGTAAAGACGGAGCCAGGCCGATATATTGTTGCAGAAAGCGGTGTTCTTCTAGGTAATGTGTATTCAACAAAGAGCAATTATGGCAAAAAGTTTGTAGGTACTGATTTGGGCTTTAATGTTCTTGCTAGACCTGTTATGTATGATTCACACCACGACATAGAAGTATTTAGAGATGGAAAGGCAATGAACGATACCGAGTGTGAAGAGGTTACTGTAGTAGGTAATATCTGCGAAAGTGGCGATATAATTGCAAAGAACCGCATGCTTCCAAAGATAAAGGAAGGGGATATTCTAGCTGTGATGGATGCTGGTGCATATGGTTTTGCTATGAGCTCCACCTACAATATGAGATTAAGACCTGCTGAAGTAATGATTAAAGAAAACGGAGAGGCTGTTCTTACTAGAAGAAGAGATACTTTTGAAGACCTTATTGCTAACTTCGTAGAATAAAAGATTTATACTTTAAGTGAATAATAAAAAATATTTATAGTAATAGCACAGAAATGTCATTTACTCCCATATAATAATATTGGTGAATATTGCATCGAAATTTTTATAATTCATATGTTAGATGCTGATGCAATGTAAGCCGTATTGGGGTTGGGGAGGATAATGAAAATGAAAAATTCGGTGCTTGAGAGTATTACTTGGCAAGGTAATAGCAGAAAAATGTATAGAGCGGTCATGGAGGTAGTTCCTGGACTATTTAAATCCAAAATACGACGTATGGTTGAGGATTGGCTTGTAGAAAATAAGGTTACAGTGGTAACTGAAGAGCTTGTTATTAGGATGTTTAATGAAAAAGCCCCTAAGCCATTTATACAAAAGCTGACCCCTGTACTGAATTCTCTAAAGACCAAATAACAT
Source organism: Bacillota bacterium (assembly GCA_023439045.1). GTDB lineage: Bacteria > Bacillota > Clostridia > Acetivibrionales > DSM-1351 > Ruminiclostridium. The sequence continues at coordinate 8,198 of JAEXOY010000003.1, read as the reverse complement.
ATTTTGAACTAGTTGTGTATCGGCAGACATGTAAATAGACATGTCTGCTGAATTTAGTTTTTATTAATAGGGACTTTTAATAATTAAATTCAAGAAGAAATCAAGTTGACAAATAATTATCAATTTGATTATTGACATGCAAATCTTACTAATCTATAATTAAACCAATAAGTAAATATTGTCGGATGATTGTTGAGGGAGAGACGTTTTGGAGTAATTCAGAACTCACCGAAGGAGTAGCACTCTCAGGTAAAAGAGACCACGACAGGACGGACCTCTGGAGAGACCAGCGTTGGCGCCGAAGGGGCAAAAGCTTTTTACATAAAGCTTAATCTCTCAGGCAAAAGGACAGAGTTTATCATAATGCTGATAGCATCTATTTATTATTAGCATTTTTGGAGGTCAAATAATTTTTTATTTGGCTTTTTTTAGTTTAACGGTGTTGTCACAATTTTATTTAAAATTCATTATATTTTGGAGGTTATTATGGAAAAGGAAAAATTACTTATGACTCCGGGACCAACAATGATCCCAGCAAGAGTATTGGAAGTGATGAGGAGACAGATAATTCATCATAGAACCAAGGAATTTGAGGTAGTATACGATGGTCTTGAAGAAGATCTCAAGTTTGTTTTTCAAACAAAGAATATGGTTTTAATGTTCTCTTCATCGGGAACAGGAGCTATGGAATCAGCTGTCGTAAATCTATTTTCACCTGGAGATAAGGTACTCGCTATCAGCATAGGTGCATTTGGAGATAGATTTGCTGAAATTGCACAGGCTTTTGGATTAAATGTTAATAAGTTATCAGTTAACTGGGGGGAAGCTGTGGATGTTTCTAAAGTTAAAGAAATATTGGACAGCGACAAAGAGATAAAAGCAGTTCTAATGACTCATAACGAAACATCAACCGGTGTTACAAACGATATAGAAGCAGTTGGAAAGCTAATCAAGGGAACAGACAAACTATTAGTTGTAGATGCTATAAGCTCATTAGGTGGTCTTGATTTGCAGATGGACAACTGGGGCATTGATGTAGTTGTAACTGGCTCACAAAAAGCTCTTATGGCACCTCCGGGACTAGCATATGTGGCATTGAGTGACAAGGCATGGGAAGCAGTTAATGCTTCAAAGCTTCCAAAGTTCTACTGGGATTACAAGAAGTACAGAAAAGGACTTCTCAAGGAAGGCGAAAATCCTCCATATACGCCTGCAATTTCACTACTTATGGCTCAGGCAGAAGCCCTCAAAATGATAAAGGAAGAGGGTCTCCAAGAGGTTTTTGCCAGACACAAAAAGCTTGCACTAGCTACTCAGGCAGGTGTTGCTGAATTGGGCCTTGAATTGTTTGCAAAGCAGGATGTATCTTCATACATAATTACTGCTGTTAAGGCTCCTGAGGGCATTGATATCGGCAAGGTTATCAAGACGATGAACTTAAAGCATGACATAATGATTACCGGAGGGCAAAAGCACCTTAAGGGTAAGATATTCAGAATTGGTCACTGCGGATATACTGATAGTCTTGACTTGATAAAGACGTTTGCTGCATTAGAGTATTCACTTGCTGAGGCAGGATACAAAGTAGAAATGGGCGCTTCAGTTGGAGCAGTTCAGAAGGCATTACTATAATAATAAACGGTCTAAATATAGAAGGGAGATTTGTATGAAAATAATTGTTACTGAAAGAATAGCTGAAGACGGCATAAATTACTTGCTTGAGCAAGGGCATGAGGTTGATACAAAGTATGGTATTTCACATGCTGAGCTTTTAGAAATCATTGAGAATTATGATGCTATTATAGTTAGAAGTGTTACTCTCGTTAATGAGGAACTTATAGCAAGAGGTAAGAACCTTAAGGTTGCAGGACGTGCTGGAAATGGTATTGATAATATTGATGTGCCAGCATGTACAAAGAACGGTATTATCGTTGTAAATACTCCAGAAAGCAATATTATGGCTGCAGCTGAATTGGCAGTTGGCTTGGCATATTGTATATTCAGAAATATTCCTCAAGCACATTGGGGCGGAAAAGCAAACAAGGATTTCAGAAGAAATAAATTTAACGGTAACGAGCTAGATGGCAAGGTTGCCGGAGTTATCGGACTGGGCAGAATTGGCTCAATAGTTGCTTCAAAATTGAAGGGCTCAAACATGAAAGTAATTGCATATGATCCATATATAACCGATGATAAGTTCGAGCAAATGGGCGTTGAAAGATACGAAACCTTGGAAGAACTATTGAAGCAAAGTGATTTAATTACACTTCATACTCCAAAGACAAAAGAAACCTATGGTATGATTGGTGAAAAGGAGCTTAAGCTTTGTAAGAAGGGCGTTAGAATTGTAAATGCTGCTAGAGGCGGTCTTGTAAATGAAGATGCATTGTACAATGCTCTTAAAGAAGGACATGTTGCTGCTGCTGGTATTGATGTGCTTGATCCAGAGCCAAATTATGATAAGAAGCCAGAAGAGCAGGATTATTACAACAAGCTGCTTGAATTGGATAATGTAATCATTACTCCTCACCTTGGAGCTTCAACTTCTGAGGCAAACTACAACGTTGGTACAGCAGTAACCCAATTGGTATCTGATGCTCTTGCTGGCGAAATGGTGGCTGCAGTAAATATGCCTCCAATGAAGGGCAAGGATGTATCACAAATGAAGCCATACGTTGATTTGGCAGAAACCTTGGGTAAGATTTATTATCAGGCAGAAAAAGATACTGTTAACAAGATAGAAATTAAGTATAGTGGTGAGCTTGCGGAACAGGAAACAAAGCTACTTTCACTTTCTGTGCTGAAGGGCTTCCTTGAAATAATAGTTAAAGAAAAGGTTAACTATGTAAATGCCGAGCTTATAGCAAAAAATATGGGTATTTCTCTTACTGAAAGCAAGAGTACACACCTTGAAAAGTACACAAATCTTATTACAGTTAAATTTATTACAAAGAACAAAGAGCTCTGTGTATCAGGAACAGTTTTTGCAAAGGACGCAATAAGAGTAGTTGATTTCTTTGGCTATAAGCTTGACTTTGAACCAACTCCATACGTTCTTGCAATACAAAACGTTGATAAGCCAGGTATCATCGGTCAGATTGGTACTGTACTTGGTGCTGCTGATATAAATATTGCAGCAATGCAATGGTCAAGAAACAAGAAGGGTGACAAGGCGGTAGCATTTGTAAGTGTTGACTGTGAGGTTACCAATGATGTAATTGATCTATTGAATAAGATCGATGGTGTTCTAAAGGTAACTTTGATTAAGTTTTAATGTTAGTAAAAAAGCTTAATAAAAATATAAGGATGAAGGTGTTTTTACCTTCATCCTTTTTTGAACTTTAAATGTTGTGGCAGTTGAGCCATCTTTCTTTATGGTACATGGAGCCTTAATAACTCTCACAGCTCTCCATGCTACTTAATCTTCCTACACTCTAAGTAGAATCTTTTCTCATCTGCTTCTCCCATAGAGAAGGTCTTTCTTGGAAGCGCACCGTCTAATATAACTGTTTTAAATAAATCCATTTTATCCATGGCTGGGAGGTAGAAGCCCATGTTACCTGGAAGTGAACCAAGCTTTGTAACCACATCCTCACCATGAATGTAATCAATTTTTACTTCAGGGTGTTGCTTTATGTAACTGTCAAGGAATACTTGAAGGGTACCTACATGGAGATTGTTAACAGGGTACTCAATGGTTACGTTTGCTTCTCCTTTTGAGGTAATATATCTAAAAGTATGTTCTGTCGTATTATTAGCACAGCTGACACTGCTTATCTCAGGTGCCTTCGTTACAGCACATTCATTATGAGAGCTAATATAATTAATATTTTTATAGAAATTCTTAAATTCTTGTATTAAGTCATCTGCATTGACATTAAATAGTACTCTGTGAATAGGTTCAAATACAAGGCCATCATCATGTACGTTTACCAGTTCTACAAGCGCATAGCGTGCAGGATGGCAAAGCTTTTGCTCTTCGCTGAGTCCAACTTTCACGTTTTCCCAGTGTCCTTTTGCAGAAGCAAGAGAATGATTTCCATCTCCAACTGCAAAGAGCAGTAATGAGCTATTCTCAGAAATGCAATACTTGCTTGAAAAATCCTTTTTATCGCATAAAGCATTCAACGACTCTGCAATCTGGTTTAAACTATTTTCATCACATATCTTATAACCCTTGATATGACCACTGTTCATCATTAACTCAAAGTCATAAAGCTTTTCAAATTGATCTAGTTTATCAAATAGGGGCTCTATCACCTTTTTTTTGGGGTCATCAATAAGTACCATAATATGAGGCAGCTCTATAGTAGCATTCTGTCGTATTTTAATTCTTGGAGGAAGCCTTTCTATTACAGTACCTTCTGTTGCCCTTATTAGAGCATCGCACCCTCTGGTATAGTCATAGCAATCAAGATCGAGAGCTACAACAAGCCCTTTTCTGGAATCGGTATGAGTAGTCTTTCTATCTACCAGCACAAGGCAATCATTAATAGACTTTAGAATTCCTTCTTCAAGGTATCTTTGCATCTTATTGTTTATCTCATTTATGCGGTCATCTGCATTACCATTTTCAAGGTACACCTCTGGGAAAATAATTGGAAGTGTGGACGGAGAACCATTTACAAAGTTGCTGACATTTTCCCAGTAATCAGGTTCTGAGGTGTATTGGTCACATGCTACTACTGCCCATTTGGACATATCTTCAGTGTTTGGCATTAAGATTTCTGGTATATGTACACCCATGCTTGAAAGAAGCGCTTTATATTTTTGATTCATTTTTTAAAATCCCCTTCATATTATAAGACTTTCTATTTGGTAATTTTACATTATTCCAAATTTTTAGTCAATTTAACAAGCCAGATTTATACATATAGAATTTGAATTTTTTATTTTATAAATACAAATAATAAACCCAGATTATTTATAGAAAGGGAAAAGCTTTGAGAAGGTATAGTAAAGTGCTGGGGTTACCTGTAATTTCGGTGCATAATGGAGATAAAATCGGAATTATCAAAGACGTAGTATTTGATAGGGAAGATAGGTCAGCAAAGGCATTTATACTCGAAAAGGGGAGTTATACTTTCAGCGGCAGAGTTGCCATGAAGGAGAGTATATTGAATGTTGGTGAGGATGCAGTCATTATAGATTGCCTTAAGTCGCTCAAGGATTATAAAAAATTCAAGCACTGTGAGCTTATGAAAAAAAGGTTAGTACTAAGAGGCTTCAAAATCTATACTCGTAGCGGGAAAGATTTAGGTTCTGTAAATGATATACTATTTGACCAAGACTCTGGAGTTATAGAGGCAATAATAGTTTCAGACGGATTATTTCAAGATATTTTTACTGGAAGGAGTACTCTACCTTTGATAGGCAAGATTGAGATAGGTAATGATAGTATTCTGGTTGAGGAAGAGGCAGCTGCTGAAATGACAAATAACGGTGGAGGCCTTTTAAAAAGGCTACAAAGGAATGAAATATAAATAAGGAGGAGAGGGCTATGTATATGATGAATTTCGCAAAGGGCTTGATAATTGGAGGATTGATTGGTGCTTCTATCAGTATTCTCACTAATCCAGAGATAGTTGATCCTAAGATGAGAAGAGATATGGTGCGTTCCGGCAGAAAAATCTATAGAAGATCCCGCCATGTATTTAGTGATGCATTGCATATGTTTAGATGATTTTTCTTGGTAATGAGAGGAAAACAGGTCAGCCCTGTTTTCCTTCATCTTAAATAGATGAGCAGAAAATTATATAAGAGCAAAGGCAATGTCCTAAGTAAAGGAGCACAAAATGACTAAAGCAGGAAACTTAATGTCCTAAGTAAAGGAGCACAAAATGACTAAAACAGCAAAGGTACTGTTCTACATAGTGCTTGCACTAGTATTTGCAGGAATTATCGCATTTTTGATTATGTTTAATAACAAGATCTTTGCCATCCTATCTCCATTTTTAATAGGTATTGTTATTTCGTATGCCATGTATCCAATTATATTGAGATTTGAGAGAAAGGGTATCAAACGTTCAATAGCTATTATATTAGTTTATATATTTACTGCCCTAGTGCTATACTTTTTAGGCATGTATGTAATTCCTCATATCGTTAACAACGCAAGGGAGCTTATATCCAAGCTTCCTGAAATCACAGGACAATACCAGGGCTTCTTTGATTCCTGTATTCATAAAATTAAATACAGCAATTGGCCTCCTGAGGTAAAGGACTTGATTTTTGGGCAGATAAGCAATGGAACTAAGATTGTTCAGGTCTATTTGTCATCGGCACTAAACAAAACTATATCAACAGTTGCATCAGCAGTTATAATAATTCTTAATATTGTACTTTCTATGATAATTGCCTACTATTTTATCAAAGATGTGGAGCTTCTAAAGCGTTGTGGTCTTATGCTTATACCAAAGAGAATGAGGAATGGGGCCATAACTACGGGCAGGGAGATAAATAATATTGTATCTCATTTTATACAGGGTCAACTCTTAACTGCATTAATTGTGGGAATTTTGGAAACAATAGGATTATACTTAGCTGGCATAAAGTATCCATTTATTTTGGGGGCTATCGGGGGAGTTACAAACATAATACCTTATTTTGGGCCAATACTAGGGGCAATACCAGCGGTAGCTTTGGCACTTATAGAGTCTCCATACAAGGCTCTATTGGCAGCATTGGTATTTGTAGTAGTACAGCAACTGGATAATGCTTTTATTTCACCTAAAATAATAGAGGGTAGGTTAGGCTTACACCCCATATCAACAATTTTCGCAGTGCTAATTGGGGGAGAGTTTTTTGGCATCATAGGAATGCTTGTAGCAGTTCCAATTATGGCAATTATTAAAGTTATCGTTAAGAGAGCTGTAGATGCTTTGGCATAGAGCTGTAAACACTTTAGGTAGAACTGTAAATGTATTAGCATAGATGCTTTAAGCTAGATCCTCTGAACTAGATATTCTTGCCTAAGTTAAAAAACTGCTACAATTAGTAATATATTGATACATAATTTGATTGTTGAAAAAAATGCAGGTAGGCTACAATTTAAACAAGACCAAATGTTTTTTAGGAGTTGATATTAACGATGAAAAGAAAGCAGAAGCTTTTGATAGTTGCAGGACTTGGCGCCTTAATGATAGTATTTGGAGTACTGAAGATGATTTTCGACTTTGACATAAACTCATCTGTATTTAGTAATATAAGCCTTATTATTGTAATTGGTGCATTTGGCTTGTTATTTAACAACAGTGATAAGACTGACAAAAATGAAAATAACAAGAATCAGCAGGAGAATAATGGTCTTAATCAAAAATTATAACTTTTTTATTTCTTGAAGGAATAATAATAATTTTGTAGAATTATATAATCATAACAAGTACCACTTTATTTGTTGCAATTATAATTTTGAGAGGGGCTGTTATTATGAAAATAATTATTACAGGTAAAAATATTGAGATTACAGATGCACTGAGAGACAGGGTGACAAAAAAGATTGGAAAGCTAGACAAGTTTTTTGACAAGGATACAGAAGCTCATGTTACCTTGAGTGTTCAGAAAATGAGGCAGATAGTTGAAGTAACCATTCCATTTAATGGTATTGTTCTTAGAGCGGAAGAGTACAATGATGATATGTATGCTTCAATTGACAAGACTATTGATGTACTAGAAAGACAGATCAGAAAGAATAAGACTCGTTTAGAAAGAAAGATGTACAACAATGATTTTAGAATAGATAATCATAAGTTTGACGACGAGGTTATAGAAGAACAGGAATTCAATATTGTTCGTTCAAAGAAGTTTGCCGTTAAACCTATGGACGTTGAAGAGGCAATACTTCAGATGAATCTTTTAGGCCATGCATTCTTTATGTTCTACAATGCGGATACTAGACAGGTTAACGTTGTTTACAAGAGAAAAGACGGCAACTACGGATTGATTGAGCCAGAATACTAAAATTTGATTTTTATCTCAATAAAAAATAGGCAGGTAGCATACCTGCCTATTTATATTGCTTTACTTTTGCAGATAATAGGCAATTATGTTAAGTGATATAAAATATCATTTATGTCAATAATTTTTGATTATTTCACCCTAAATGTGTCAATTTTATCGCTTGATTATTTCACTATTTGTAAGGTGATTATTTTCGCATTTATTCCACGATCCTCTTGACAATGAGCCTCTTATGGCAT
>JAEXOY010000016.1 GCA_023439045.1 Bacillota bacterium | reverse complement strand
ATTTTTAGTTAAGAGCAAACATCTTTATAACTCTCAAATAGCTTGTGTTATACCAACAATAGACGATCTTGAGAGTAGCTTGCTCCATTTGAGTAGATTTCAAAAATCCCATATTCTGTCGCAATATATAACCGAACTAGTCAGTTGCATGGACTACAGGGAATAGCTAAGCGACACTATAAGCAATATATTTGGACATTTGTGGTAAAGCTATATATTTTGGTTGAGGTGATTATGGATATACATATCTTTGAACAGGTTAAAAGAGAAGTAAGTGACACTATTGATCTACGTAGGGATATCAATGATGAGGAATTGCAAGAAATTATTGTTCATAAGGTCTTTGAAATAACAGGAGATATGCTTTTAAATACAGGACAAAGAAGGGAAATTGCGGATAATGTTTTTAATTCTCTCAGACGGTTGGACGTTTTGCAGCCGATAATTGATGACAAGAGCGTTACTGAGATTATGATAAACGGAGCTGAAAGCATTTTTATTGAAAGACAGGGTAATACTAAACAATTGCCGTTGAGGTTTGAAACAACTCAAAAGCTAGAGGATATTATCCAAATTATTGTATCCTCTGTAAACAGAAGTGTTAATGAATCTTCTCCAATAGTTGATGCACGTCTTAAGGATGGCTCGAGAATAAACGCAGTTCTTCCTCCTATTGCCTTGAATGGACCAATTCTTACTATTCGTAAATTCCCCGAACAACCCATGAGTATGGAAAAATTAGTGGAATACAATTCCCTTACAGAAGAAGCAGCGCAATTTCTAAGTATGCTAGTTAAAGCAAAGTATAATATTTTTGTATCTGGAGGGACAGGTAGCGGAAAAACTACCTTTTTAAACGCTTTGTCAGGGTGTATCCCTTCTGATGAGCGAATTATTACCATAGAAGATTCTGCAGAACTACAGATCCAGAATGTTTTAAACCTTGTGAGGTTGGAAACACGAAATTGCAATGTAGAGGGAAAAGGAGAAATCACAATGCGTGATTTAATTAAGACTAGCCTTAGAATGAGGCCAGACAGAATAATAGTTGGCGAGGTAAGAGGAGCCGAGGCAATAGATATGCTAATGGCAATGAATACGGGGCATGATGGCTCCTTATCAACTGGTCATGCAAATTCCAGTGAGGATATGTTTTCACGATTGGAAACAATGATTCTTAGCTCACTTCAGCTGCCTCTAGACTGTGTTAGAAAACAAATAGCTTCAGCAATAGATATAATTATTCACCTATCAAGACTAAGAGATAAATCAAGAAGAACCATGGAAATATCAGAAGTAATTGGTTTGAAGGATAACATAATTGTGCTTAATCCGATTTTTGTATTTGAAGAGCATCAGAATAATGATATAAGAACTGTTTCAGGAAGCCTTAAAAGAACCAAAAACAAGTTCCAAAATACTTATAAGCTATCACTAGCTGGAATCAATTATGAGTAGAGTGTTTATACCATTATTAGTCTTTACAAATGATGATTTTATACTTTTATACAAGGTAAAGAGGAATATTACTAGATAATTCTTAGGGAGGGATAAGGTTGATAAGCTATGATACTTATAATATGTCAGCTCGTCAAAAGATAACATATTCTGTATTGGCTATAACTATAGTTTTTATGATAGCATTTATCTTTTACCATAATATTCTTTTGTCTTTTATTATCAGCCCTTTTGGAGTCTTCTACTTGAAATATAAAAAAGTTGCTCTTATTAATGCCCGAAAAAAAGAACTAAATCTGGAATTTAAAGAGCTGCTAGCTTCATTAGCTTCCTCCCTATCAGCGGGAAAGTCTATTGAAAGGGCATTTGAGAGCTCCATTTCAGATTTATTGATGCTTTATCCTGACGGCGAAGCTGATATCATTAAGGAAACTAAGATAATTGTTGGTAGGTTATCGTTAAATACTCCAATAGAGGAGGCTCTATCTGACTTTGCAAATAGGTCGGGAATAGTAGACATAAAGAACTTCTCAGATGTTATTTTTACATGTAAAAGAACAGGGGGCAACCTTGTGGAAGCTGTTAAAAATGCAGCTGGTATTATTAATGACAAAATAGAGATTAAGCAGGAGATAGATACTATGCTGGCTGCTAGAAAATTTGAACAGAAGGTGCTTAATGTTCTACCAATTGGTATTATTCTTGTCCTTTCAATTACAACCTGGGAGTATATGCAGCCCGTATTTACTACAACAATTGGTAGGGTTATGATGACAGTCTGTATGGCTATGCTAGCACTCTCTTGGCTTATTTCATCAAAGATAATCAACATAAAAATCTAGGTTCCATTTCTCATTATATTCTTGAAGTGAAAATAGAATTTTACAAATATATAGGGCGGTTTTAAACATGAGAATAGCTTGTGGTATTGTTTTATTTGCCATCGCAATTGGACTTATTGTGATGCATTTACAAAGTAGAAGAATTTATAAATCATATATTGATGCCATCGACAAAAAACAGTTTGTAATCAAAGAATTTCTTCCATGCTCTCTATTTATTATTGAGCGTTTCAAGTATTCATTCAAGACTACATATGATAGAAAGCTACAATTAAAAATAAGTGAAGTATATGGGAACGAATACGCTGCCTTTTATTTGAGAATTTTTCATGCATACAAGATTACGATACTTATTGCAATGATCATAAGCGAATTAACAATTTTGGTTGCAGGGAGCTTTAGTACGACATTTGCTATTTATATTGCAATAACATTTAGCATTTTTGCCGCTTTACAAGATTTAAGATTAAATAAGGAAATAAAGAGGAGAAGGCTTGAGATACAACTTAACTTTGCTGATTTTGTAAACATGCTAGCCCTTTTACTAAATGCTGGATTAACACTTTCAAAGGCGTGGGACAAGATAGCTAGGGATTCTAATGCAAATGGCTATTTTTATGGTGAAGTAAACAAAACTATTGCAGAGGTACACTCTGGAAGAAGTGAAGCGGACGCCTATAGTGATTTTGCCAAAAGATTAAAGTCACCAGAAATAAGTCGTTTTATTTCTACCATTACTCAAAGTATTAAACGAGGGGGAAATGAACTTGTTATCTCTTTGAGACTTCAGTCTTCAGAATGCTGGGAGATGAGAAAAAATGCAGTAAAAAGATTAGGAGAGGAGGCATCTACAAAGATGCTCATACCTATGATGATTATGTTCTTTTCCATAATAATGATTGTAATACTGCCGGCACTACTCTCTATGAGTGGTATTTAGGCCAATAATTATAATATTTTATTTTTAGGAGGTATTTTATGAAGGAGTTATTTAAAAGGTTTTTCTATGAAGAAGATGGAATGGGTACAGTTGAGGTAATTATTATTATCGCTGTTCTAGTGGGAGTTGCTTTGCTCTTTAGAAAGAGGTTAATTACCTTTGTAAATGGCATTATAAACAATCTATTCCCTGATTCTTCATCTCTTGAGAACAATAGCGGATCTCAGGGACCCTCGCTTGGTAAATAATGCTATGACAAAAGGAAAGCAGATAATTAGGGGCAGTATAACTGTAGAGGCGATACTAACGTTTTCTACTGTATTCATAGTTTTTATTATTTTAGTATATTGTGTACTTATTATGTATGAGTATGCTGCGTTACAGTCTGCTGCATCAGAGGCGTGCCAACAAGGGGCGTACATATGGGTAAGTTCACAGACACAAGAAACTTATGTAAGCAATTCAGATAATCTTTACTGGAGAATTCTTGATTCTCAATCTGATGAAAAAGCTACATTTCTCAAGAAATTATCAAACCAAAAATATAAGTATAATGTAATTGCTAAGCTGCAAAGCAATGAGGTGGAGATAAAAACAGAGTTATTACAAAAAAAGCTGCACCTCAAAATGACATCAAAGTATCAGCTGCCTCTGTCCAAGCTTTTCGGTAGATATGGGCTAGACCCTATACTTACAATAAATGCTTATTCAGTTTGCAGTCTTGATGATAATGCTGAGTTTATTAGAAATATGGATATGGTGACCGATATTGGCAACAGTTTGCTAAATAGTGATAATAGGTGGATTGGGGAAGGTACTAAGGCAAATGAGATTATTAACAAGCTTATTCGCACAAATAAATAATTTTACTAATAAAAATGTGGATAATAAAAATATGGAAAATAAAATTGCTGCTAATAAAAATACTACTAATAAAAATATGGCTAATGTCTTAGCCACTGACCAACATAATAGCATTTCTAAGCAAAGAGGCACAATCACTGTCTTTTTATGCATTGTATTGTCCATTGTGATACTCCTGTCAGGTGCTCTATCAGATGCTGCAAGGCTGCGATTTGCAAGTGCTCAGCTGGTTAGATCAAATAAGCTTGCGCTCATATCGGTATTATCTAATTATAACAACTTGTTAAAAGATGAATATGGATTGTTTGGTGTGAGCGTGGGACTAGAAAATGTTAATGATATCTATGAAGAATATCTTATTAAAAATCTTTACTCAGGCAATATAAATACAGGTGCAATTTTTGATTATAGTATTAATGCATCTAATATACAAGAACTTGGAACTCTTGAAAATATAGATATACTGAATGACCAGCTTACGCAGTATATGAAGTACCGTGCACCATATGAATTGACAAAAAATTTGGTAGACAAGCTAACGGGTATGAAAAAAATATCCAAGGGTGCACAGCTGTATGACAGGAAGCTCAAGACTAGTAAAAAGGCCGATGAGGCAGGTAAGCTTCAGCTAAATCTGGAGAAAAACAATAAGCTAATAAATCAGAGTAAGCTCTCAGATACTATCAAAAGCTATCAAAATACTCTAAAAGAAAAACATAATACTATTAGTACTCTTAATAGAGAGATATCTGATTTATTTCAAAAGCTTTCTCAAGAGACAGAAGAAAAAGAGAAGAACGACTTAATAGCAGAAATTGATAGTCTCAAAGATGCGATAGGAGAGGTAAACAAAGAAATACAAGCTGCAAAGAGTTGGGTTTCTAGCGAAATAGAAAGTTTCAAAAATCAGAATACCCGGATTATTGCTGAAGTTAATGCTCTGCAGAACAAGTTTACTGAGCTAAATACAATAATTGAGGAAGAACTTGTATATGCACAAAGCAGTGATAGTCTACCCGAAATAATTGAGGGATATACAAGTGATCTCAATAGCTTAAAAAGTATGGTAAGTCAAGATAATTCAGCTGGTAATCTAGCGTTATACAATAAGAACATTGATTTGTGCAACGGGGCGCAAACCGAAATAAGTTCCGAGCTGGCAAACTTAGATAGCGTTGTGAGCAGCTTCGCTAACAGGGCAGTGATAAATTATGAGTACTATAAGCCCCCTCAGCTGCAGTGCCAGGACCAGGATAATAGGGCAGCAGCCGAAAGTGCCTCCAGTGAAGCGCTCAGCAAAAATACAGACTTAACTACAATACCTGATGAGGAATATCGGCTGCTGCCTTCAGTGTGCAGCACTCCGGAGCGGGGCAGTCCCGTAGCAGGGACTGGGACTGACATTGATTTTAGTGATGGGGACTTTATTCAGCAAGATATTGAAGAACTGGCAAGTCAGCAAACCACCATCGAAAGTGCTGCTGAAGCATTGAGAGATAATATCTATATAACCGAATATATAATGGGTACGTTTAAGCATGATGTACCTATACTGGATAAGCAATCCGAAAAGTCAGCCTATAATCTTCGGTCAAAGGACAAATCACAAAGGGACGGTTTCTTTAGCCAATATGAGGTGGAGTACATAATTAGTGGTTATAAAAGCGAAAGCGCCAATGTGAATATGGTAAAGGGCAAGATTTTGATGATAAGACTTATTTCGAATATATTGCATATTTACACGAATAGCAGCAAGCTTGCAAGAGTAAGAATACTTGCTCAAGCACTAAGTATTTGGAGTGCAGGACTTTGCAGCTTGTTGATTGAGGCCCTTTTAGTAGGAGCATGGGCAATGCTTGAATCAGTAAATGATATAGATTTACTATCAAAAGGTAAGTCGGTTATGTTTTTTAAGACAAGTGATGATTGGGTTACTGATATTTCTGGGAGTGTAAAAAGCTCGGCAAAGGAAGCTAATACATCAAACCCACTATGCTTTAATTATCATGATTACCTGCGCATTTTTTTACTACTTGAGAACGAGGATAACAAGTCGCGGAGAATTCAAGACCTGATTCAGCTCAATATGAGAATGTCAGATGAAGAGTTTCTTATAAAAGATTGTGTGACCTTATATAAAGCAACTTGTTCAGTAAGTGTAAAAAACTTTTTCTTATCAATGCCAACATATAGCACACAAAAGACCCAGAGCTATGGTAGAAGCCCTGCTAGCAGCACTTTAATATTGGGTTATTAAATAACTATGGTCTACTTATTCTCTGGAGGTGCCATATGATAAGTATAAGAAGCACAAGAAAAACAAGTGAAGTAAATAGAATGGGTAGTGCAAGTGAAGTAAATAGAATGAGTAGTACAAGTGAAGTAAATAGAATGGGTAGTACAAGTCAGATAAATAAAGCGAGTATTATCAGTCAAATAAATAGAACAAACACAACCAGGTTTAGAGGTGCTATAACTGTAGAGGCAGCTATTGTGCTGCCAGTCATAATATTACTTATAGTGTTTTTCTCTTTTCTAATAAAACTATACTACACTTATGAAGTTATGCAGCAGGCAATCAGTGAAGCTAGTAAAAGTATGGGTGTTTATAGCTTACTATACTACAATACCAATGCCGAAGAGCTTATTGGCGGAATTGAAGAATTCTGCAGTTCGGATCAGGTGAGCAAGCTAATTGGGAATCCTGAGTTAGAAGGTCTTGTGGCACAATTCGGCTCAGACATAAACGATTATGTAAGAGCGCAGGTGGTGCTTGTTCCATTTGCTAAGGTACTTATAAAACAAAATATACTTGGTAAGCAATACAATGATGTGGACAGAAGACTCTCGAGCCTTGGAATTGTCAACGGCTTTAAGGGTATTGATTTTAGTAAAAGCCGTATGCTTGCCGATGGACAAAGTATAGATATTGTTGCTCAGTATAATATTCATTTCCCATTCCTATCACAAATATTGCCTCCTTTTGAAATAGAGCAAAATGCTTCGTCCTGTGCTTGGGGCGGGGCAGAGGGTATAGATACCGAGGGTTCGCATGATGATAATGAGAATTCAAACAGTGTTTGGGACAAGGACAAAATAGAGAGAGGACAGGAAATTAGAAAGTTAGAAGGAGCAAACCTTCCATCGAAGTTTCCCACAATAGCAAAACTTCAAAATGGTACAGCAATTAGCATTAAAAGTATGAATATTGATGAAAAGTATTATCAGAATGGCTCAAATATTAAAACAAAGCTAAAGCAATATATTGATAAGCTAGCTCAATTTAATGGAGGAAAGAGTGAGGGGACTACTGTTGGTACAAGTGATTTTTCCAGGAAAGAACTTGTTCTGGTAATACCCGAGACAAATATTACTACATCACAGAGATTAGCAATAGAAGAGTGCAAAACAATAGCTGCCCAAAAGGGGATAACTCTTACTATAAAAAAAGCATATGGCAAGGAAGGAGTATCCAATGAGCAGAATGATTAGTATTGTTGTTTCTTTAATATTTTTTATTTCAGTACCCTTGCTTTTTTTAAAATCTTATTCAGTAGAGTTTATGATGACGGCTATGGTGCTAAATACAGTGATATTTATTGCTGCTCTGCAGGATATTAAAAATATGACCATCTCCACTAAATTAATTGGAATACTGTTGGTTTTTTATTTAATCAGTATGGTATCAGGTTTTCAAGTAGTTTCATTTTCACAGTCATTATTAGGTGGAGCTATTAGTGGTTTGTGTTTATTAAGTATCTACTTTTTGTCCAAGCGACAATTAGGAGAAGGGGATATTATGCTGCTTGTTGCAAGTTCATTAATGCTAGGTATTTATGGTTTTTTCAGGATATTAATGTTTTCTTTACTACCAGCAGCAATTTGTTCAATTGTTCTTCTAGTAATAAAAAATGCGGGTATTAAAACTGAAATATCCTTTGTGCCATTTATCATGGTGGGTACTGTAACTACTTTATTACTCTGGTAATATTTTTATAGAAAGGGAACAATCGATGACTTTAAGAGATAAAGTATACTCAATTGAATATATTAGCATTGGTACGGAATCTTATCTTATGGTATTACCCCAAGAGACAGGGCAGATAGTAGACTATCAAATGAAGATGGTTGCAGGTAATAAGGTTAAATGCCTTTTAGCCATGACGTGTAAAAATGTAAACCTGTCGGTAGAATTATATTATAATATTACATCTAAGATTTCACTACAAAAGTATCTGAGTAGGAAACAGTTTACTAGAAAGGAATACATAGTGTTCCTGCTCAACTTTGTTAATAGAATTTATGAACTAAAGAATTATCTACTAAATGAGACAAAGATTTTATTGGATGTCAATAACATATATATTGAAATGGACGCAGAAAAGGTTTTTTTTACATATCTACCTATCAAAGACTATGAAAACGATTATGTAAGCTTTTTTACTGAATTAATCGTCAACAATTCTCAATTCTTGGAGGAGTCACAATGTGATAATTATCTTCAAAAGCTAATTATGCTACTCAAAAGTAATAATTTTTGTATTTCAGGCATGAAGCAATTGCTAGAAAGGTTACTGAAGGAAAATGAGCAATCCAGTTACGATGATAATAGTATAAATGAAAGCATTTGTGCAATAAACACACCTGAACCGTCATCTACACTAAAAAGGTTTTCAGTAAGAGAAGTTTTTGATAAAAATGTTATGCTGAACGGCTATAAAAAAGAAGTTAATTATAGCAAAAAAGAGATTCGTGCTGTCTGTGAAGAAGATAAGCCTGTAAGTGGTTATGAGGGTATTAAAACTACTCAAACCCCCATCAAGATTCCAGGTAATTTACAAAAGGAGGCGTCCAGTAATCAAATAAAAATACAAAATATATTACCTAAGCCTAAGTTAACTAAAGGTAATTTTAGACCAAAAGTACTTTTTGTTATTTTACAACCATTATTTTTTGTTGCATTTTACTTTATTGTCAATAGTGGTCTAGTAGCTGAAAATGATGATTATACAATTACTCTGGTTATTTTAAGTTTTATTTTTATTGCTCTGGACGTACTTTTATTTAGGTTTCTTAAATCCTTTGCGTCAATAAGTAATACCTCAAATCAAAGTAACCATTCAAACGAGCCACAAAACAAACGATTCTTTGCGTCAAACCATTTAAACATCCCACAAAACAAAAAATCTTTTGCGTCAAAGATTAACACCACAAATCAAAGTAACCATTCAATTGACACGCAAAACAAACCAGCCATTGCTTCAAAGAGTAATACTACAATTCAAAATAACAATTCAAACGAGCCGCAGAATAATGTAGTCAGCTCACCTCAAAATAGTCTGCCTAGCATTATACAAAATAAAGTAACTATAAATAATTCAAATCAGTATTCACAGGATAATGTATCAATTCCTTATTCAGGAGATACCGAGGTCATTAGGATAGAAAAAAATACTGTGCCGTTACTAAAGCAGAATATGGGTACAGATATTATTACCTTGGGTAAGCCTAGCCTTATCATTGGCCGAATGGCAGGGTTTGTAGATCATGTATTAGCAGTAAACTCTATCGGTAAAATACATGCTGAAATAACATGCGAAAATGGGGAAATATTTATCAGTGATCTGAATTCAAAAAATGGGACATTTATAAACGAAATAAAAATACCCCCGAATGCAAAAACAAAGGTGGTATCGGGAGATATCATTCGTTTTGCAAACGTGGAGTATGAGCTAATTTCATAGTATATATTGTATTTTCACAATGTGTTGTGTATGCAAATTAATCTACTTTTCTACATTATCACAGTCACCTATAAATTCTATCAGATCATTGTAACGTGCTGCTGCATCATTATATCCTAGATTGTAAATATCTTTTAGCTTTTCAGTGTTTTTTTCAAATCTAGATATATGGAGTGGTTCTTTTGGGCATAAAACAAATGCCTTACCTGCTTTTTCTAAATCATGCACAAGTTTTAGGCTATCATTATAGTTTATATGCCTGTTTTTCATGGCAGCAACAAGTTCTGGATACTGTCTGATACGGTGCTTTATTAGGTCCATATACTTATTGGGCTTCTTTTGATAGCCATTATGTTGAGTAAGAACAACTAAATGCTTATCAAACCCTTGTTTTACAGAGTAGTTGATAGGAATGGAATCAGCCGTCCCGCCATCAACAAGCTTTTTACCATCAGCTTCAACTATTGGGGAAACCAAAGGTATTGAGCTAGATGCTCTAACGTAAACATCATCACAGCTCATATCCTTTATCCTATAATAAAGGGCTTCGCCTGATTCGCAGTCTGTTACAACAGCCGTGAGCCTATTTGGTGCATTAGTATATGCTTTATAGTCAAACGGTACTAGCTTATTTGGAATATCTCCAAATAAAAAATCCATATTGAAAATGGAGCCCCTAGTTAAAAGCCCAGAAAAGCTCATATATCTTTTATCTTTGCAATACCCGGCGTTTATTTCAAGATTTCTACCACGTTGGCCGGATATATAAGATACAGCGTTACAAGCACCTGCGGAAACTCCAACAATATCAAGAAAGTTAATTTTTTTATCGTGAAAAAAGTCTAGTACTCCTGCGGTATAGAGGCCTCGCATTCCGCCGCCTTCAAGAATTAAGTTTATACTTTTACTCATTTTCATTTACCTTCTTTAGAATTTATAGTTTTTATTATAGTTATAGAAATTTGTTTAGTCAATTTATAATCGTGGAAATTAATGGATAATATTTATAAAGTGTTTATTAATTGAATAATTGCCAGCTTGTTAGTGAATTATAATCGAGATAATAATATAATTGCTAAAAGGATGGAGTTTTGATGAGTGTTGTAATAGACTCTAGCTATATTAAATACCTGAGGAGCACGCTTAATAAAGATTACTCGGCAAGAAGGCTATCAGATGATTGTGTAATACACAAAGCAATAAACTTTCAAGCTTTAAACATATTATTTAATGATAACCTTACTGATTGCTATAGCTTTATGTTCCCATACTTGAAAGCACTAAACATGGGCGTTTCATGGGCTGACACAAAATTTAAGGGCCTCTCTCACTTTTATAATCCCCAAATAAACCGAGGCCTGCCATTTTTAAAACATGCACTGACACTCTCAAAAAAATATTATGGTCTGGCTCAAAACAACATTAAAGTAAATATTGATAAGGCCTTATTTTTTCTAGGGGCTACCGCTCATATAATACAGGATATGACTGTTCCACAGCATGCTAGTCGTAAGCTCTTTGGCAATCATTATCAGTTTGAAAAATATATTCAAGACACTTACTTTTATTCAAAAGATTTTTCAGTTTGTGACAGGGGAGAGTATAATTTTAGTGTTGAACAATACTTAAAATCAAATGCAATATTTGCTCTTTCTACTATGATTGAATATGAGAAAATAGAGGATCATAATCATAGATACTTTGAAATATCAAAAAAAATTATTCCATTAGCTCAGAGAACAACAGCGGGCTTGTTTTATGAGTTTTATAAAGAATTCCTTGCTTTTAGCAAATGACATATATACTTATTTTCTAATTTCTTAGCTTTTAATCAAGACTTTGTAACGAAGTAATAACAATAATCTGGAAATCAGGGTTTAAGAATTTCAGTTTCAAAGTATTTACCTATTTTTACAACTTCGTTCATTACGACATGAATCTTATCTTGGGACAGGAACCAGTTATCCTGTCTTATTTTGGTTCTGTCGTCTACCGTTATTACATAGAAGTTAATATACTCAGGGAAAATGGCTTGATAAGTAAGCAGTGCTCTTCTAGAATGAAAGGCTTTGCACACAATGATTGCGTTTTTTACCTTTACTCCTAAATCTTCTAGAACCTTTTTAGAGTACTTTGCATTTTCAAAAGTATTCATTGCCTTATCTTCTTTTAGTATCCCCTGCTGAGGAACACCAAGTTCAAGACCGATTGCATTGAGATATTGCCACTCAGAGGTGTTTGGTGCCATAGCCCTTGTACATCCCCCGGATGGAAGGATATACGGAGCGAAGCCTTGTTTATATAACTCAGCAGCCTTTTGCATAAGTGGTGGGTGAGGACTACCGGGAATCAAAATCACATCGGATTTCACTGGCGAATTCTCTACAAAAATGAAATCGGTGATACACTCTATACCTAATGACATCTGATATGCTCCTTTTTTCTTTCTATTATAGCTTATAAATAGATACTTCGACTTAAATTAATCAAATCTTTTGTAAAAATACCTTTACTTATATAATATTCAAAATTGATATTATGGGTAACATAAAATATATTGAACTTTTCACTATAACTGACGTTATATTTTATCTTAAATTATACACCTAGTCTAAACATACATAATAAGCCATTTTTACATTACAAGCAAAATCAATCTCGTTAGGTATATCTAATAAGGTATAACTAATAAGGTATAACTAATAAGGTATATCTAACAAGGTATATCTAATACAAGAATAATGCTTACTATAAAACAAAATTATGGTATATTAAAAATATATAATTTTAGTTTGAGTTCTATAGTGTAAAGTGAGTAGTGAATAAACATAGTAATTAGAATTTGTTTACTTGTCAGGGGGGATTTCATGCAATGGAGGCAATTGAGGGAAGAACAGGAGGACAGCTTAAGTCCTTTTGCTGCAAAAAGTAACAACTCTTTTGGGAGGTTAATAAGAGAAGATAAGTGTCCTATCCGAACTGAATATGAGCGGGACGCAAACAGGATTTTACATTCAATGGAATTTAGAAGACTTAGGCATAAAACTCAGGTTTTTTTCAATGCCAAGAACGATCATATTTGTACTAGAATGGAGCATGTTTTAAATGTCGGTTCCATTGCAGTTACTATTGCCCGAACCCTCAAAATGAATCAGGACCTAACATATGCCATTGCGCTAGGTCATGATTTAGGTCATGCTCCGTTTGGGCATAGCGGTGAACGGGTACTCAATCAATGCATGAAGAATATAAACCCTGAATGGAGCTTTCAACACGAATTGCATAGTCTTCGCGTCGTTGAGCGCCTTGCTACAAGAATATCCAAAGAAAAAATTAATGAAAAGTGTGGACTTAATCTTACCTTTGAGGTTAAAGATGGTATTGTTTCGCACTGCGGAGAAAGATATAACGAATATAAGCTTACTCGAGATACAAGCAAAACACCTCAGAACCTGATAGGGATAAAAAAGAGGGGAGCTTTACCATATTCTCTTGAAGCATGCATAGTTAGATTAGTGGACAAGATTGCTTATGTAGGCAGAGACATTGAAGATGCTGTACGGGTTAAGCTAATGAATATGCAGGATATAGATAAAAACATTAGAAATGAACTTGGAAATACAAATGGGGAAATAATTAATACCTTGGTTATAGATCTGGTGGAAAATAGCTATGAAAAAGACTGTATACAGCTCAGTAAGGAAAAAGGTGAGGCCTTAGAAAAGCTTATTAATGAAAATGTAAGACTTATATATAAGGCCGATAAAATAACAAGATATGAGAAGATAGCTCAGACCACAATAGAAGGACTTTTTGTAAGCTTGCTAAACAGCCTGGAGGATTTTGAAAAGCTTAAAAACAGTGATAATAAGGTTTACAGGATGTTTTACAACTATATTATTGATAAGGATTATGACCAAAATGAGTCGGACGCTCAGAAGGCAATTGATTTCCTTGCGGGTATGACTGATTCGTTTGCTCAAAATTGTTTTGAAGAAATATATTGGCTATAATTAAAGATAAGTATAGTCTATTGTCTATGTGTAAGATATAATACTATTGAAAGAGAGGAGCAATTATGAGCCAGGATAATTTTAATTTCTTTGCCTTCTTATCGAGAATGAAATATATTAATAGGTGGGGATTGATGAGAAACACCTATACTGAAAATATACAGGAACACAGTCTTCAGGTTGCTCTGATAGCACATGGACTCGCTGTTATAAGGAATACATATTTTCATGGGGAGATAAATCCCGAGAGAGTTGCTGTGCTCGCAATGTTTCATGATTGTAATGAAATAATTACTGGTGATATGCCCACTCCAATAAAATACTATAACCCCCAAATTAGTAAAGTATATAAAGATATTGAGGATATATCAAAAGAAAAGCTCATTTCTATGCTTCCAGAAGAAATGGCGGATGAATATTATTCGCTATTTTTTAAGAATCCGGACGATTTAGAAGGTTGGAAGTTGGTTAAGGCTGCTGATAGAATTTCTGCATATATTAAGTGTATCGAAGAAGTAAAGGCGGGGAATAACGAGTTTAAAAAAGCAAGTGATTCTATTTTGGAATCTATCAATAAAATAGAGCTGGAGGAAGTGGCCTTCTTTATGGAACGTTTTATGCCAAGCTTTAATCTTTCTCTTGATGAAATAGATTAACTCTTAAATGTGATACATTAATACTTAGTGAAATACATAGCTTATTAAATAGAATAATTATAAGGGGATATTTATGCTTTTTAATGAAAATATAGGACGAATAAGTTTATTAAATGGTGATATTATTGATTCTAACAAACTTTCAATATTTGAGGATGAAGAATATAAGGCTTACTATGAAGTAATAAGGATTATTGACAAAGTACCTTTATTTTTTGATGAACACTTTGCAAGGCTTTCAAGCTCACTAAAGATGGGAGCAAGAGAACTTGTGACAACAAAGGCCCAACTTAGGGAGCAAATATCAGAAGTATGTAAATTGAATAATTATGAAGTGTGCAATATTAAGGTTATAGTGCTAGAGAAGGATCAAGAGGCTCAAAAATGTATTTTATTTATAAATAAATTTTATTACCCTGAACAAGAGAAATACGATAAGGGCATTAAGTGCTGTCTTGCAAACGTAAAGAGAAGCAATCCAAATATTAAAATAATTAATCACGAGTATAAGGCAACTGTTAAAAAAATATTTGATGAAAATGACTGTTTTGAAGTGTTGCTAGTTGATGATGGTAGGGTAACAGAGGGTAGCAAATCAAATGCTTTCTTTGTAATAGGAAATCGCATCTATACTGCGCCCGGAGATTACGTCTTAAAAGGTATTACTCGCCAATATGTTTTGGACGTGTGCAAGAACCTCGGCTATGAATTAATTGAAACCTTAATTGGTCTTGATACCCTAAACAAGGTTGATGCTGCCTTTATAACCGGAACTTCTATTAATGTACTTCCAATTGCTCAAATTAATGACTTTAAATTTGATTCGTCCAACAATGATGTGGTAAGGCATATGATGCACGGATATAATGAGATGTTATCCAATTACGTAAAAATCAGACAAAAGTAATAGACATTAGTAATATATTATTAGTAAAAAAATATTTTGGAAGGATGAAGCGGTTAAGATGAAATTTTTAGAGAATGCTTTGAAATTCACTTTTAAGAACTTTATTTTATGTTTGCCTCTATTTTTTGTATATGTTATTCCTAATATAGTAATGGGAATAGGTAGTATGTTTTTCATGGTCAATTATTTTGGGCAGTTTGAGAAAATAATTAATGAGATGAATGCAAACCCTAATTTTATTCCAGGTGTAGACTTTTTTGTGGATATGTATGGAATGCCTTTTATTATTTGCATGATTATTTCTCTTGCTTTATCCTTAGTACTTGCAATAGTATTTAATCCTGCTGTTTATGGGATGGTTTCAAAGAGACTTGGGACTGGAAGTGCCTCTCTAAAGGACGTTATGCCAAATATGTCAAAGTTCGTTGGAAGATATGTACTCTTTCTTCTGATGAATATTGCGTTTGTATTAGCTTTTAGCATTGTATTCGGTATATTTATAGCATTAAGCTTTTTACTTATGATGTCTGTTCTTCCTTTAGGGATTATGTTAATGCTCTTATTATTTTTAGGTTTTTTCTTTTTACTACTTATATACAGTGCAGTTTCGGGAATGTGGTTCCCTGCAGTTTGCACCGAAGATTGTGGAATATTTGCAGGGTTAAAGTACTGTTTCAAAGCTTTAAAAGGAACTTTCTGGAGGGTATTTGGAGTTATGCTCTTGGTTTCTTTATGTACAGGGATAGCATCTGCGTTCTTTTCATGGATTCCAGTACTAGGTTCCATGGCAGGGGGAGGAATTTCCGCTTTATCTTCATTTGTACTTATTGTGTACTACTTCCAGGTGTATAGAGCAAGAACTGGAAGACCAGTTATTTTGGAGATGCAGAATGCAAGCTCAATAAATAATAACTATATAAATCAACAAGCACTAAACAATTATTCAAATATGAATGCTGGAGCTACAAATAATATGCCGCCAGCAAAGGATGAAGACAGTAGCTCTGAAGCTGATGGCCAGCCTAACAACAATAGCTCTGAAGCTGGAGACCAGCCTCAAGACAATAGTGCTCAATCAAATGATGAAAATAGTAATAACAATCCTTAAATTAAATAGTTATATTTGTCTTTAAAGTGCCGTCAGTACAAGTACTGGCGGCACTTTTATGCATTTATGAATAGAGTGTAAATATTAAAAGAAAAATACTTGACAAATAATAATGTGAGGGATATATTAATTATATTAGCACTCAACTTGATAGAGTGCTAACAATAAAAGTGAGGTGATAACGTGTTACTTGATGATAGAAAACTTAGAATACTACAAGCAATAATAGATGACTACATCAATACTGCTGAGCCAGTTGGTTCGAGAACTATTGCAAAGAAACACGAGCTTGGCTTAAGTTCAGCTACTATCAGAAATGAAATGGCTGACCTTGAAGAAATGGGATTTTTGGAGCAACCTCATACATCTGCTGGTAGAGTACCTTCTGATAAAGGATATAGACTATATGTTGATCAGCTGATGAAAATTAATGAATTATCTGAAAAAGAAGTTGAGAAGATAAAAAGTGAAATGGACATTAGAATAAATGAGTTGAGTCAGATTATTAGAAACGCCTCAGCAGTTATGTCCAGATTTACAAAGTATACATCACTTGCTGCAACTCCTCAGATGAAGAAGAGTGTTATTAAGGCAGTACAAGTAGTACCTATTGAACCAGGTAAAGCATTGGTGATAGTAGTTACAGACGCAAACGTGGTGAGAAATAACCTTGTTCGCATACCTGAACAAGCTACTCCTGATTTTTTGATTCAGATATCAAATATGCTCAATGAAGGCTTAAGAGGCTTTACTCTTGAGATGCTCAGCTCAGCTATCGTCAATGGTGAGTTTTACAAAATATTTTCTGCACCAGAAGAAGTACTTATTCCTATCATGGACGGAATTGAGGATTTGGTTAGAACTATTGACCGTCCTGAGGTTTATCTTGAGGGAGCTACAAACATACTGAATTTCCCAGAGTTCAAAGAAGTTCAAAAGGCTCGTGAGTTTTTGAATATCCTTGATGAGAAACGTTTTGTATCAGAATTATTATTTAATAACATCAATAATATTGTCAATGGGAATGATGTAGTAATACAGATTGGAAATGAGAATATAGTTGAAGGCATTAAGGATTGCAGTCTTGTTACGACAGCATATTCAGTGGGTGATCATGTAATTGGTACTATTGGTATAATAGGACCAACAAGAATGGATTATCCAAAGGTAGTGGCTTCAATGAATTATATTAGAAATAAAATCAACCAGGAGATTCTTAGACTTCTGGGAGACGGATAGTACATTAATTTATGAGGAGGTTGTTAACACAAAAATGAAGAAAGATAAAAATCCCAAAGAAGAGCTTAAAATTGAAAATGAAACTAAAATAGAAAATGAAGTGTGCTGTGGTGATTCAAATTCCTCTGCAGAAGTTGAGGAACTCCAAAAGAAGCTTGATGAAAAGTGTAAACAATATGAGGACTGCTTGGCATTAGCGCAGAGGACAGCAGCAGAGTTTGAAAATTATAAAAAGAGAACTCAAAAAGAAAAAGAAGCTATTTATTTGGACGCCTCAGCCAATACAGTGTGTGCATTTTTACCAGTAGTAGATAACCTCGAGAGAGCTCTAAAGGCTGTTGAAAACGAAGAAAACAATCCTCTCAAGGAAGGCGTTGAGATGGTTATGAGACAACTTAACGAATGTCTTGAAAAAATGGGAGTAGAGGCGATTCCTGCAGTGGGAAATAATTTTGATCCAGAATTGCACAACGCTGTGATGCATATAAATGATGATGAACAGGGTGAAAATCTGGTAATTGAAGAATTTCAGAAGGGTTATACTATAAAGGGCAAAGTTGTTCGACATAGTATGGTTAAGGTAGTTAATTAACAAAAATAGGCAAACTAGGTTCGCTGAAAAATAGGCAGACTAAAAACAGGATATATCGTAAGTTTTAAATAAGTAAAACAGTTTTAAATAAGTATAAAAGTTTTATATAAGTATATTAGTTCTTAAAAAATTTATAAATAGGTAAATTTATTAAATAGCAAATTAATGATTAGTAGGAGGGTTTAGTCAATGGCAAAAGTAATAGGTATAGATTTAGGTACCACAAATTCATGTGTAGCTGTTATGGAAGGTGGAGAACCTGTAGTAATAGCAAATGCTGAAGGAAATAGAACAACTCCATCAGTTGTTGCATTCTCAAAGACTGGCGAGAGAATGGTAGGTCAGGTTGCAAAAAGACAATCAGTAACAAATCCAGAGAGAACTGTTATCTCTATAAAGAGAGATATGGGTACAAGTAGAAAGGTTGATATTGACGGCAAGAGCTACTCACCTCAAGAAATATCAGCTATGGTGCTTCAAAAGCTCAAGGCTGATGCTGAAGGGTACCTTGGTGAAACAATAACTCAGGCAGTTATCACTGTTCCAGCTTATTTCTCAGATGCTCAGAGACAGGCAACTAAGGATGCTGGTAAGATTGCAGGACTTGAAGTACTTAGAATTATAAATGAACCAACCGCAGCAGCACTTGCATATGGACTTGATAAAGAACATGACCAGAAGATTATGGTTTATGACTTAGGTGGAGGAACATTTGACGTTTCAATTCTTGAAATTGGTGACGGAGTGTTTGAAGTTCTTGCTACACACGGTAATAACAAACTTGGTGGAGATGACTTCGACCAAAGAATTATAGATTTCTTGGTAGATACCTTCAAGAGAGAAAACGGAATGGATCTATCAAATGATAAGCAAGCAATGCAGAGATTAAAGGAAGCCGCTGAAAAAGCTAAGATTGAGTTATCAGGTGTAACTACATCCAACATTAATCTTCCATTTATTACTGCAGATGCTTCAGGGCCAAAGCACTTAGATGTAACTTTAACCAGAGCAAAGTTTGATGAAATCACTGCTGATTTAGTTGAAAAGACTATGGGTCCAACTAGACAGGCTATGCAAGATGCTGGACTTACTCCTGATAAGATAGATAAGATTTTGATGGTTGGTGGTTCTACAAGAATCCCAGCTGTTCAAGAAGCAGTTAAGAAGTACCTTGGCAAGGAGCCGTTCAAAGGCATAAATCCCGATGAATGTGTTGCTGTTGGAGCAGCAATTCAAGCAGGTGTTTTAGTTGGTGACGTAAAGGGCTTATTGCTCCTCGATGTAACACCACTATCACTCGGTATTGAAACACTAGGTGGTGTATGCACCAAGATTATTGAGAGAAATACAACAATTCCTGTAAACAAGAAGCAGGTATTCTCAACAGCAGCAGACGGACAAACAAGTGTTGAAATCCATGTTCTGCAGGGTGAAAGAGAAATGGCTCAATACAATAAGACGCTCGGTAGATTCCAGCTCACTGGTATTCCACCAGCACCAAGAGGAGTACCTCAGATCGAAGTATCCTTTGATATTGACCCTAACGGTATAGTTCATGTATCTGCTAAGGACCTTGGAACTGGAAATGAGCAGAAAATTACTATCACTGCTTCAACAAATCTTTCAGATGCAGATATTGACAAGGCTGTAAAAGAAGCAGAGCAGTTTGCTGCAGAAGATAAGAAGAGAAAAGAAGAAATAGACGTTAGGAATCAAGCTGATTCAGCTGTTTATCAGTCAGAAAAGACATTAAAGGATCTTGGAGATAAGATTGGCGCTGATGATAAGGCTAAGATTGAAGCTGGCATCAACAAGGTTAAGGACTCTCTCAAGGGTACTGATATAGAAGCAATTAAAAAGGCTTCAGAAGAGCTGCAGCAAGCGTTCTATGAAATATCTTCAAAGATTTATCAGCAGGCAGGTGGACAGGGTGCACCTGGTGCAGACCCAGGAGCAGCTGGCTTTGGTGGCGGAGCTCCAAACGACGGTCCACAGGATAATGTTTATGATGCTGATTACAAAGTAGTTGACGAAGATAAATAATTGTTTGATAATGTATAGGGGCGCTAAGCCCCTGTACGTTTCTTTTTGAATTAATATAAAATACGCCAAAGCTATTTATTACTACTTTGCAAATAAGGCAAAGCAGTATAGTTCTTAATTATTAGCTCTGGCTTATTTTGGGTTTGTGTTCTTTTGCAAATTAGACGGGAGTTGAATAAAATGGCAGATAAAAGAGATTACTATGAGGTACTGGGAATCCAAAAAGGTGCTTCAGAAGCTGAATTAAAAAAAGCATACAGAGCTATGGCAAAGAAATATCATCCTGATGTAAATCCAGGTGATAAATCTGCTGAAGCTAAGTTCAAAGAAGTAAATGAGGCTTATGAAGTGCTCAGTGACCCGGAAAAACGTAGTAGATATGACCAATTCGGACATGCAGGTACAGATCCAAACGGCTTCGGGGGCTTTAATGGAGGCGGTTTTGGAGGAGGCTTTGGTGGCTTCGATGTTGGGGATATATTTGAATCGTTTTTTGGAGGTTCTGCATTTGGTGGCGGAGGTAGAGGCCGTGCCAAAAATGGCCCTCAAAAGGGAGCAGATCTAAAGTATTCCATGGAGATATCCTTTGAGGAAGCTGCTTTTGGTGTAGAAAAAGAAGTGACTATCAGCAAAATGGAAGCTTGTACAAAATGTGGAGGATCAGGTGCCAAGCCAGGTACATCAGCTAGCACATGTAGCAGATGTAATGGCTCAGGTCAGGTACAAACAAAGCAAAATACCCCATTTGGACAGTTTGTAAGCAGCAAAACATGTGACGCTTGTCGTGGAGAAGGTAAAATTATTACTGACCCATGTCCTGCATGTAATGGAAAGGGTAAACTCAGAAATAATGTTAAGAAGACAATAAATATTCCTGCAGGAATTGATGATGGACAGACTATCTCACTAAGGGGTGAAGGTGACCCTGGTACAAAGGGCGGCCCAAACGGTGACCTGTTTATAAATATTAAGGTAAGAAGTCATTCTCTATTTAAGAGACAGGGTAATGATGTAATGTGTGATGTACCAATAACCTTTACGCAAGCTGCTTTGGGTGCTGAAATTGAAGTGCCCACAATTGATGGCAGGGTAAAATATACCGTGCCAGAGGGAACTCAGACAGGGGACGTATTCAGACTTAAAGGCAAGGGAATTCCTTTCCTAAGGGGCAGCGGACGAGGCGACCAGTACGTTAAGGTTGGTATTGAAGTGCCAAAGAAACTAAATGAAAAGCAGAAGGAGCTGCTCAGGCAATTCGCTGAGATTAGCGGAGATGAGACACACGAACAGAGAAAAGGCTTCTTTGATAAAATGAAAGACGCATTCAAATAAAGTAGTAGATTAAGAAGATTTTACAGTAAATATTGATAGCTGTTGAGTTCTGGTGGCAGGTGCTCATATAATCACTTGTCTTTTTATAAATACGGAGGATTTCTTAAAATGAAATGGTATGAGATTCGAGTTAGTACAACTGCAGAAGCAAGTGATGCAGTATCAGATATGCTCACAACAATGGGAGCGGGCGGAGTAGCAATTAAAGATCCGTTTGATATTAGAAAAGAGCTTGAAAACCCAAATACTTTAGATTATGCGGACGATGAATTCCTAGAAGCTTTGGGTGAAGATGTTATTATTGAAGCTTATTTTGAAGAGAGCAATGATATCACCCAACTTCTAAAGGATGTAAACAATGGACTTGAAAACATTTCCCAGTTTCTTGAGTTAGGTAAGGGCTTATTAGGTTATGGAGAGGTGGACGATGAAGATTGGTCCACTGCTTGGAAAAAGTATTACAAACCTTTTCAACTTACTGATAGAGTGGTAATAAAGCCAAGCTGGGAAGAGTATGAGTCCAAGCCCGGGGATATTATTATTGAAATGGACCCTGGTATGGCATTTGGAACAGGAACACATGAGACAACTAAGATGTGTTCGATTCTTCTTGATAAATATGTAACTGAGGGCACTAAAATACTTGACGTTGGATGCGGTACTGGAATACTATCAATTATTGCATCAAAGGTAGGTGCTAAAAGCGTTGACGCCATTGATATTGACGAGGTAGCAGTTAGGGTGGCTAAGGAGAATGTTCAGATAAATCATGAACAGGACAAGATAAAGATTTTTAGAGGTATTCTTTCAGATATTGAAAAAGGCAAAAACGCATATGACATAATTGTCGCAAATATAATTGCTAACGTAATTATTGACTTGTCTTCCGATATACCTTATTATTTAGAAAAGAAGGGATTATTTATTACTTCTGGTATTATTAAGGAACGTAAGCAGGACGTAATAGACGCTTGTATTAGTAGTGGATTATCTCTAATTGAATCACTTGAAATGGGTGAATGGGTGGCGATGGTGTTCAAATGTCCAGATACTTTATAGACGAATCTCAGATTAACAACAATAGTATCAGCATAGTAGGAGAAGACTACCAGCACCTCAAACGTGTCCTTCGTGTTACTGTGGGTGAAAGCATCAATGTGTGTTGCAACGGGTATGAATATACCGCTAATATTTCAGAAATAGCGGACGGTAGCATTATAGCTGAGATTGTGAGCAAAGCAGCGGTTACTTCTGAACCTGGTATTGAGATTACTCTGTATCAGGGTTTACCGAAGCAGGATAAGCTAGAATTAGTTATTCAAAAATGTGTTGAGATAGGCGTAAGCAAAATAGTGCCTGTTATTACCCGCAGATGTGTTTCCAAAATCAATTCTGAAAAGGATAAAAAAAGCAAAACCCAAAGATGGCAGAAAATTGCCTATGAAGCAGCAAAGCAAAGTAATAGGGGAGCGGTTCCAAAAGTGCTTGAGCCGATGGATTTTGAGGAGGCATTGAAGTTGGCTTCAGCATCACATCTTTCAATAATTCCCTACGAAAAGGAATTTGATACCAGTTTGAAGAATGTTATTAGTAATAACAAAAATGTAAAGTCAATTGCTGTATTTGTGGGACCTGAAGGTGGCTTTGAAGAGAGCGAAATTAGTCTTGCAGAGTGCTATGGTGCCAAAAAGGTATCATTAGGACCAAGGATTCTTAGGACTGAAACAGCTGGGTTGTTTGTAATATCAATATTGATATACGAATTAGGAGATGTATGACATGAAAGAGGTAAAGTTTGTTGTTGTTGATGATGCAGTGTTTATGAGAACACTTATTAAGAGAATGATTGAAGAAACGCAAGGCTATGTTATTGTAGGTGAGGGTTCAAATGGGTACGAAGCAATTGAGCAGGCAAAACAGCACAAGCCCGACATAGTTACGCTTGATATTACAATGCCAGAGATGGATGGAATAATGGCTATAAAAGATATTCTTTCTGTCAGCCCTGAGACAAAGATTATTATGGTTTCTGCAATGGGGCAACAATCTATGGTAATTGATGCTATTAAACTAGGTGCTAAGGATTTTATTGTCAAACCTTTTGATAAGTCACGCGTACAGCAGGCCATACATAATGTTTTAAACATATAATGGGGGGAATACCTCCATTTTTATTATTAATGGATATTTAATTAGAGTATAGAAATTTATAAGTTATAGTAATTTTATTATAATTGATAGAACATAATTAATGTTTAATATAAATAATTCTTTTTTTAATTTGGATATATGTTATAATACTAGACGAGAATTGTTATAATTATATTTGATAAAGAATACTAGACACTAGGAGGGCACTATGGTTAGGAGCATGACAGGTTTTGGCAGAGGTACTTTCTCGGAAAACGGCAAGGAGTTTACTGTTGAGATAAAAAGCGTAAACCACAGGTATGTAGATTTCTACATCAGAATGCCCAGACAGATTTCTTTTTTTGAGGATAGAATCCGAGAGGTAGTGTCTAAATCTGTATCCAGGGGAAAGGTTGACATATTTGTTTCATTTGAAGATCGTTCTGAGGATTCTAAGGTAGTAACACTTGATGAAGCTCTTGCTGGTGCTTACATACAGGCAGCAAACAAGATTAAAGAAAAGTATAATATACAGGATGAGATTTCCCTTTCTTTAATTACTAGGTTTCCTGATGTATTGAGAGTTGAGAAGCATGAAGCTGATGAAGATGAGTTGTGGAGTATTCTTAGCAAAGCAATAGAAGCAGCAGTAAATTCGCTTGTTAGTATGAGAGAACGCGAAGGCTCAGAACTTAGAAACAGTATTTTACAAAAAGCATTATACATGCAAGAGATAATAGCAGAGATTTCAAAGAGAAGTCCTGAGGTTGTTTTAGAATATAAGCAAAAACTAGAAAACAGGATTAATGATTTGCTTGGACAACAAACAATAGATGAAAACAGGCTTGCAATGGAAGTTGCAATTTTCGCTGATAAATGTAGTATTGATGAAGAATTGGTTCGCCTAGGCAGCCATATGCTTCAGCTTTCTGACATCCTAAAGATAAAGAACCAACCAGTTGGTAGAAAGCTTGACTTCCTTGTTCAGGAAATAAATAGGGAAATAAATACTATTGGTTCAAAATCTAATGATATAAATATTACTAAATTTGTATTAGAATTAAAGAGTGAAACAGAGAAAATTAGGGAACAAATACAGAATATAGAATAATAGAAATTCAATTGGGAGGAACATATGAAACTTATAAATATTGGATTTGGCAATATCGTATCTGCCAACAGACTTGTAGCTATTGTAAGCCCTGAGTCTGCACCAATCAAAAGAATTATTCAAGAAGCAAGAGATAGAGGTATGCTTATTGATGCTACCTATGGAAGAAGAACTAGAGCTGTTATTATTACTGATAGCGATCATGTCATTCTTTCTGCCGTACAGCCTGAAACAGTAGCTCATAGGCTTAATGCAAAGGATGCTGATGTAAATGATTCTGATGAGGAAATTGAGGAATAATTTATATGCATAAGGGGTTATTACTCGTTATTTCCGGTCCTTCTGGAACGGGAAAAGGTACAGTTTGCAAAAAACTACTTTCAAATAGAAGCAATATTAAATATTCAGTTTCTGCCACTACAAGAAAGCCAAGAGATGGGGAGATAGATGGTGTAAACTATTTTTACCTCAGTGAAAAGGAGTTTCTTGATTTGCTTCAAAATGATGCATTGATAGAGTGGGATAAATACTGTGATAACTATTACGGCACTCCTAAAAAGTATGTTGAAGATGCACTAGACCAAGGCATTGACGTTATTTTAGAAATTACAGTTGAGGGTGCTCTTGAGGTTAAAAAGAAGTACCCTGATTGTGTATTACTGTTTATACTTCCACCTTCCTTTGAGGAGCTTAGGAGAAGGATAGTTGGTAGAGGGACAGAAGAGTTTGATGTGATTGAAAAGAGACTTAATCAAGCCCAAAAAGAGATGAGCGCAGTTTTTGAGTATGACTATTACGTGGTAAATGACAGTCTTGAAGAAGCTGTTAATAATATTGAAACCATTCTAGATGCTGAGAGGCTCAAGCCAAATAGAAATATAGAAGGTTTAAACAATTTAATAAAGTAATCAGGAGGTATTAAGGTATGATTTATCCTTCAATCAATGAATTAATGAAAAAGGTTGACAGCAGATATACTTTGGTGGTAGAAGCTGCAAAAAGAGCAAGACAGCTGGCTGATGGTTCACCTAAATTAACTAAGGTTAACTCAGACAAAGAAGTGACTGTTGCTATACATGAAATTGCTGAAGATAAAATAACATATGTAAGAACAAAGAGCGGAATAAAATAGGGGGAATTTATTGTGGCTGTAGAAAAAACAATGGAGAAAATCGTTGCGTTATGCAAAAATAGAGGTTTTGTTTATCCCGGCTCAGATATCTACGGTGGCTTGGCAAATGCTTGGGATTACGGCCCTCTTGGAGTAGAATTAAAAAACAACGTAAAAAAAGCATGGTGGAAAAAGTTTATTCAGGAAAGTCCCTACAATGTAGGTGTAGACTGTGCCATTCTTATGAACCCACAGGTTTGGGTAGCATCAGGCCATGTAGGTGGATTTAGCGATCCCCTCATAGACTGTAAGGATTGTAAGTCACGTCACAGAGCTGATAAGCTTATTGAGGATTTTAACGCTGAAAACAACATTGATTTCAGGGTGGATGGTTTGAAAAATGAAGAGCTTATGCAATACATAAAGGACAAGGATGTTAAGTGTCCTAGTTGCGGCTCAAAGAATTTTACCGATATTAGAAAATTTAACCTTATGTTCAAAACCTTCCAGGGTGTTACTGAAGATTCAAAGGCAGAAATATTTCTAAGGCCGGAAACTGCTCAAGGTATATTTGTTAACTTCAAGAATGTTCAGCGTACTACTAGAAAGAAGATACCTTTTGGTATTGGACAGATTGGTAAGTCTTTTAGAAATGAAATAACACCTGGAAACTTTACCTTCAGAACTCGTGAGTTTGAACAAATGGAGCTTGAATTCTTCTGTGAACCAGGCAAGGATTTAGAATGGTTTAGCTATTGGAAGGATTATTGCCACAAATGGCTTTTAAATCTTGGAATGAACGATGACCATTTGAAGCTTCGTGACCATTCACCCGAGGAATTATCACACTACAGCAATGCGACTACAGATATAGAATTCCTATTCCCATTTGGTTGGGGCGAATTGTGGGGCATAGCTGATAGAACTGATTTTGACTTGAAGCAGCATATGATTCATGCAAAGGATGATCTCTCATACTTTGATCCTACCACAAATGAAAAGTATGTACCTTATTGCATCGAGCCATCGCTTGGTGCTGACAGAGTAACTCTTGCATTTATTTGTGAGGCATATGACGAAGAAGAGGTTGCTGAGGGAGATGTGAGAACAGTAATGAGATTCCATCCCGCGTTAGCACCGGTTAAGATTGCAGTTCTACCACTCTCAAAGAAGCTGGGTGATGAGGCTGCAAAAGTCTACGATATGCTTATCAAAAACTATGTATGTGAGTACGATGAAACTGGAAGCATAGGTAAGAGATATAGAAGGCAGGACGAAATAGGTACCCCTTATTGCATAACCTTTGACTTCGATTCCCTTGAAGATAAGAGTGTTACTATTAGAAATCGTGACACAATGCAACAGGAAAGAATAGCGATTGAAGATCTAATGGCATATTTTTCTGATAAATTTGAATTCTAAATTTAATAATCGCTTGCAGGAAAAACATATCCTGCAAGCGAATAAATATTTGGTTGTTTAATTTATCATATTGATATTACACATATTCTATTTACGTAGTTTATTTACTTAATTCAACTTATTCTACTTATCAAAATTTGTTCTAATATTTTTTATAAAGTTATAAAGGAGATAGTATCTCCTTAATAATATAAATTACTACAGGAGGGTTTTAAATGGCAAAGTACGTTTATCTTTTTAGTGAAGGAAATGCTTCTATGAAAAATCTACTTGGTGGAAAGGGCGCAAACCTAGCAGAAATGACAGGATTGGGTTTACCAGTGCCAAGAGGATTTACTGTTACTACCGAAGCGTGTACAAGGTATTATGACGACGGAAAAATTATCGCACCCGAAATTGAAGAAGAGATTTACGCAATGATGAAAAAGACAGAGGAAATTGTTGGGAAGACTTTTGGAGATCCTTCAAATCCATTTCTGGTTTCGGTACGTTCAGGTGCTAGAGCATCAATGCCTGGCATGATGGATACAATTCTGAACCTTGGCTTAAACGACGTTGTTGTTGAAGGTCTTGCTAAGCTTACTAATAACGAAAGATTTGCTTATGATAGTTATAGAAGATTCATTCAGATGTTTTCAGATGTTGTTATGGAAGTTGAAAAGCCAAAATTTGAAAAAATTCTGGACGCAGTTAAAGAGGAAAAGGGAGCAAAATTTGATACTGATTTGACAGCTGAAGACCTCAAGGAGGTTGTTAAGCGTTACAAAGAAATGTTCCAGAAAGAAAAGGGCTTTGAATTCCCTCAGGAGCCTAAGGCTCAGCTAATGGAAGCTGTTAAGGCAGTTTTCCGCTCATGGGACAATCCTCGTGCAATTATTTATAGAAGACTCAATGACATTCCTGGCGATTGGGGTACAGCAGTTAATGTTCAAGAAATGGTTTACGGAAATATGGGTAATGATTCCGGTACCGGCGTTGCATTTACTAGAAATCCATCTACTGGTGAAAGAAAGCTATATGGCGAGTTCCTGATGAATGCACAGGGCGAAGACGTCGTAGCTGGTATCAGAACACCACAGCCAATGGAGCACATGAAAGAAGTAAATGCTGATGCCTACAACCAGTTTGTTGATATTGCAAATACTCTTGAAAAGCACTATAGAGACATGCAGGATATGGAGTTTACCATTGAAAAGGGTAAGTTGTTTATGCTCCAGACCAGAAATGGTAAGAGAACTGCAGCGGCTGCTTTAAAGATAGCTGTTGACCTTGTAGAAGAGGGCATGATTACAAAGCAGGAAGCAATTATGAAGGTTGATCCAAAGCAGTTGGATGCTTTGTTACATCCAAACTTTGAACCTAAGGCACTAAAAGCAGCTATTCCTGTTGCAAAAGGACTCCCAGCATCCCCAGGTGCTGCTACAGGTAAGGTTTATTTCGAGGCTGAGGACGCAGTAGAAGCATACAAGGCTGGAGAAAAGAAGGTAATTCTTGTAAGACTTGAAACATCACCAGAGGATATCGAGGGTATGCACGTTTCACAGGGTATCCTGACTGGCCGTGGTGGTATGACTTCACATGCTGCTGTTGTAGCACGTGGTATGGGTACTTGCTGTGTAGCTGGTTGTGGTGAAGTAAAGATAAATGAAGCAGAAAAGTACTTCCTTGACAAGAATGGCAAGAAGTACGTTGAAGGTGATTGGATTTCACTTGACGGTTCAACAGGTAATGTATATGGAGATAAGCTTCCAACAGTTGAGCCTGAGATGACTGGTGATTTTGCTACCCTTATGCAGTGGGCTGATGAAATCAGAACTCTCAAGGTAAGAACCAATGCAGATACTCCAAATGATGCTGCACAGGCTATAAAGTTCGGTGCAGAGGGTATTGGACTTTGCCGTACTGAGCATATGTTCTTTGAGTCAGATAGAATTCCTGCGATGAGAGAAATGATAGTTGCAAGGACAGAAGACCAGAGAAGAAAGGCCCTTGATAAATTGCTGCCTATGCAGAGAAGCGATTTTGAAGGCTTATTTACTGAAATGCAGGGCTATCCAGTAACTATCAGATTCCTGGATCCACCTCTACATGAATTCCTGCCACAGGCTGACGAAGATATTGCTGCTCTTGCAGGAGAAATGGGTATGACCTTTGAAGATTTAAAGGGAATAGTTGCTGATTTACATGAATTTAATCCAATGATGGGACATAGAGGCTGCCGTCTAGCAGTATCATATCCTGAAATTGCAGAAATGCAGACAAGAGCGGTAATAGAAGCTGCTATCAATGTGAACAAAGGTGGCATGTCAGTTATTCCTGAAATAATGATTCCATTGGTTGGTGATATCAAGGAATTGAAGTTTGTTAAGGATATAGTTGTTAAGACTGCTAATGAAGTAATTGCTGCCGCTGGCGTTAAGCTTGATTATAAGGTTGGAACAATGATAGAAATTCCTAGAGCTGCAGTTACAGCTGATGAGATTGCAAAAGAGGCTGAGTTCTTCTCATTTGGTACAAATGACTTAACTCAGATGACATTTGGCTTCAGCCGTGATGATGCAGGTAAGTTCTTGGAAGATTATTATACAAAGAAGGTTTATGAGTCTGACCCATTTGCTAAGCTTGATCAAAATGGTGTTGGTAAGCTTGTTGAAATGGCTGTTAAGCTTGGTAAGCAGACTAGACCTGATATTAAGCTCGGTATATGTGGAGAACACGGTGGTGATCCATCATCAGTAGAATTCTGCCACAGAGCAGGACTTAACTATGTTTCCTGTTCACCATTCAGAGTGCCAATAGCTAGACTTGCTGCTGCGCAGGCTGCAGTTGGTGGAGCTGGATTGGGACAGAAGTAATAATAGAGTTCAATAAACCTTAAAGCTAAGGTGATTATAAAAGTATAAGAAAAAGGTGTTGGTAGAGATTTATTTACCAACACCTTTTTTGTCCCTATTTTCATTGTCCTTTTCTCAACATATTAACCCATTTTCATTGTCCTTTTCTCAACATATTAACCCTTTTCATTGTTCTTTTCTCAACATATTAACCCATTTTTATTGACTAATATATGGCAAAAGCTATATAATGATTTCAATGACTCTAGTCATTGAGATATCAAACTGTTATATCTCACATTATATTATTCTTATAGACAAGCTTATCAATAGGCTTTAAAAACTAGAGCTTAAACTTTTCATATCTAATTAATAAGAACACTGGTAATTATTAGTAAAACAGAAAATTATACTACATAATCTGTGCTAGAAGAGTAATGTTAAAAATTGTGCGATTAGGGTGTAAGGAGTGATTAATAATGAAAAAGGAACACAGACGAGTATTTGCTTTTATTTTTGTAGCAATAATACTACTAACTTTTCAGCTGGCCATGGATACACGGGTGTCAGCAGAAGCGGGCATAAATAGTTATGGCAACTCTGTTATCTATGCACCAAAGGCCCTTAATGCTGGGGGCAATGAGCTTATGTTCTTTGACTATGATATGGCTCATTATAATGCAATCAAATCTAAGTCCACAGCAGGACAGTTAAATTACCTAAAGACAAACAAGCTGAGCTTAAATAATTTTGGTGCATATCAAAGTAGTAGCTCATATGGTGAAGTATATGCACCAAACACCTTCGATGGTAACATCTATAATAAAAACAAGAACAAGGATTTTAAGGTCTATTATGATTTTAGATCGCTTCTTGTAGGTGGGAAATATGGATATACATCAGGAAATATTAAAACTATGCTGGAGAAAGGGGATTTGAGCTTTGCTTTTGCCTACAAGGTATACGTTCGATATTACGATAAGGACAGGATTACTTATACAGAAAACAGGTCCAGCATCTCGGAAGTAACTATATTTAACAGTACAACTAGGGAGACAGGCACCGATGGGAATCGTTGGGAGTTTGTCAATTACACAGACGATGATAAGCTTAATCTCTCAACATGGAAGAGCGGAAGCGAAAGAGGTAACAGCCTGCTTATGAGCTACTATGGTAGCTCCTACGGTGGACCTGTGCACACCGAGATGCAAAACGGGGTATTGGTGGGGAAAGACAGCAAAGGCCCTAGTATCAAAACCGTTAATGTGTCGTCTAAAATAGATGGGCCTTGGCAATATAAACCGGATGGAACGGCTAACGATGACTGGAAGGGCATTAATGTCATAAGGGACGAAGATATAGGAAAAACCGTTTACATAGGGGTTATATTTGACGAACCGGTGAAGTTTAATGAGCAATTTGATACACCTGAAGAGCTTGCAAAACTTAAGCTGGTTGTGAAGACCCAAGGCCAGGATGGCAGCGACGCCACGCCTCTTGAAGCGCATTTCTTGAAGTACGCTCCTGATACTAATACTTCCGCTCCAGTTATGATTTTTGAATATCAGATACAGGATCCTAAGAGTGAAAGTTCTATTCGTAAGGACTTATATTATACCCTTTCATCGGTGAGAATCGCCTCCAACGAAAATAAAGACATCTACAACTGCTTAACCGATATGGCTGGAAATAAATTTAACGAGAAAAATGGAACGCAAAGCAATTATTCTATACCGGTGAGTAATAAGTCAGGAAGCGCTGTTGTAGTTGACTTAGAGCCTCTAATCATTGAAAGTGCCACCATCTCTGGCAGAGTAGAACCCAACGGATATTTGAATAGTTATAGCTGGGTATGGGTTACTCTCTATCTAAACAAAACAGTAGTTAAGGGTAGTGAAGCGCCAGCCATTACATTGAACATAAAAGACCGCAACGGGCAATACATTGCACCAATTTTCAAAAATAAGGGTGTTACAAAAAGGTACGAAAACGGCCCAGAACGTACCTGCATTAACTATTTATATGAGTATAGTGTGATGGGCGGTGTTTCACCTGAGGGCCCTATAGAAATACAATCTATCAGCACAGAAGGAAAGACGATGATGGACGAATCCGGATACATACTGACGAAACCGGAAACCATGCCTGCTTTTGATAAAAACTATTATTTAGACGTTAAAAGTCCCAGTATTAGTGTTTATATTGACAAGGTTGAGGAAGAAGAGAATATTTTTAAGATAACAGCCAATGTCAAGGATGCGTCACTTAGTGGGAGGGATGCCAGTATATTTATAAACACTGATCTGGACAGCCGTGACCCTCTTCAATATCAAATAAGCAATGATGGATTTTATAAAGATAACTGGGTTTTGGCAGGAGGTAAGAGCATCAGTGTCAACGCACCCCTTGTGCCTCCCGGTGATGGTAATGAGAAACAAGTCTATGCCTTTGTTAAACTGCCAGATAACGACGCTCAGATGACATGGCTGTACGCACACGTGCAAGTAACCGATGCCGCTGGAAATATAGGGTATAACGGTGAAACACATTACACTAATCCTTATTATGATAAAAAAGTTCCAGAAGTAGAGCTAGTAAGACAATATAAGCAAGATAGGTTCAGCGTGATGCTGAACGCAAAGGACCTCAGCGCCATGACATATAGACATGCATTGCTTGATGAGCATGATGCGCCTAACCCTTCATATGGGTCAGGTACCTGGATAGAGGGTGAGGCTATAACTGGGCAAAAGTTATTGGAATACATTTATAAAGATAACGGTATGGTGGGAAATGAAATATACAAAAGGACACTTTGGGTTGAGGTTAAAGATGAGTTTGGCAACATTACGGCTAAATCCATCAATCTCACCCTTGACAACCAATACAGCGTGATCAATGTAGAGAACACAACCCCAGAAGATACCGTTGCCATT
Source organism: Bacillota bacterium (assembly GCA_023439045.1). Classification (GTDB taxonomy): domain Bacteria; phylum Bacillota; class Clostridia; order Acetivibrionales; family DSM-1351; genus Ruminiclostridium. Next base: position 169,936 of record JAEXOY010000016.1, on the reverse strand, counting down.
ATCAAAGAGGACCTTTGCGCCACTGTAAGCTTTGAGAAAACAATAGAGTATGCCTATACATGGATAGAGTGGGGATCTGAGTTTGAAGCGGACGGTGGTGCTCAGTTCATGTCCAATGCCATCTCCAATTATAACAGCTATGGCGATTTGTTTAGAGGGGAAGGGGCAAAGACTACTTTGGAAACAAATACCACAGCCTCTGCAATCTTTACCTTGGACAGAAATACTCTAGTATGGAGGAATTACGATAGCTCTGGTTATGGTTACAGTTATGGCTCGCACAACGCGGGTCAGGCATTAGCTAGTGAAATCAGCGGCCCTATTGTACTGGCGATTTGTGGTAGATACTACGATGATGAAGATAAAAAATATGAATATGCCTTCAAATTTGTTCCATTTAATACCCGATATAGGATAGGGAACTATGAAGTGCAACAGGTTCGATTCTCAACAAATGGGGATGATGGGAATAGAGTAGATAGGAGCTACAAAAAACTTAATACTCTGGACCACAGATATGGCTACGGACTGTATTATCCCCAAGAACAGGGAGAGGGTGCCTTGGATGCTGTTAATTTATCCTTGGCAGAAGGGGCTGAGGGAGTTAATCCAACCGCACTTAATTTCACCCCTCTCCACGATTTCGCTGAGGCGGAGTTCGTACTGAGGGATGACCCCGCCGTAGGCTTGGAATCACTTAAGTTGAGTGGAGAAACTGACGGGACAAAGGTTGTATTGAAGAAAGTAACATTTCAATCGGATGGCAGCATGGAGAATTCCATGACTGGTGATCCGATTTCAGGTTATGATTATCGCTTCTGGTTCAAGGATGAAATTGTAAAATCAGAAGAAGTTCTTGAAACCTGGTATCTGACAGAAGAGATGCTGACCCTTGCGGAGGAAAATAACAGGCTTGGTCCTAGTAAGCGTCTATTAGTAAATCAGAATGCACAATACTTATTGGATTACAGCTTCACCTTGCCAATTGACATCACGCAGATCACGCCTATTGCTTATGATGAAGAGGGAAATCTGATTCGTTATGAATTTTGGATAGAATATGCCTATCAGAGCTATTTTGACTCGCCAAACAAAAGCCAGCTTCTTACAATGTTTGCCTTTGAAAACAGGCTGCCAGGGTTTCAGTTCAAATCAGTAAGCTCAGGAGACAAGGAATTTGGAGAAAGCCACCAGACTGTCCCGGCAAACCTTGCAGCCACTGGTGAGGACGATGCTATCCAGATTATAGACAAAACCGTATCGGCACACAGAGTTCTCTTTAGCGGGGATGATCCCAAACTAATGCTTAAGGTGGATATGCCCGACAACGCCTTTAATATGCTTAACAAATATTCCATCAGTGTAGAGCGTGAAAGCGAAAACCCTATAACCTTCACTCCTGGCCACCAATACCGTCTTATGTATGGTACTGCTGGAGGTTTGGGCATGGATGGACAGTCCATTGTAGTAAATGGTCAATTGGTTGAATGCGAAGACGGCAGCTTCATAATCAACCTTAAGGATCTTGTTGAGGCCGCTAAAGAAACCCTTGCAGAGGGAAAACCCTTGACTGTATACTATCAATTGGTCAAAGAAGACACAAACAAGATATCTGGCGAGTTCTCGGGAGGGGATACTTACCAGCTTACGAAGAGATATTCTGATGTATACAGAATTGACCTTGCTAGGGATGAGATTCCACCAGTAATAAGCCTGCATGTTTCTGAAACTGAAGCTACCAATCGTGATGTGACAGTCGTCATACAGGGTGTAAGGGATGGTCGTACGGTAAATGAAGGCCAGCCCGATGCGTATTATATTATGGATACGCCTTCCGAGCAAATTCGATTGATTATCTCTGCAAAATATGAGGATGGTGAAATACTCCAACCTATAGACGGAGCTTACATCTTCAGCCGCAACGGCAGTATAGAGGTGACAGCCATAGATAAGGCGGGTAATGAGGCAAAAGAGATTTATGTAGTCAACAATATCGACAGAGAGCCTCCAGTCGTGGCTGGTAGCCCGGTTGTCAACAGAGAAAATGGCAGCTTTACTATTAGTGCCACCATTACAGGAGGAGATGCCGTTGAAGCCTATATCACCTTTGATGCGGAATATACCGCCCATCTATCGGAAGGTGCGGATAGCAACCAACGTTTCTCGGCAGAAGATAGTGAGGCCTTTGGAATCTTTATGAACAAGGGTATATCTGGTGGCGAGAATGACAGCATTGAGCTGCTGATATATGCCAAGTCTGGTGTTCCTTTGTCTTCGGCAATATTACATGTGATAGATGCCGCAGGCAATGTGGGAGAACTGCCCCTTGTTGATGTGAACATCAATGGTATAGTACCTACTGTTACAAACACTGATAAAATTTATTCATACGGAGAGGCACTGACCTTCAGCGGTCCGGTCCGACTCATAGATCCAGTGGACAGTAAGAAGGACTATGCTACTTCCCATGAAAACCTTCCTATTTATACAGATGGCCCCGTAGGTGTCTCCTACATTGACATCTTTGGAAGAAGCTACTATGAGCAAATTACTGCGAACATCTTTGGAGAGGCTTATGCTCATGATCTTACCATTACTCCTGCTGGACCTACCAATGGAAGTGTCACGGTAAAGGTTGATACATCCAGTTATCATTCTACCGTGCAGGAGGGAGAAGATGAAAACCATAAGATTATACTAAAATCCGAAAACGGAAATGTGAAATACACCATAGTACCTGATGGTGAAATGCCTCCAAAGGAGTTTAGCATTCCAATCAACAATATCGACAAAACTCCTCCAAAGGCCTTTTATACCAGAACTGTAAACGGCGAAGAAAGCTTTGATGCAGAGGGGAAATCTACTATAACGGGAAGCGTTACATACACAATTTTGGGCTTTGACGAAAACAATGCCGCCATGGACGAAGGGGAAGCCATCAACGTAACCTTCACAGACCAGGGAGAACACATTTTTAGGTTCACCGATGCTGCAGGCAACAAGGGAGAGCTCATAGTTAGCGAGAAAGGCACCACTTTCTTGCCACTGGAGGATTTGACTATCGCTAAGTTCAAGCTTACATATACCTTGAGCGGTGAAGGGACAAGCCCTGTTCAGCTGGGACAGCATTATTCCGATGAAGCTACGCTAGCACTTATGACGACCAACCGTAATATCTCAGTGTTTGTCCAAGCTATCAATGCTGCGGGTGATGTGATTCCAGCAGTAATGGGGTCACCGGCTGCACCGACAGAAGGAGTCCAGTACTTTACAGGAAAGAACACACTGATATTTACAAAAAACACAGCCACCACTGTGGTCTTAAAAACTTCATCAGGCAGCCAAAAGAGCGTCACAATAACCATCCCTGAGGGAACCATCGACACGGTTCCTCCAACAGGAACCGTGGAATATGTCATGCTGACAGCGGATGAGACCTTGCATGGAGGAATCACCTTCCAAAAAGGTACTGTTAAAGCATACCTGATTACAGAGGAGAAGGACATTGAGGTGAGCGGTCCAAATGTACGTCAGGATTCTGATGGCAAGTATTACATCCACTTTGCAGAGAACGGCAACGGAAAGTTCTACCTGATTGATAAAGCGGGCAATACAGGAATCCTAATGGCTGGGGCTTACGGTATAGACAACACGCCGCCAGGAATAAAAAGTGAAAGCTGGTACAGCAGTATCGCTGCAAAACCGGGAGCAGAGGATGGAACCAGTGGCAATAGCAAAGAGGATGTTCTCTCCACCATGACAAATAACTCCATCAGACTATTCTTCATCTTTGACGAGTTGATCAGAAATGTGGATATAACGGTTTATTCACCCACAGGGGTTCCTATACCGAGTACAGCTGTGAGCAGCTACATAAGCTACACCCATTCTGCCAATACCTTGAACATTGAGTTTAAGCAGAACTGCCAAGCAAAGATCTCGGTATTTGATATACGTGGAAATGAAACAGTGCTTTTGAGGCCCGAGGACGGCCCTCTTACTGTCATTGACAAGAAGGCTCCTACGTATACGGTGAGCACACCAGTAGTTGCAAACAATATAGTAAGCATCACCTATAGCTTTGACGAAGAAGTTGCATCAGCCAATGAGGTGAGCGAATATAAGACAGAACACAAAATCACATTCAATAGAAACGGAGTTTATTCACTGACCTTCGCTGACAAGGCTGGTAATGTAGCCACCATTATCACAAACATAGACCAGATTGACGATCAATCCCCCGCTATCTTCTATGCTTTGAAAATCGTTCCAGATACTGCAGGGGTTGTGTATAGTGATGAGGCGAAGACTCAGCCTATTGCAACAAATGGCAACGTAGAGATCGCCATCGCTGGGGAAGATGTCAACGGTGCAACCATTCAAGTATTCAATCAGAACAAGCCGGGCACACCACTTACGCTGGTTGATTCCACAATTAACGATGGTGCAACAAAAACCTATACCCATGCTATCATTGCAGAAGAGAATGGAGTATATCGTGTATCTGCCACCGACAAATACGGCAATAACAACACCGTATTTGTAAGAATAAGCTTCATTGACAGAGTAGCACCTTCCATTTTATTGGAAAGTACAAAGGCCCTTCCCGTGTCTATTGACACGAAGCCTTCTGAGCTATCTAGTCTGCTTTTGGAAGGGGTCAGTGCAAAGGATGACAGAGAAGGTGATTTAACTTCAAAAGTTACAGTGGATATATCATCTGTAGACTTAAGTAAGGAAGGTATTTATACGGCGGTTTACCAAGTGAAGGACGAACTGAACAACACCGCTACCCGAGAAAGAAAAGTAGCTGTAAGCGGGTCTTCACTGCATTCCTTAATCATAGCAGGAAAGCCTGTGGCAGCAAACGACATATATGTTGCGACACCAGGGAATATTGCGGTTACAGCACCAACAGGGTACACCCTCTGCGTCTCCGAGGGCTTCAAGACCCGCGCACAGATGAAGTATGCCCCATCCTTAAACGGAAGCTTGAATGCCATAAATAAAGGCTATTACACGATTTTGGCACAAAGTGGAGACCGGGACGCCTTTATCGTTTATGTCTATGTATATTAAGAAAGGAGCCTTAAAATGATGAAAAGAATTATTGCATTTATATTATCAGTGATTATGATTCTGACTATATTGCCGGCTCCTGTGTTTGCTCAGAAATCCGATATGGTCACTGTTGAAAATGAGTATATACGGGTAACGGTGAGCAAGGAAAACGGGGGCTATACCATATCTACCAAAAAGGGAGACATATTAAAAAAGACTGATGATAATAAAGCGCTTACTCACAGAGGAGATAATTTTGATACCTCCTTTACCTCTTTTCAGATTGACGGTGATAGAGGTAAGGAGTATGTATTTGGCAACGATTACGGACTTTTAGGTATGGCATCCTCGCCTGTGGTGACACAGTCTGATAGTGCTGGGGTGACTAGCACCTGGAGTGTAAATGATCTGGAAGTCACCCAGCGTATTGAGCTGGTGAACAGCGATAGCTCTGAGCAGCTTGGTACGGCCATGATCAGCTATACTGTGAAGAACAACTCCTCAAGCGATATGACACTAAAAAGCCGCGTCCTCATAGATACCCAATTGGGGGAAAAGGACTTTGGATATTATGAGGTAACGAAGGGATATTTGGGCGGTGGCTACAACTTTATTGACAGGGAAACTGTCTTGTCAGGAGCACAGGTGCCAGCAGATTATTTTGTCAAGGACAGTGCGTATCAGCCTGAGATTGCAGCCTTTGGAGTCAACAGCGTCATAACCGCTGATAAACCCTATCAGATGACCTTTGCTCATTGGGCCAATCTTGCAGCCACCAAGTTCGATTATACTCCGAATAACAGTTTAACCTTCAGTAATCAGTTCAATGACCACAAAACAGCAGACAGTGCAGCTGCCCTGTACTATAACCTTGGCAGTGTTCCAACAGGAGGGGAAAAGAGTTTTTCCACCTATTACGGAGTAACTGCAAATCTGAAAAACAAGGACAATCAGGTGCTTATCAACACCACAGCACCGTCCAAGCTGACCTTTAATGAAGCTCGTACCGCGTATATTGGGTCAAGCGGGAAAGCAGACAACTTAATCCGTATCAATACGACCATTACAAATCCAGCTTCTCAAAACAAAAACTACAAGAACTTGGCAGTGGTTGTTTATGCCATAGGATTTACCACCCAGAGGCAGACTGACGGTGGAAGCTGGATCATCTATGACAACAACGACCCGCTATACACCAATATGGTGAACTTTACATCGGGAAAACAATCAACCACATTTTTTGATTTTAAGTTTGAGCCTCGGGATAACCATGAGCTGGGAAGCTTCGTGACCAGGGTATACAATATGGATCCTGCGGTAAATGAGCTTGGTGCATACGCTGATGAGTTTTGCTTAGGAGAGACAATAAACTATATATTTATTCCTGCCAGTAATCCAGAGCTGCCTTCCATTACCCTCCACTCTATGGAGCCAGGGATACTATATAACGATGACAGGCGATTCATCACTGTGTCCGGACAGGGTATGAGCTTTTTCAAGTCTGGATTGAGTGCTATAGAACTGAGGGGAGAGGGCCGTACCTATCCGGTTCCTGTCAGTAACCTGACCATTGCCCAGGATGCAAGAAGTATATCCATACTGCTAGAAGACTATATGGAGCCTGGGCGCTATCAGGTACATTTCTTGTGGAATGGCACCCAGCCCAACGATATACCGGTGGATTTCACATCTTCAGCCATGATGGTTCATATGACATCAAATGAAAGCTATCGGAATGATAAATACGGTGTCCTAACCGTCCAAAGAGACGGTGATACGAAGTATAAGCTTGTAGCCTATGACAATGAAACTGACTTTGAGCAAGGAAATAGTGCTTCAGGCAGTGGATACCAACCAAAAGACTTGATTTTTGTCTTTAGAGGGGAGTTAGTCAAGGACAAGGACAAAAAGGAATACCGCCTAGCTGGAAAGGACAAAGACGTTACCCTCAACCATATTTTGAACTACCGCGGTAACGATTTTGTTGTAATGGAGAGTGAAGGCGGCAGTGTTGAAGTCCTCATGAAAGGTAAACTTACTACCATAGGGGCCAATACTACCGTATGGAATGGTCCTTCGGCATTCAGGCTTGGGTCAGGGACAAAATATATAATTCCCGTATATGACAGCAGGGGAGAGGTAATTTCCGGAGGTTCTCTTAAGGACGGGGAAGATTATATTGAGCTTCGTTGGAATAGTGCCGTCGAAACATTGCAGACCATTGGGGGCTTCCTTATAAACCTCAAATATGGTGTGCTTGGCAAAATACAGGATCAAGCGGACAGCAACAAAACCTACGACATCATCTCCTTTGGAGGAGGTCTTGACGTATCTTTCATGACGCCGGGAGGGGCAAAGGCAGCAAGGGAGGAAAAAAGCAAGGATAGCAAGGACTCTTCCTGGGACATTTCTGACAACGACGACACAAGTGGGTTGAGCCCTGAGGGCGGGCCACAGGAATCGAAGAAGGAACCCACAAAAGAGCCTGCAAAGAAGTCTGCAAAGGGGGAAGAAGATGAAGACGATGAAGAAGATGAAGACGATGATGACAATAAAGTAGAGTTTGGTGTACATGTACATGACGTCCTGTATGGACAGAACGGAAAAAAGACAGGACATATCGGTATTAATATGGATACCAACATTACTCTTCCTCAGATTGTCAGCTTTCTGCCTAAAAAATTGGAGGGGAAATTGTCGGTAAATACGATAGGTGGCTATAAAGTAGAGGTTGAAGGGGAGGCTGAGACCGCTAAATTTAGCATGGAATTTGCATTAGTTGTAAAATCCAATCCATCCGGTGCACCCATACCCGATAAGCTGTACTTTACCATAGGAGGTTTTAAACCGGGTGTCAACATTGACGGTGTAGGTGTCTTTTGGGTAACCGGGGGAGGCGGAGGCTATGACAACCTCTATGAGACCATTTATGGCACCGATGGATTGCCTCCTATAACATTGCTTCTGAACGTGCAGTTTGACATATTCAAAATCATGACTGGAACTTCAGATTTGGAGCTTTCGCTGCGCTCCTTGGGCATTGCCCTAAGCGATGTGAAGCTGAAAGCTATAAAGAATGCAGAATTTTTGGAGAGCGGTGAGGTTAACCTTACATGGTATCCCAATTTTGACTTATCCACCGAAGCTAAAGTCAACTTCTCTAAAGTGTTTAAAGGGAAATTCGCCTTGCATGCCAATTATGAGCTTTTTGAGATGATGATGAGAGTCGCATTGATTATACCTGAGGATATCCCCGTTGCAGGGGGGATGGAGATTGCAGCCGCTGAGCTTGGTGGTGGAACAGAAAAGATGTGGGGCAGTGTTGAAGTTATGAACCTTGTTGAAGTGGGTTTCACCTATTGGTGGGACAGTGGAAATATTAAGTTCACATCAGAGGACAGTGTTTCTTCAAAATCACTCAAAATGTTTAAGAGTATGACTGAGCCTAAGCTGGTGGAGAGCGACCCTGTTACTGGAGAGGGGCAATATGTTTCTTTCGGTTCTAATCTATCTTTTATAGCTGGCAATGTAGCAGATAATGGTCTGACGGAGGATAAAATTGAACAATTGAAGTCCGGAACAGCTGACCCAACAAAGCTAAAATCGGGCTCTAAAACGCGAACCTCTAGTCTTCCTTCAACAGGTATTATCTCCAATAGGGAGCAGACCAGCCACATTGTTACCTTGGGCACACCGGAAGGCGATTATATTTTAACAGTAAGCAGAGCCGATGGAAAAGCCTTAGCAAATGACTTTTCAAATCATATTAAGGTTTGGAACAATGGTGAACAATACCCTCTTAACTTTTACAAAGCCCCCCATATTGTGGACGGGCTGCGTACAGGAGAAGCCTTGACAGAAGAGGAAAAAAGTGAGATTAAGAGTGCTGCAGAAACTGCCAATGTGAATATTGTAGGGAATGTGGCATATATTGCTATACCGAAAAGCAAGCAAGCCAATCCCACCTTTTTGATTCAATTCGACGATGAGAGAGCTTATGACATAGGAGCTGTATATGTAGCACCAATAGGCAAGCTAAAAAATCTTACTTCATCAGTAACAGACAGTAAACTGAATATAGGGTGGACTGCAGAAAGCGTCAGTGATAACGCTGTTGTATCTGTATCTGTATCAGATGAAGATTCTGATGCTGGAATCCTTCTTGCTAAAGACATCCCAGCAAAGTCAGGAACCGCAGAGCTTAATATCCCGAGTACCATCGCTACAGGCACATACAATGTGACCGTAGTACTTCAGGAGGAAGAGAAGTGTTACAATAGCTATAGTGCTGGAACCGTGGATATAACGGACACCAAAGCTCCTACTGCTCCCTCTAGAGCAACACTCTCGAATGCAGGTAACAATAAGCTGTTGATCACGGTAACAGATGATTTTGAGAAAGCACTGCTTGAAGGCTATTATGTAGACGTGTATGAGAACGGAAAGCTCATTGTAGCAGGTATGTATTTTGGAAAGGAACAAATTAAAAATGGTCAGGCATTGATAGGTGGCCGTTATAATGTTCCTATTATGGAAGAGTATATAGACAAAGAATCGGGAGAGACCAAGTATCGTCAAACAACTGACACAAATGGAAATGGATTGTTCAAGGAAGTAGGATATGAGCCAGGCAGGAGTTATAGTATAAAGGTGAGAGCAGGAAGCTCGGAATCAATTACTGACGGGGATGTGTACCATTACAGCGGATACGTGAAGTCAAGTTCCGTTGTACTGGAGGCAGCGACTCCTCCTGTACTTAACATTATAGCCTCAGATGCAATTGTTGTCGGAAAGGATGGCGTGGACTTTGCGTTGACAAAAAACACAAACATCTTCTCTTTTAGAGCGAATGAACCAGTTAAGGGAACCCTTACAGTCAATGGAGCAACAGGAGAAACCTACAGCTTTGACAGTGGATGGAAGACTGAATGGAACCAGCAGCTGACTTTGCCAGATGGAATATACGCGCTAGAGTTTGATGCAGTGGACCAGGCAGGCAATCGGAGCATTCGACAAGCAGTCGTAAACATTGATACAACAGCTCCTGTGATTATGCTTGAAAGCCCAGTAAACGGCGGTACATTTACCAACAATGAACTCCTCATCAAAGGAATAGCCGATTCCAATGCAAAGTATACCTTTAAGGTCGATGGAGTAACAGTAGGAGCTGCAGACAGAGATATGTCACGGTACTTTACAAAGGGCGTTTTGGAGTACACCCTTTCAATGGGAGACAAAGCGGTCCAAGGGACTCCAGTAGGACATCTGTTTGAAATCATTGCAAAGGATGAGTTTGGCAATACAGAGAGCAAGAGGATGGAAATAGTCGATAGCCGCATGTCAGATATCGTCAGGGTAGAAATCTATGCTGATGGCAAACCGGTTCCCTCTGATGGCATAATGCTTAACAGAGATCATACCAGCACGACGCTGCAGCTTATGGGCTTTACCAAAGCCACTTCATCAGAAGGCGAGCAAGTCATTGACATATCGGAGGCAGGAAATGTGTCCTTCACATTGTCCGCTGGCAGCAGCGCAGCCTTAAATAATCGTACCATTTCTGCCAGTAAAGAGGGAAGTAGCATGATTTTAGCCTCTCTTGACCTTGGCGGAGACAGTTCATTGACCGATGGTGTAATGGTAAAAATGGACATTTTTGCGGCTCTTAGTGAGGCTATTCGCCAAGCTATGGCTATTCAAAAGGGGGATTATACCAATGCGTCATGGTCTGCTTTACAAAGTGCCATCCTGCAGGGAGAGAATGTTTTAAATACGCCTGATGCAGAAGAAGAACTTATAAACAGTGCAATTACTGCTATTCAAAATGCCATTGCTGGTTTGAAGAAAATACAATGGTCAGATTCGACAGAACCTGATAAGCCCAGCCAGCCTAACAAGCCTGGTGACGAAGATAACAAGGATCCTGAGAATAAAGACGTAGTACCATTCATAGACATAAGAGAAACTGATTGGTTCTATGATGATGTAGCGTTTGTCTTCCTCAATGGTCTGTTTAAGGGGATTTCGCAGAATGAGTTTGCTCCTAAGATGACTATGAGTCGAGCTATGTTAGCTACGGTAATCTACCGCTTAGATACATTATTCAGAAGTGAGGGAGAGAGCAAAACTGTCGAAACTCCAAAAGCGGCTTATCAAAACCCATTCAACGATGTGCCGGAGGGTAAGTATTATACAGATGCAGTAAAATGGGCGGCTGCAAATGAAATACTAAGAGGAACCGGTAATGGAGCCTTTGAGCCGGACAAAGAGCTCACCAGAGAGCAAATGGCTGTAATCCTATATCGGTACATGAAGTATGCTAAATTAGAATTTGCGGTAACGGCTGAATACATTTTCTTTGAAGATGAATCGTCTATCTCGGATTTTGCCAAAGAAGCTATGCAAGTAATGAATAAATTAGGCATTATTAAGGGGGTAGGGAACGGAATAATATCACCTAAAAAAAGTGCCACAAGGGCAGAAATTGCTGCAATACTACACCGCTTTATAGAGAAGATGTCACTAACCAATAAAAGTGCCCCATAGTATGCAAAAAGGTTGTCTAATCATAAAAGCCAGCATTTGATCAAAGTGAGTAGTATTGTAGTATAATACCGTATAACATAAAAAGCAGTCAAGCTCGAGCTTGACTGCTTTTTATAATAAAGGTAGGAAATGTACTCTAGTCACAAAATGGTGGACATGTATTGACTACGATAGTTTTGTTTTCAAAAAGAACACATTTGTTTCGGCCAGTTCTCTTTGCTTCATACAAAGCAATATCAGCTTTTTCTCTAATATCATTTATTTCTCGAACATAATCTGGAAAGCATGCAATACCAACTGATACGGTAATACTTATCTCTTTACCATCTGAAAGCAAAATAGGAGTACTAGCGACATTAATTCTGATTTTCTCAGCTATTTCCATTCCTATATCAGGTAAGCAGTCATTTAGTATAACCGAAAATTCTTCTCCTCCATTCCTTGACACAATATCAGTTGAACGGCAGGAATTTTTCAGTATGGAGCCTAATTCTTGTAATACGATATCACCTTCTAAATGTCCATATGTATCGTTGACTTTTTTGAAAAAGTCTATATCAATAGCAAGAAGACACAAAGGCAAATCGTTTTCTATTGCATTATTCTTAGCTCTATTATATAAAGTATCAAAGCTTCTGACATTATTTAATCCAGTTAAGAAGTCATGACTTGATTCAGAACGGTATTTTCTATATGACTGTCCAAGTAATTGCAGCTTGTTTGTATATAAGTATGTGAAAATCCCCAATATGATATAGCTTAGACTATGTGTGACAATGATGGTAAGTCTTATATCAGCATCCTCTATAAGGATAAAATGTAATGTTTCTGCAACAAGTAATGATGCTCCTAAGCTAATTAACCATAGTTTTTCTCTAGAATTTACAAGGCTATTTACCACTATACATAGCAGTATTACAGTAATTAACCCCAAAATACCTACAGTTGAAGTAAAATTTATACCATGTAATAAAAGCCTTCCAGTAAATATCATAAAAAAGGTAAGGATACCAGATGTAAGTCCGCAGCTAAAGTAGGAAAGCATTAGTGGTAAATATCTATAATCCACTAGTACATTATCCCCCACATTTACACTAAAAATCATTAATAGAATTCCCAGAACCCCATAAATAAAGCCTAGAAAGAGCTTAAATACACGCTTGGAATTAATATTGATCTCAGTTTTAATATAATATATGTAGATTATACTTATAAATGAAACCAGAAAAGCAGCATTAATTAAATAGTTCCTTAACATGTGTTCACCTCATTTATATTTTACACAATTTATACAAAAATGGAAATACAATTATTCAAAAAACCTATATATAATAGTATAATTAATGTACAAAGATGAAACTATTGTCCATTTAGTAGACAAAAACATATTTATTAAAGGGAGGCCCAAATGCTTAAATACCAAGAACTTGCAAGACTAGGGAATACAAGACCTTCAAGGTTTATAGCTGGAACATCATTCATTATGTTTACGTACTTTATTATTGGTTCTATATTTTCCGGAGTTTGGTTTCTTATTACAATGTTTAGAAATCCTGAGGCATTAATTTCTGACGACGCTTTAAATTTGGCCTTAAATCCTACTGCTTTCTTAAACCTTTTCATGGGGGTGGAAGAACAGTATTTGATGGCAAACCTTACTATATATTTAATGATCCTTGGTGTGTTTGTTGCAGTAAGGTATATTCACTATAGACCATTTAAAAGCTTAATTACACAAAGCCCTAAAATTTCTATCAGCAAGATGATGATTGGCATTGTTGGATATGGGTTGCTGCTTTGCGCGGGATCATTGGTAGATTACCTGTTATACCCTGAAACCTACTCATTTAGCTTTGAACCGTCACGGTTTTGGATAATGTTACCCGTTATACTCATAATGACCCCGATTCAAACAACTGCAGAAGAACTGGTTTTTAGGGGATATGTAATACAAGGCTTTGGGCTTAAGGTGAGAAATGCATGGCTTCTTTCATTAATCTCAGGTGCTATTTTTATGCTCCCCCATTTAGCTAACCCAGAGGTATTTGCCTCAACAAAAATGAGCTCGATTGATACTACATGTACTATATTAAATTATTTTGTAGTAGGAGTATTGCTAGCTATTGTAACTATTAAATCAAATTCATTAGAAATAGCTATAGGTGTACATGCTATTAACAATCTATTTTGCTTTTTGGTTGTAAGCTTTCCAGACGCTGCTCTAACAACGAATACTATTTTCTTTACCTCTAACTTTGACCCTGTAATGCAATTGGTATATACTTTAATAATATCTGTTGCATTCTATGGAATAGTATCATTATTTGTAAAAATAAAGCCTCAGCTATTTTATGACGTACAAAGTAAGCAGCTGGAAAATGTTAAGCTATAAAATATTGAGATCAAAATATGATGCAAATATAGCAGTGGTATCAACAAATAGCAACATATTAATAACAAAATAGTAGTGAAATAGCAGGGCAACAAGGTGGTGGCATTTAAATAGCCAGCATCTAAGCAATACTTTATAATTTAAATATAAGAAATTAATAAATCAGGAGTTTAGATGAGCATAAAAATTATTTATGGCAGGGCAGGCAGCGGGAAATCTCAACAGTGCCTTGAAGAAATCAAGCTGAACTACCTTGCAGGAAACGAAAAAATTATATTAATTGTACCCGAACAGTTTACCTTTGAAGCCGAGCGTGCCTTATCTGCAAAGCTTGGGCTAGGTGGCATTATTGGAGCAGAGGTTCTGAGTTTTAGACGTTTGGCTCACAGAGTAATGAATGAGGTTGGGGGAGTAACAGCTCCTCTTATTCATCCTGCCGGTAAATGTATGATTATATATCGTATATTGGACAAGCTGAAGGATGAACCGTCTATTTTTAGCAAATCTGCCGACAGCAAGGGCTTTGTAAACACTATTTCTACCCTTATTACAGAAATGAAGCGTTACGAGGTTAATCTTCAACGATTGGGAAAAACCATTGAACAGTTGGAGAACACATACTTAAAAGAAAAGCTGACCGAAATAAGCACTATTTATCAAGAGTTTGAAAAAATGCTTGGAGAGCGCTTTAGGGACGCAGATGATGAGCTTACTCAGTTATCCAGGAAAATAGGAGAGTCAGAACAATGTCGTGGTGCAAGTATATGGATAGATGGCTTTTCGGGCTTTACCCCTCAGGAATACTCAGTAATAGAGCAGCTTTTGCTGGTGGCAAGTGATGTTACCATAACCCTATGCACTGATGTTCTGGTGGAGGAAGGCGGAATCCAGGACACCGATGTATTCAGTTCGGTTAAATATTCATACAACAAGCTAATGCGCATAGCTAACAGTATTGGGACCTTAGTTAAAACACCGATAAATGCAAACAGCTTTAATAACGGAAAACTGTTCAGAATGAAGGATAGCGACGAGTTAATCCATCTTGAGAGCAATTTCTTTAGTTACCCCAACAAGTCCTTTAGTGACAAAACGGAGGATATTAGTCTGTTTGAGGCGGGCAATATTTATACTGAGGTGGAACAGTGCGCTAAATATATAATTAAGCAGTGCAGGGACAATGGAAGAAGATATAGGGATATATCTGTGGTTACAAGAAATCTTGAAGGCTACAAGAATATTGTTGAGGCAATTTTTTCAGAATATGAGATACCGTTTTTTATTGATTCAAAGTCGGATATTACCAATCATCCATTGGTGAGACTTGTACTGTCTTTGTTAGATATTTTCAACAATAACTGGACTTATGAGGATGTTTTCAGCTATTTAAAGGCAGGGCTTCTATCAATACCTTCAAGTGATATTGATCTGATTGAAAATTATGTGCTTGCATGTGGAATAAGGGGCAGCAGATGGTATCAGGCTGAGGACTGGAAAATGAGTTCTGAGCTGTTTTCTGACAAAAATGAGGGGCAGGACGAAGAATTTTTATTACGTATTAATGAAATAAGGGCAACAATAATAGAACCGTTGGTTGAGTTTAGAGGAAGGACAAAAGGAAGAAATACAGCTGCTGCTTTTTGTGAAGCCATTTATGTATTTTTAGAAAAAACAGGTGTATTTATAAAGATTACACAGTTAGTTGATTACTTTAATGAGAATGGAGAAAGACGGCTTGCCAGCGAATATCAGCAGGTGTGGAATATCCTCATGGACGTGTTTGACCAGATAGTTGAGGTAATGGGTGAGGAGACTGTGTCAACACAGCGCTTTACCAATATATTTAGAATAGGCTTGGCTGAGTACAAGATATCCACCATTCCTGCATCTGTTGACCAGATTATTGTAGGTAGTGCAGAGCATTCAAAAAGCACCAATGTTACCGATGTATATATTTTAGGCGTAAATGACGGGGTGTTTCCTTCAACTGGTATGGATGAGGGAATATTAAACGATCAAGATAGAAATACCCTTCTGGAGAAGGGCTTAGAGCTTGCCAGTGATACACGGGCCAAGGCTTTTGATGAGCAATTTCTAATATATAAGACTTTGACTGCTGCTTCTAAGCGACTAACATTAAGTTGGCCTGTTGCCGATAGTCAGGGCAAAACTCTAAGGCCCTCTACCTTAATATCCAGGCTAAAAAGAATATTCAGCAATATTACAACAAAGAGCAATGTTGCTAAAACTACTGGCAGCAATGTTATTAATACTACAGACCGCAATGTTGCTAAAACTATTGGCAGCAATGTTATTAATACTACTGACAGCACTGCTTCTATTACTACTGCTGACAGCACTGACATCTACTTGGACCACATTGCAGCAAAGAATCCTGCATTTCGCCAGCTGGTATGTCAGCTTAGAGGACTCTCTGATGGAGGTTCGGTGGACGCCTTTTGGAAAGAGGTATATGCATGGTTTTTACAGCATGAGGATTGGAGAAGCCAATGTGAATTGTTGGCTTATGCCCTAAATTATAAAAATATTTGTAGTGCAGTGAGTAGGGAAAAAGTACTCTCTTTATATGGCACTAATGCGCGCTCAAGTGTATCGAGGATAGAAAAATACTCTGTATGCCCCTTTGCATATTATGTTCAATTTGGCCTAAAAGCAAAGGAAAGGAAGCTTTTTCAGCTCAGAGCACCTGATGTTGGAAGCTTTATGCATGCTGTGATTGAGAAGTTTGCAGCAGTTCTAAAAGAGAATGAAATGACATGGCGTGACTTTAATAGAGATTGGTGTAATGAACAGGTGGGGCTCATAGTGTCAGATGTATTATCACAGATGAAAATGTCCTCCATTACATCGTCAGCCAGATATAAGGCACTAATGACAAGGCTTAGAAGAGTTATTGCTAGGTCCATTTGGATGATTGCACAGCATATCAGAATGGGTAGCTTCAACCCGGCTGGATATGAGGTGGACTTTGGTGAAAAGGCAGAGCTGCCGCCAGTTGTGATTGAGCTGAATACCGGTGAAAAGGTTAGTTTCATTGGCAGAATTGACAGGGTGGATACGTTAGAGACTGAAGAGGGAACTTATGTTAGAATTGTCGATTATAAATCGGGAAATAAGGACTTTAGCCTCAGTGATGCTTTAAATGGCTTACAATTGCAGCTTATAACCTATATGGATGCCTTGCAGGAAGGGGCAGCAAACAAGTTTAAAGGCCCAATAATACCGGGGGGTATGCTGTATTTCCGGCTGGATGACCCTATAGTGAGTGCAAAAAGTGGTACAGATTCAAGCGATATTGAGCTTGCAATAATGAAAAAGCTCAAGATGAATGGCTTGCTGCTAGGTGAAGTAAAGCTGATTACCGAAATGGATAACAGTATTTCTGGTACTTCTATTATCATACCTGCCAGGATCAATAAGGATGGACAGCTCGGAAAGCCATCATCAACTGCTTCGAGGGAGCAGTTCTCTATGCTAAGAGCATATACAAAAAGGCTGTTAACAGACCTGTTTACAGAGATAATGAAAGGGAATGTAGCTATAAGACCTTACAGGAAAAATAAGCAGACTGGTTGTGATTATTGCAGCTATCAAGCGGTTTGTCAGTTTGACCCTACAATGAGTGATAATAGCTATCGTCAGTTGTTTGACAAGAAGGACGATGAGGTTTGGAGTATTATGAAAGGAACGGACAGTGTAAATGGCAGATAACAAATGGACCAAAGAGCAACAAAGCGCTATAGATAGAAGAGGCTGTAATCTTTTGGTTGCGGCTGCTGCTGGCGCGGGTAAAACTGCGGTATTGGTTGAGCGCATTATCAAAAAAATAACCGACCCTGATAACCCAGTGGACGTTGATAGTCTGCTTATCGTTACCTTTACAAATGCTGCAGCAACCGAGATGAAGGAGAGAATTGGCGAAGCTATTGCCAAGGAACTAGAGAGAAAACCCGATAATAAAAATATTCAGAGACAGCAAACCTTACTGAATAAAGCAGATATAACAACCATACATTCCTTTTGTCTTAGCGTTATACGTAATAACTTTCAGTGCTTGGATATAGATCCAAAATTCAGGATTTTGGACGAAACAGAAGCTTATCTATTGAAACTGGAAACTCTCAATGACCTTTTTGATAGCTTGTATGAAGAAGAGAATGACAGCTTTACAGGAAACAAGGAGAATTATTTTAGTTTGCTGGAAAGCTATGGAGGCAATAGGGATGACCTCGCTATTCAGGACATGGTGCTTGAGGTTCATTCCTTTATTCAAAGCAGCCCGTGGCCAGAACAATGGCTGGATAAAGCGGTTGAAATGTTTAATATAGCAGTTGAGGACTTTGGAGTTACCGAATGGGGTAAAATTATTATTAATAACATTAATATAGTGCTTAAAAACCTTGCTTGCCAGCTTGAGGATTGCTTGGCTCAGCTTTCAAATGCTGAGGGCTTGACTAAATATATAGATGTATTTAATGATGACCTCAACATGGTAAATTGCATAATATCAGCATGCGATAAGGGTATGTGGGATGAAGTGTTTTCGCTGGTTCAGGGCTATAGCTTTTCTAGACTTCCCACAAGTGCAAGAAATGCGGATGAGTACGTAAAAGAAAAGGTGAAGGAGACCAGAGAGGAACTTAAGACATATATTAAAAAGCTACAAGAGGACGTTTTTTACTGCAAGTCGGAGGATATGCTAAGTGAGCTCAAAAAGCTATATCCACTGCTAAAATGTCTATCTCACCTTGTTTTGGACTTTGACAGGCAGTATCAGGAAAGAAAGAAGCAAAAGAGTGCCGTGGACTTCAATGACCTTGAACACTTCTGCCTCAAAATTCTCACCAAAGAGGGAGAAAATGTGGCATCTGATATCGCTAAAAACTATAGGCGTAAATATTCTGAAATAATGGTTGATGAGTATCAGGACAGTAATGATGTCCAAGAAATCATCATAAAGACCATTTCAAGGGAAGAGGAAGGCCAGCCTAATGTATTTATGGTAGGGGACGTGAAACAGAGCATTTACCGGTTCAGACAGGCAAAACCCGACCTTTTTATGGAAAAATATGAATCCTATTCACCTCAGGAAGCACTGTACAGCAAGATTGTACTGGATAAGAACTTCAGAAGCGGCAGAGAGGTCGTAAATTCAGTAAATTTTATTTTCCGGAGTATAATGTCAAAACTTGCTGGTGAACTGGATTATACTAACGAAGAAGATCTGAAGTATGGAGCAGAGTATTATGATATACCTTCGGATAAACCGACAGATGGCAGACAAACTGAGATTTATATAATGGAGACTAGCCCGCATGAAGAGCCGGGGAATGTAACTGCAACGGGTGGTGCACAGGAGCTAGGTGCTGCCGTGGGGCAGAGCCCTACCACTGCGACGGGCGGTGCGGGAGAACAGGGTGCTGCCGTGGGGCAGAGTGCTATAGAAGGTGCACAGAAGCTTGGTACTACCGTCGGACAGAGTAATATAGAAGGTGCACAGAAACTGGGTACTACCGTTGGGCAGAGCCCTACCGCTGCGACGGGCAGTGCGGGTGAACAGGGTGCTGCCGATGCAGCCGATTTTGACGATGAAAATGAAGAGCCACTCGATAATATCCAGCTTGAGGCAAGAATGGTTGCAAAACGAATTCTAGAACTTATGAGTAAGGACAAACAGGGTAATAAATTTAAAGTATATGATAAGAAAAACAAAACATATAAAGACATTGAGTACAAGGATATAGTAATATTACTTCGCACAACAAAGAATTGGAGCGAAATATTTTTACAAGAATTTGCCCGATATGGGATTCCAGGATTTGCTGATACTGGAGCAGGTTTTTTCAAGACCACCGAAGTACAAGTAATGATGTCTTTGTTACAAATAATTGATAACCCTTATCAAGATATTCCTTTGCTTTCGGTACTGAGGTCACCTATTGCAGGTTTTTCTTCAGATGACTTGGCAGACCTAAGGCTTGCTACTAGAAATGGGCACTTATATGATGCCCTTGTGGCTTTAGCAGAGGTGGATAGTGAAGCTGGGAAGAAAGCAGCACATATAGCTGCTAAGCTTACAAAGTATCGTGAGATTTCTCATTATATGCCCACTGACAGACTACTGTGGCACTTGTACAATGACACAGGCTATATGAGTATTGTGGGTGCATTACCTGGCGGTGAGAAACGACAGGCCAATCTGAGAATGCTGTTTGAAAAGGCTCTCCAGTTTGAAACAACAAGTTTCAAGGGCTTATTCAACTTTATTAACTTTATTGACAAGCTCAAGACCAGCAAGGGGGATATGGGCAGTGCCAAGGTTCTTGATGACAATGATAAATTTGTCAGAATAATGAGTATTCACAAAAGCAAAGGGCTTGAGTTTCCAGTAGTTTTTCTAAGTGGATGCGGCAAGAAGTTTAATATGCAGGATATATACAGAAGTATTCTCTTGCATCAGGAAATAGGTTTTGGCCCCGATATAGTTGATATTACCCGTTTCAAATATGCTTCTGTGGCAAAGCTCGCTATTCAAATGAAGGTTCGCACCGAGACTCTCTCAGAGGAAATGAGAATACTTTATGTTGCTATGACAAGAGCTCGAGAAAAGCTTATTATTACTGGTTCTGTCAGAAAGTTGGACAGTGCAAAAAAGAAATGGCTGGACATGTCAAAAAGTGGTTCGGATTGCAAACTGGAGCCATATAATATGCTCAAGGCCCAGAACTATCTCGACTGGATTTGTTCAGCGCTCACAACACATGAGGATTGTGGTGAATTGTTAGGTGCTTGCAGTAAGGTATTAGGTGCTTGCAGTAAGGTATTGGGTAATTGCAGTAAGTTATTAGGTGATTGCAGTTTCAGAGATGAAAATAGCTCTATTGATGGAGATGCAACAAAGGCTACCAACAATGACAGCTTAAAATCTCATTGGCAAGTGTATTTCTGTAAGGAAGGGGATTTGCCTTGTTGTTCAGATGATGCCCAAGCACAGCAGAGTAATAGTTTGGAGCAGTGGCTTGTGGGCTCAGCCGACGACATCAGTGAGTATTATAGGCAGGAGATAGATAGGCGGCTGAGCTGGGAATACGGTGGCAGTGAGCTTTCAACTATTCCACCTAAATTCTCGGTAACTGAGTTGAAAAGACTATTTTCTACCGGTGAGGAAGATGGTGAAAAGCTACTTGAGCGTCCTGTTATGAAAAAACCACTGTTCCTACAGGGTAAAAAACAATTGTCTGGGGCAGAAAAGGGAAGCATTTTACACTTTGTGTTGCAGCATCTTGATTTTAATGACTTTGATATTAAAAAACAGATTGATTTAATGGTACAAAAGAATCTTCTGTTGCAAAATCAGGCTGATAGTATTAGGATTGACAGAATTGAGAAATTCCTTAATTCTGATCTAGCGTGTAGGATGAGAAAAGCACCCGTTCTGAATCGTGAAATACCATTTCACCTCGAGATACAGTGCTCATCTATCCCTGCATACAGTCATATTAATGACAATGAAATAGTACTTTTACAGGGGGTAATTGACTGCTATTTTGAAGAGGATGGAGAGATTATTCTAGTAGACTATAAAACAGACTATGTATCAGAAGTGAATTATGAAATACGGGATAAATATAGGTTGCAGCTTGATTATTATGCTCAGGCTTTGACACGGCTCACTGGTAAGGTAGTACGCCAAAAATATATATATTTGTTTTCTATTGGAGAACAGATGGAGATATAGGTGTAAGGTAACTTATCAGGTAAAAGTATTTGATATGTATATATTTAGATAAGTGCACAAATTAGAAGTAGGTTTAATAGAAGTAGGTTTAAAAGAAGATAAGGTTTAATATAGTAAGATTTAATGAAGCAGGTTTAATAGAAGTAGGAAATGGGGTTAATCGCAGTAGTCTTAATGTAACAGGTTAATAGATGTAATTATTACCACTATATTTTGCGCCAACTTTTCAAAAAATATAGTGGTAAATCTATTGACATCAGATGTTAAGCAATGCTATAATACGTTTTGTCCACAAGACATTGCCGATTTGTGTAACGGTAGCACAACTGACTCTGGATCAGTCTGTCAGGGTTCAAATCCTTGATCGGCAGCCAAAAAAACCTAGATGATTTTTTCATCTAGGTTTTTTATTGTTCGCCCAGCATGGGCGAACAATAAAAAAGACATGAGCTCAAGTTTGTATTCTATATATAATTAGCTAAGTTGTGAAAGTATATTACCATTTTATAGTTACGACTGGCTTTATAAGATCCTTTGGCTTATCCTTCATCAGCATAAGTGCTGCTTCAACACCTTTGAGACCTTCAAATCTGTGAGTAATCAGTTAGTTGTTAAGAGGGATGCAAGCTTTTCCATTCTAAGCCTTCCACCTGGCATCAAACCACCAGCTATTTCCTTGTGTCCCATACCGCAGCCCCATTCGGCTCTAGGTATTTTAATAAATTCTCCTACACCAAGGTGGTTTACGTTACCTATTTTTCCTCCTGGCTTTAATACTTTTATAGCTTGTGCAAATGTATCGCAATCACCACCGGAAATAATTACACGATCAATACCTTTCCCATTAGTTGCTTTGAACAGCTGTTCAACTATATCTCCGCTACGATAATTGATAATTTCTGTTGCGCCATATTCTTTTGCTATTTGTATACAGTTTGGACGTGAACCTATTGCATATATGTGTGAAGCTCCTCTTAAAGCTGCACCAGCATAGTACAGTTTTACTGTTAACAAGGAAGTCAGCTCCTGGAGTAATGACACCTCTGGCTATCATGATAAATTGCAAAGTAGTTTCCTATAGGTGTCCCTGTTATATGGAGGAACATCAACTTATACTTTACAAATATATCCATATAATATAATATTTAAGATATTCTATGCATCACATTATTTGTAAAGAACTTCGTTAAAAAACGTAAATTTAAATGTAGGTTGAGAAAATAATATGCTTGTAAAAATATTATATTTGGGTTCAAAACAATGACTCGTCCTTTCCCGGATTTTTGTTGTGTGAGAACTTAAATTATACTAGAAAAGAGGATGTCACAATGAAGAAAATAATCATTGTCGGGGCTGGTATTGCGGGACTTACAGCTGGAATATATGCGCGGAAAAGCGGTTTCGATGTAACTATTTACGAAAGCCATACTATTCCAGGAGGTGCTTCTACTAGTTGGCGAAGAAAAGGGTATTTGTTTGAGGGAGGAATGCATTGGCTAACAGGTTCATCACCTAAAACTCCATTGAATAAGCTATGGCGTGAAGTTGGAGCGCTAGATAATAATACCGAGATAATTAACCGAGATCCTTTTGTAACTGCCGAATATAACGGTCAAAGAGCATGCCTTTATCGTGATATAGAAAGACTACGAAAGCATTTTATGGAGCTTTCGCCAGAAGATGAAAAGATGACAAATAGTTTGTGCAGGGATTTAAAAAGATTTTCAAATATTAATATGCCTGTAATGGATATCAAGGGTGTTAAAGCTCAAGAAAAATCTTCTATGAAATTTTCTGCAATACTAAAAATGTTGCCGGCAATACCAAGAATGTCATTTTATGCTAATCAGTCGGTGAAAGAATATGCAAGTAGATTTAAGAGTCCAATAATAAGGTTACTACTTGAAAATATTGTTGGTCCAGAATATAGTGCTACAGCAATGATTTTTACTATTGCAACCCTTGTTTCAGGGGATGGAGGTTATCCGGCAGGAGGCTCCCTTGCAATGGCAAATCGTATGGCAAAATATTTTGGGAAAATAGGTGGCAATATTATTTATGGGAATAAGGTTGGCAAGGTTATTGTTGAGAATGGCATTGCTACAGGTGTTATTATTAACGAACAAGAAATACTTGCAGATGCAGTTATTGTTACCCTAGATACACGTGTGGCAATAGACACTATGTTTGAAACTCCTATTGCTGAGCCATGGGCTGAAGATATGCGTAAAAATACAAAACCATTGATAAATACTTTTATAAGTATTGGGGTGGAGGCTGACCTATCTGATTTACCTGAAAGATTTGACTTTGGACTTGATGAGCCTATTATGTGTGGTAACATTGTTGAAACGGGTATTCGTATTTGCAATTATGCAGGATATAAAGGATATGCACCTGAAGGTAGCACTTCCATTACCTCTCCAATATTGTCTGATACCTATGATTTTTGGAAAAATTGTAAAGAAAATGGTACATATGCTGAAGAAAAAGAAAAGCTGGCAACAGCGTTTATTGATATGCTGGCGAGAAAATTCCCTCAGACAGCTGGCAAAGTTGCTGTATGGGATATTGCAACGCCTTTAACCTATGAACGTTACCTTGGGTCTTATAAGGGTTCTTGGATGTCTGTAATGAACAAGGGAGATAAAGGAACTAGCTATCCATCAATGCCTAAAAGTATCAAAAACGTATATTTTGCTGGTCAGAGGCTTCAAAGTCCTGGTGGATTACCGGTAGCACTAGATACCGGTAGAAAGGCTATTCAATATCTATGTAGGGATACTGATACAGTGTTTAAAAATAATTAACTAGTTCAAATAATTGAGAGAATAAGTTTTTGTTAATCATTTAAATGGTGGTTTTTTTGTTGTGCGTTGATATTGCAGGGTTTACCGGATTAGTTAATTTATAAAGGGTGTAAACGAATGCTCATATTGCTACTGTAAATAGATTAACTGTACTTTGTAGAGTAGATAAGCGAAACGAGCTGTATTTATTCTGCAAGGTTAATTATTTTGTGAAGCATTTTGTTTGACGTCCACAAGTTTCGATACCACAATAAGTCTATCTTTACCCAAATTTGTACAAGTAATTATAGTGATCCACTTTTCACCACCTGTTTTCTGGGTTAATGGAGATAGGTTTTCGGGGTTGACAACGTACATGTCAAATACCTCATACGTATAACAGGTTCCAGATTTGCCTGTAATCTCTATAAGGTCATTTTCTTTTATTTGATGTAGATCTGTCAAAAGCCTACCGCTTTCCCTGACATTATGTCCGGCAAGAATAGTATTTCCTTTATTGCCGAATAAATCTTCACCTGTAAATATAGTCAAGCCAAGCTTTAAATTCTCTTCAGTAGTTTCGTTTAAAATTGGATAATTTATATTTAACTGCGGAATCTGTATCATAGCTATCATCTTATCATTAATAGTATTGGTATTCCAGCCGCTCAAAGCCTGATTTGAAATTGTACTCTCACTGTTAGAATCAGTATCTAAATCAGTATCTAAATCAGTATGGATTTCCGATGGTATTTCACTGCCGGTATCGAATAATACATCAAATTGACGAAGCAAATTTGCCGCCTCATTTTCATAGGAAGATTTCTCAACATAATATTTTATAATATATGCTCCAAGAAGCAATATTATAGCCAGATTAAATATAATAAGTACTTTTTTCATTTATTTAACCTTAATTAATGATTTATTATTGATTCATATTGAATTATACACTAAAATTAGAAAAAGTAATATATTATGTCGAAATTAGTTATTTATAACATATTATTAGAATACCACTCTTTATCACGGTATTTGATTTTTCATATCCTGCTCTAAAAAATCATGATTCATGTCAAAAAAAACATGTTTCATGCAGAGGATGACTTTTAGGAAAAATATATTATAGGATGAACACAGGAAATGTTCCTATACACTACTGGCAGAAAAGGGAGAAATTAAAGGTACCGACACCAGGAGTGTTTCCTACTTTAAAACCGCTTAGGATAGCATAAAGAGGATTAATTTTAGCTGTGCTGCCCAATCAGTGATGGAAGTCACTTTAAAATGATCGATGAAATTCTAAAAGCTTGAGTAACAAAGGCTTAGAGATTCCGAGAGATCATTTAGGAGGAAGGATGTGAGAATTTTAAAAATATAATAAAGCACTACATTTAAAATTATTTAAAAGATAAGGAGAGATTGATTTGAATGTGAGAAGTATGAAAAAGAGGATGCTAAGCGTACTGATTATCTTAGCACTGTTAGTTTCTAATTTAGCTGCACCCACATATTTAGCAGAAGCTTCTTCAATAGTAAAAGTAGCATATGATCCATTTTTAGTCAAACTTGAAGCAGATCAAAAGACTGTGATACCGGACGATGGTGACAAGGCCTTTGGAACCGAAGCAGCAGCAGGACGTATTTGGACCGATAAAAGTGTAGAGGCCACAGTAGATGGAAAGTTTGATGTTGAGTTATCTGCTTTAGCTCAGGAATATATGATCCAGGGAAGTGGAACAAATGAATCAGGGGGATATGCTAGCTCGAAGGCACCTATGGTAGATGTCACTTTTATATTGGATATGAGTGGGTCTATGGGTATTACTCAGGATGGAAAAGTACTTGGAAATGATATCATCCATGAAACGGCTACTATATATCGTGTAGATGCCATGCAAAGAGCAGTAAACCACGTAATAAAAACTGTTATGGAAGCAAACCCAAAAAACAGGGTAGCAGTCCATTGGTTTACAGGTACCGGAACTGCAGGCACTTTAATGCCTCTGAATAGCTATACTACTGAAGATGCAAATAAGAGATACATTGACTATTCAGTAAGTAGCTCCAATATCCATACACTAAAAAATGTAGACAGTTTAAAAATAACTGGAAGTAATTCTGTAGTAGCATTCAGTAAAGACGTTGGAGGCGGCACCCCAACTCAAGATGGCATTATGTATGGCGTTCAACAAATGATAACTTCTATTGGATCAAGCCAAAAAGGAGTAGATGAACCAACTCGCACGCCATTTGTACTTATACTGTCAGATGGGGCAGCAAGTGATGGTAAGGAAAATTGGTACACTCCCAAAACTACAGGTAGTCCCATTGGAATAGCCAGCGGTAATACAGTGAGAGGTTCTGCTAATATCACTGCAGTTACTATTCTTACGGGCAGGTACATGAAGGATCAACTTGATAGTAAGTATCAGCATTATAATAATAATGATACAACCATCAAATCACAGTTTTATACAGTTGGATTAGGTACTGAAAAAGATATATATGGAGTTTCAGATGGTGGTGTAAGAAATTATTCTGCATATCCATGGGCAACCTTAGATCCAAAGGAATTGTATGCTAGACGAAATGAATCAGGAGGCACTGCAAACGCTATTCATAAAGCTATTGGAACTTATGCTAAAAATTACACCGCCAAGGATTACTCTAATGACTATGGATATAGCGATTATTATACCTTTGCAGATACCTATACTAAACTTATTGGTGCTTTTGACCAGTTAGCAAGTGATGCTGCATCTGCATCCAAGATACCACCTATTTTGAACCTACCGTTGGGACAAGCCAGTGGTGAAGATACAATTACAGATCATATCACTAGAGCTATAAATATGACTGATGAAATTGGGGAAGGTTTTAAAATTGACGTTAATACCTTAAAGATTGGAAACAGTGCAGCCAAAGTAAAGGAAACGATTTCAAATGGCGTGATTTATGGTTTTGATGGGTATGAAAGTAAGGTAGCAATCCAAACTGTTGACGGTGTTACCACCTTGAAATGGTTTATCCAAGCAGATGACCTAAAGAATCATATTTATACCTTTAAAGATCGAGATGTCCCAAACCCGGGAGAATACAATGCACCGAAAGACGGCCCTTTTAAGCTGAATTACAAAGTTTCACCTATATTTAATGAATCACCAGGAAACATTACCAAGACAACCTATTTTACTAATGCTATGGATGGAGCTGAAGCAAAAACAACTGCTTATTTTACTCCTCCAAGTGATAATCCCTATTATATGAATTTTGAGGAGACTACAGTTAGTAAAACAAATGGATTAGAGGGTACAACAAATTACATATCAAAAGAAACTATATCAGATGGTAAAGTATCCATTAAATTGGGGAACAACGGGCGTTTAGATGTAGAGATGGGAGTTGTAAAATCCGGACCTGAACAGGTTAAAGTATCGGATACTATTAAATATCCTGTAACAGTCTATAATTACACAGATTCGGATAAAACCGTTAGTATTCAAAGCGAAGGCCAAAATAAAACGAATATATCGGTTCCTGGAAAAAGCTCAATTACGGAAGAATTTACAACGACTGCACCAAATACTCAAACAGAAAAATTAACCAGCAACGTAGCAACTGTGGTTTTAGATGGAAAAACTATTACATCGAATACTGTGGATACTAAAGTAGCATCGAACAATACGCCAACTGTACCTAACTACACTGCTACAGCAGAGTATAATGCATCTGTATCAGGTATAGTAGAAGGAACTGATATTGATGGAGACTCACTAACTTATCTAAAAGGAAGTGACCCTTCAAATGGAACTGTTACTGTAAATGCTGATGGCACCTGGACATATACGCCAAACACAAACTATGTTGGAAGCGACAGCTTTACCGTAAAAGTAACTGATGAACAGGGAGCTACAGCAATATCAACTGTCGATGTGACGGTAAAGCCAAACGCACCGCCTGTGGTTGCCAATTATGATGTGAGCACAGGGTATAACACCCCTGTAGGAGGCACAGTAGTTGGAACAGATGCGGACAAAGATATACTGAGCTACACAAAGGCAAGCGACCCTTCAAATGGAACTGTTACTGTAAATGCAGATGGCACCTGGACATATACGCCAAACACAAACTATGTTGGAAGCGACAGCTTTACCGTAACAGTAACTGATGAACACGGGGATACAACAGTATCAACTGTGAATGTGACGGTAAATGCAGAACCAAACACATCGCCTACAGTTGGCAACAACAGTGTGACTACAGAGTATAACGTCCCTGTGGGAGGCACAGTAGTTGGAACAGATGCGGACGGGGATACACTGAGCTATACAAAGGGAAGCGAGCCAGAAAATGGAACTGTTACTGTAAATGCAGACGGCACCTGGACATATACGCCTAACGCAGGCTATAGCGGAAGCGACAGCTTTACTGTAACTGTAAGCGACGGACGCGGAGGAATAGCAGTATCAACTGTGACAGTGACGGTAAATCCAAACATAGCGCCTGCAGTCGGTAACTACACTGCTACAGCAGAGCATAATGCATCTGTATCAGGTACAGTAGTAGGAAGTGATGTTGATGGAGATTCACTTACCTATTCAAAAGGAAGTGACCCTACAAATGGAACAGTTACTGTAAGTGCAGATGGCACCTGGACATATACGCCAAACACAGATTATAGTGGAAGCGACAGCTTTACCGTAACAGTAACTGATGAGCACGGGGCTACAACAGTATCAACTGTGAATGTGACGGTAAATGCAAAACCAAACACATCGCCTACAGTTGGTAACTACAATGTAACTACAGAGTATAACACACCTGCCACAGGTACAGTAGCTGGAACAGATGTGGACGGAGATACATTGAGCTATACAAAGGGAAGCAACCCAACAAATGGAACTGTTACTGTAAATACAGACGGCACCTGGACATACACACCAAAAGCAGGCTTTACAGGAAGTGACAGCTTTACTGTAACTGTCATCGATGGACGCGGAGGAACAGCGGTATCAACTGTGAATGTGACGGTAAATGCCCAGGTAATTCCGCCTGTTGAACAACCGGTAAACACACCTCCTACAGTGGGTAACTACAATGTAACTACAGGGTATAACACACCTGCCACAGGCACAGTAGCTGGAACAGATGCGAACGGAGATGCGCTGAGCTATACAAAGGCAAGTAACCCGACAAATGGAACTGTTACTGTAAATGCAGACGGCACCTGGACATATACGCCAAACACAGACTATAGTGGAAGTGACAGCTTTACCGTAACCGTCAGCGATGGACGCGGAGGAACAGCGGTCAGCACCATAAAAGTGACAGTTGAGGCTAAACTTCCCGGATATGCAATCAATATGAATGCAAATCCAAATTCCATTATTGGGGATGGCAAGTCCACAACTGTTCTTACCGTAACCATAGTTGACAGTAGCAATAAGCCGCAGCAAAATGTCAAGGTTGAATTTTCTGCACCAATAGGGAGTTTCTCAAATGGAAATTCTGCTTTTACGGATTCTAATGGTAAAGCTTCAGTTATATTTAAATCAGATAAAATTGAAGGTATCAATACCCAAGTTGTACCTGTAAAAGCGACAGTCCAGGATGAAATTCGCAAGTTGTATGCTCAGGGTCAAATTGAAATTACTTTTGAACCTGGAAGTATAAGGGGAACAGTTGTAGACAATGAAACAGGGCAGCCAATAAAAGGTGCGAAAGTTGTAGTAAAGAAAGACTTTGATGGCGACGGTACAATAGATTTTCTATCTGAAATGGTTACTGGCAGTGATGGTAAATATAACATTGCCGTACCTAAAGGTGATTTAGTCTATGACGTATTTATAACAGCTCCTATGATGGTAAATGGTAATCTGGAGGATAAAACCTTCCTTCAGAAGTCTGAGGCTGGAAATATGACAGGAAAGCTCTTTGACCAGTTTGATTCAGTGAAAACAGCCGCCGGATTAGTTCTTTTTAAGAATTCCGATGGAAGTT
The DNA here is from genome assembly GCA_023439045.1 of Bacillota bacterium. Taxonomy (GTDB): domain Bacteria; phylum Bacillota; class Clostridia; order Acetivibrionales; family DSM-1351; genus Ruminiclostridium. Next base: position 139,386 of record JAEXOY010000016.1, on the reverse strand, counting down.
TCGGATATCTGAAAGATTATTCCAAAATAACGGTCGAAGTGCAGATGAATAATTCTGGAGCCGGATACCATAGCGATGTTTCCAATGAAAATACTTCAGCAGGAGTTTTCAGCATTGGGGGCCTTGAAAAGGATAAAAAATATACCATCGATGTTATTTACAACTTTGATAACGGTCAGAAGATTATAATAGGGAAGATGAATGCTGTTTTGGATTCGGATGGACAAATAAATATCAGCCAAGTTCTCATCGATCCTTATGGAATAGTGACTGATAAATCAACCGGAGAAATAATTGAAGGTGCGGATATTAAGTTGTATTACGCTGATACCGCAAGGAATGCAGCTAATGGTAATAAGGCTGGAGAGTTGGTTAACCTTCCAATACTTGAAGGATTCCCACCAGCAGATAATAGAAATCCGCAAGTCAGTGATGCGGAAGGGAGTTATGCATATATGGTATTCCCTCATGCAGACTATTACCTAGTTGTCACTAAGCCAGGATATGAGACCTTTATAAGTGAAACTATCGAGGTATACGAGGAAATTGTTCGGTTCGACATAGGAATGATGGCTGACAAAAAATCTGCTGTTACAGGAAGTGAGACTGATTCAAAACCGGTGACAAAGTTGCCTAAAACCGGCTTCATGCTTGGAATTGAAATCTATGAACTGCTTCTGATATTCTTTGTTATTACATTTATAGTACTTATTAGCAGTAGATTTAGTAGAAAAAGAAAAATTTAATGGTGCAGACCTACCTCTATAGGTTGGGACTCATCTGCTTTTGGACCAGGAAAGGCCTGAAATTAGAGGTTTCCAGACTTTCGGTAATGATCGCCGATTGCTGGAAACCTTTCTTTTTGTCTTTCTATTAATTGCCTAAGTACTCGGTGGTTTGACTAGCATTGAGCATATTTGAAAACCTATTAAACCCAAAAAATAGAAATACACCTAAAACAGCATTGAATCCGGTTGCTGCAAAAACGCTGAATCTCTCAGCTATACCGAAATACTCATGCGGTAATGCACTTGTCCCGATTGCTCCGATAAACATTGCTGTCAATGCAATCGTTGCCCAAATAGCTAAGGGCTTAAATTTCTTATCCCGATATCCGCCAACCATTATAATAACCAGAGAAGCGATCGAAAGAACAACCACCAATACGGTTACCACATAAGTGTGCATAATGTCTTGAAATGTTCCAGCATAACCGCTACTTGAAAGAGGAAACATGGAATAGCCGATATGTGACACCCAATTCATTGCTGTAAAAGTATAAATCCCCATCCGCAAAACTTTGTTTAGCTTATCCTTAATGAATACACACACCATCATAATTGAAATCATTCCGCATACTCCGTACAAACTGCTCAACTGATTCCACAGCATTTTAGATGGGGAATCAACAGCACTTAAGTCACTTACAGCCTGACTCATCCAATTGTATCCGGGATATGCCAAAGGCGAAAATACGACAGCTGTTATATAAGATAGTAGGCTGACTAGACCTAACAATCCTAACCAATTTATCAATGCTCTTTTCATTTCTTCTTACCTCACTTAATAAATCAAATATATAAGAATTTTAATTACAAATATTACAATTAGAGTATAATATAGGGAGAAACCTGCGTCAATCAAAATTGTATGAAGGATTATAGGTATTGTTTTTTAAGTGTTTTCATAGTGAACCTACTCGTAAGCAATTTTATATGGTACAATTTTACAAGGAGTGAAGGTTAAATGAAATTTTTAATAATTATTGCTCATGATGATACGTTTATACCAACTGATGATTTAACAAAAAGAATCATTTCGTGGAATAAGATTATGAAGAAAAACGGACATTTGATTGATAGTAATCCACTAGTTCCAGCGGAAGAGGGAGTTACAATTAGAATAAGAAATAATCAAATTGAAAAAAGTAAGGGACCTTTCTCTAATTGCAATGAGCAACTAGCTGCTTATGTATTGGTAGATTGTAATTCTCTTGATGAAGCAGTTGAGATTGCTGAGAAACACCCGATGGCAAGTGCTGCTACAATAGAAGTAAGAAGAGTATGGGAAGAATTAAGTTCAATATAAGATAGAAATTGAACTTAATTAGAAAAATATTGAGTTTAGGTCTTTATCCAAAGTTATGAAGTAGAGAAGATTACGATATTGATGAATTGCATCAGTGGATATATAATTAATGGATAACTGCTCTTAACTCTACTAGAATTGTTTTTGACAGTGAAGGTAATACTTATATGGTACAATCTAGTTGATCCAAAGAAGTCTAAGTGAAATTATAAACAATTGAGAATAAAGTATTTGTTAGTACTATAGGAGGTAGCAACGATGTTATTTATTGAATACCCTAGATGTTCAACCTGCCAGAAGGCAAAGAAATGGTTGGACGAGCATAATATAGAATATACAGACCGTCATATCGTAGAGGACAATCCTTCCGTTAATGAGTTAAAGGAATGGTACGAAAAAAGTGGACTACCATTAAAGAAATTCTTCAATACGAGTGGTATGTTGTACAAAGAAATGAACCTTAAAGACAAGCTACCTACAATGAGCGATGAGGAGCAATTGAAACTTTTAGCTACCAACGGAATGCTTGTAAAACGTCCTCTAATAGTTGATGATGGGGTGGTATTGACTGGATTCAGAGAAGCTGAATGGACAGATAAATTAATTTGATATATCGAATTTTTAAGATATCAATTTGTTAAGATATACAATTCATCCTCATTCTGATTTATCTTTTAAAAATGTGAATTTTGGGTGATTATGTACCCAATAATAGAGGATTATACAATTATACGTAATTCGAGTAATGCAAAAAACCTAGTTGGACTTATACCAACTAGGTTTTTTAGGTTTTCTCTTGACAAAAAAAGGAAACACTCATATAATGAGTATAAACTCAATGAGCGGAGAGTCAATTATGACAGTTTCTACAAGGCAGGTACAAAAATTAAATACTCGTAAAAAAATCATTGAAACAGCATACCGGATTTTTTCTGAAAAAGGTTTTTCAGTTCCGACAAGCATTATCGCAAAGGAAGCTGGGGTATCACATGGTTCAATATTTGTCCATTTTCCAACGCTTAATGATTTATTAATATGTTTGCTGTCAGAATTCGGAGATAACATGGGCTCAAGTCTGCATACGCTTGCAAAGAAGTGTGACGGTGTAGAGAGTTTATTGAAAGAGCATTTGAATGTCTTGGAAGAATACGAGGCATTTTATTCTAGATTAATTACAGAGAAAGATAGATTACCGGAAGAAGCAAGGAGCACTTTTGCAATTATTCAGTCGACTGTGGCCTTTCATTTTAGCAGTGTCATCGATGTTGAAATAGAAAAAGGAACAGTCAAAAAGCTTCCAATACATATGCTATTCAATACATGGCTCGGTCTGGTTCATTATTATCTTCTGAATAAGGAATTCTTCTCAGATTCAGATGAGTCAGTTTTAAGAAGGTACAGAGAAGAATTACTATCTGCTTATATAAATTTAATTAAGAAAGAAAGCGAGGTATAGGAATGAAAACATGTATTGCCTGTGGTATGCCTATGGAGAATACTTCGGACTTCGCCGCAAACGATCAGGGCAAGGATTATTGTGTCCACTGTTCGCGTCCCGACGGAGAAATGCAATCTTTTGAAGAGAAGAAAGAGAATATTACTAGATTTATAGTAAGGACTCAGGGATTCGATGAAAGTGCGGCACAAAACATTGCTGTTAACATGATGCGCAAATTGCCGGCATGGAAGAAATATTTTGATTAGGAGAGGATTGTATATGGGAGAATTAACTATACTGCCTAATGTAGGTAAGGTACTGGAGAAAAACCTAAATGAAATTGGAATTTATACCATAAAGCAGCTGAGGGATATTGGCAGCAAGGAAGCATTTATTCGAATAAAAATAATTGATCCCGGCGCTTGTTTGCACATGCTCTACGGGCTGCAGGGAGCAATAGACGGCATCAAAGACAGTTTATTACCAGATAGTACAAAGTATGACTTGAAGTTATTTTATAAGGATTTGTGAGGAGTGCTTTACCTATAGCGTTGTCTGCGTACGACGAGTAATTGATAAAGATATAGAATGAACCTTTGTAAATCAGCGAGGTATTTACTAACAAAGATACTCGCTTTTTTTGTGCAACATCCAAGGTATTAAAAAAAACCATACTATTATCCTCCACGCCTAAATTTTATAATAATTAAGTTACATAATATATTTACTGCTAACAGGGGGGATATGATGCTTCAATTCAACTTTGATAATTCATTATCTTTTTTAGGCTCTACCAGTGTTTTTGAATATATAGAACAAAATAAAAAGCTACTGGAGGATATTTTTTCACCCAAAGAAAGGGACGAAGCTGGGGTGTTTGGATGGTTCAACGTTGAAAAATGGACAAACCAACAGCTTGTAGCTGAAATGAAATATAAAGCAAGTGAAATTCACGAGAATGGGGATATTTTTGTGCTTGTTGGTGTAGGGGGCTCTAACAATGGTGCCCGCTCTCTAATTAAAGCTTTTAGATCTCAATCGAATATCGAGGTGCTATATGCAGGGAATAACCTTTCAAGTAAAGTGACTTGTGAGTTAATAGACAAGCTTAAGGGAAAATCTGTCTACATTAATGTAATTGCTAAGAACTTTGAAACATTAGAACCTGGATTGACGTTTCGCATTCTCCGTGATTTTATGTGGAAGCAATATGGGGACGATATAAAAAGCAGAGTGATTGTTACAGGCACACCGGGCAGTCAACTGAACCAATTAGCGGATAATAACGGTTATATGTTTTTGCCATTCCCTTACGATATTGGAGGTCGTTTTTCAGTATTGTCACCTGTTGGTTTGTTTCCTGCTACGGTGGCTGGTATTAAAATAGAGGAAATAATAAAAGGTGCTATAGACATGGAGCATATGCTAAAGTCTAGGCCGTATAGGGATAATCCTGCAATTATTTACGCAGCTATTCGTCACTTGATGGAAGAGCAGGGCTTTGCAATGGAATTCCTTTCTTCGTTTGAGCCTGATTTAGAATATTTTTCAAAATGGTGGGTGCAGTTGTTTGCAGAGAGTGAAGGAAAAAATTTTGGAGGTTTGTTTCCTGTTTCCTGTAACTTTACAGAGGATTTACATTCTGTAGGTCAGTATATTCAAAATGGCAAAAGGAATATTATGGAGACCTTTCTTTATGCAAACAATACAATCAAAAACTATATTATTCAACCTGATCACAAGGTTATTGATGGCTTCGATTATTTAAACAATATGGATATTAATTCAATTAATGATGTTGCATTTAGAGCAACGGTTAAGTCCCATATTTCCGGAGGAGTGCCCTGCAATATCATAATCATTCCACAGCTTACCCCTTACTATTTCGGACAATTATTTTATTATTTTCAGCTTACCTGCTATGTTTCAGGCATGTTTAATGGTATCAACCCATTTGATCAGCCAGGGGTTGAGGAGTATAAGAACGAAATGTTTCGTAAACTAAAAAGGTATGATTAATTTTAATACTGATATATTTCTTAATTTCAGTTTATTATGTTTACATAAACAAGTAATAAAAAGAAATGAGGGATACTATGAAAGGAAAGCAGAATAGCATTGGTCAAGCAGTTGCAAAAATTCCAAACTGGGTCTGGCTAATGACTTCTTTTCTATTAGCATTGTTGCTTTTGCAGTTTTTATCTGTTATGCCCAAAACCGCGTTGGTGTTCTCATCTCCAGCTTTAATTATTGAAAGTTTTCTCAAAAAGGCAGCAGATGGAACTATATGGAAGCATATAGGAGTTAGTTTATTCCGTGTATTTGGCGGGTTTGGATTTGGTTTTTTGATTGCAATCCCAGTTGCATTCCTAATGGGTTGGTACAGTATTTTCAGACATTTGGTAGAACCATGGATTCAATTTATTAGAAATATTCCTCCAATAGCTTACATACCATTGGTTATCGCAGGTGTAGGTGTTGGAGAAGAAGCAAAGATAGTAGTAATTTTTATTGCAACATTTCTTGTAAACGTAATTTCTATTTACCAAGGCGTACGTAACGTAGATGTAACCTTGATTAAAGCAGCCAAGGTTCTTGGTGCAAATAATAGAGATATATTCCTAAAAGTAGTCGTTCCAGCATCAACTCCTTTCATTCTGGTGGGTGTACGACTTGGCTTATCAGCAGCATTAACCACCCTTATTGCCGCGGAAATGACGGGTGCCTCAAGCGGACTTGGAATGATGGTAACTGCAGCAGGGCAGTATTTCGATATGGCAACAGTACTAATGGGCATTCTTATAATTGGTATCATTGGAATATCCCTTGAGAAGCTTGTGAAATTCCTTGAAAGGAGGCTAACAGGATGGCAGGAAACACAGAACATGTAAAGGTTAAAATAGATAATGTTAAAAAGATATATAATGGCCGAAATGGTGAAATGGTTGCACTTAATGGGGTAAGCTTGGACATTTATGACAATGAGTTTATCTGCGTAATAGGACCTTCAGGATGCGGAAAGTCTACTCTTTTAAATATTATAGCAGGGCTTCACGAGGCTACTTCAGGAACGGTTTATGTTGATGGAAATGAAGTTACCGGACCAGGTCCAGAGCGAGGAGTAGTATTTCAGCAATATGCTCTGTTTCCATGGCTTACAGTGAGAAAAAATGTTGAGTTTGGTCTTAAACTAAAGGGAATTAAAGGTATTGAAGCTAACGAGATTGCAAATAAGTACCTTGAAATGGTTGACCTACAGGATTTTGCAAACAGCTATCCCAAGGAGCTCTCAGGAGGTATGAAGCAGCGTGTGGCAATAGCAAGAGCTTATGCAGTTAATCCTCAGGTTTTATTGATGGACGAACCCTTTGGTGCTTTGGACGCTCAAACTAGAACCCAATTGCAGTCTGAATTATTGAAAACTTGGGAAAACGATAAAAAAACATGCTTTTTTATTACACATGACGTTGACGAAGCAATAATCCTGGCAACTCGAGTAGTAATTATGAGTGCCCGTCCTGGTCGTGTTAAAGAAGTTGTAGATATCAATATTCCACGTCCTCGTACCCAGGAAACTAAAATGACTAAAGAGTTCCTTGACTTAAAAAATTATATATGGAGCAGAGTATATCAAGAATATCTTGAGGTAAGGAAATAACAAGAATATCTTGAGGTAAGGAAATAACAAGAATATCTTGGTGTAAGGATAGCAGGTATTTTAATGTGAAAGCATTTAAAATTATAATCCAATGGGAGGAAATATTTCATGAAAAGATTTATTAGCATTTTACTAACTGCAGTTTTTACAGTATCCATATTTGCTGGCTGCGGAACAACTGACAGTAATGAGCAGACAAGTTCCACTACAACAGCAGCTACAACCACTACAGCTGATTCTTCTACAGCTGATTCAACTACTCCGGTAGAACGTATTAAGATGAGAGTTGCCTATATGCCAAATATGGGAAGTGCCAGCACTTTAGTTACAGCAATAGAAATGGGTTACTTTGAAGAACAGGGAATTGATGTAGAAGTTGTTAAGTTTGCAAAGGGACCAGAAGAAATCGCTGCTATGGGTAGCGGAAGTATTGACGTTTCACAGATAGGTCATGGAGCACATGCCCTTTGTGCAAAAGGACAAGCTAAGATATTTACTCTTGATGGTACCAGCCTTGCTGATGAGGTTTTGGGCAACAAGGACAAGGGTGTTAACACAATCGCAGATCTTAAAGGTAAGACAATTGGTACATCTCTTGGAACTTCCAGTGAAATAATTTTAAATCTTGCATTATCTTCAGTAGGTTTGACTCAAAAGGATGTTAATGTGGTACAGATGGATCCATCAGCAGCTGTTACAGCTATGGTTACAGGAAAAATTGATGCTTGTGCAATATGGTCACCATCAACTATCACAGTTAAGGAAAAGCTTGGTGATAAGGTTGTAATGCTTGCAAACAATAAAACATACGAGGATCAAATGGTTTTCCCATCTAGCTGGATTTGCACTAATGAGTATTTCGAAAAAAATCAGGACAAGCTTGTTCGTTTTACAAGGGCTATACTAAAGGCTCAGGATTATAAGAGGAATAATTTAGAGCAGTCAGCAGAGTGGGTAGCAAAATTGATTGAACAAGATCCTTCAGTAATTAAGCAGTCTGTAGGAGAAGGAGATTGGCCTGAAGCAAAGACTGTTTATGATATGGCTAAAGACGGAACATTGAAGAAATGGTATGAAAATCAACAGAAATCCTTTATAGATAGCGGAAATTTGGAAGCAGCTGTTGACGTAGATACTTACTTCTCACCAGATATTATAATCAAGGCTTATGAAGCGAACCAAAATTAAATATTTAGGATAAATTTTAGTTTCCCTATTAAATAATTCTTTTATGAGCTAGCACAGGATTTTCAAATGAGCATCCTGAACTAGCTCTCTTTTTGCCAACAAGGGGGTAAATTAATTATTTTTTATAGGTTACACATAAAATAATTATGGTAAACTATAAACAAAAGGTTTATAATAGGAATCAAATAAAAACCCAATGGGGGAGCTGCTGTGTTAATTCTGATATTAGTATTTCTTGCCATAATCTCAATATCACTTGTAATACTAAAAAGAGATAAAAACTCCATGCTGCTATTGGGGCTTTGCACAAGCCTAATTCTAATGTTTTCGGGTATTATTATATATACAGCTAAAATTGGAGGGGTTAGAGGAGCCCAAGAGGTATTTCTATTTTTATCTCCCACAATAAAGAACAAAATACAATATATGGTTATAACTCTAGACAAATTAGGGTATTTGATAGCCATCGGGCGGTTTTTATTTCCAGCCTTTTTATTGATACTTGCTGTCAATTACTCCATGATTCCCTTTATTCAACGTAATTTAAGGTGGGCGGGAATTATATTCATTCTTCCTGTAACATCATTAATCCTTTATTATCCACAAATTTTTTATACCATGGTGCGGGGCAGATTTGCCCTTCAGAAGGTCCTTATGACAGTTGCACTAATATGGATTTATATATATATTGTACTTGCAATTGGACTTTTGATTAAGGAATATATCAGTATTACTATTCCGTACTTCTCACACCAATTTCGCTATATTCTTTATTCTCATATAGATTTGGCTTTATTATATGGGATTTACAGCGTGCAAGATCCCATTCAGGTTTATCAATTGTACGGAGCAGATTACTTATGGGTTAGCGGTATATCATATGCAAACCCATCCTTATCATTTTTAGGGTGGCTTTTACTTAGTACAGCAACTATTATATTTGTCGTTCTGGGTTTCTATAACCTTTTCAGTTACACAAAGGTCAATTATCAGGATGACCAGGAGGACATACAAATGCAGCGAAAGTTTGATACTGCAAGCATGGGGGTTTCTGTGTTTGTGCATAGTATTAAAAATCAGCTGTTATCAGCCCGCGTACTCAACAAGAAGATTAATCAGGTAATTAGTATGGAAAAACCTGATTTTGAGGAACTTAAAAAAAATACAGACAGATTAAACCAGTTGAATGAGAATATGCTAGAACGTATGGAGGAACTCTACAAGTACACCAAATCCAATTCTATTTTACTTACACCCGTTAGTTTGGAGTCGGTTGTCCAAACCGCTATGGAACGGGTTTATCAGAAATATCCGAATTATAAGGTGGAGCTCAACATTGAACTTAATACATATATACTTGCAGACATAACTCCTCTAAGTGAGGCTCTGTATAATCTGCTCATAAATGCACAGGATGCTGTTGTTGCAGCAGGAAGAGAGGCAGAGAGCAGGCTTGAGCTATCTACTCATCAAGAAAGGCTTTATACAGTTATTGCAATAAAGGACAATGGGATAGGTATTCCTAAGAATAAACGTAAAAAAATATTCTATCCTTTTTATACCAACAAAAATACCAATTATAACTGGGGGATGGGACTATATTTTGTACGACAGATAGTACAGAGCCATTTTGGGATATTGAGGTTTGAAAGTACACCAGGCGAGGGTACTACCTTTTATATTATGCTCCCTAGGTACAATAAACAATAAATCATTTGAGAAGGGGTGATGCTTCTTTGAAAAAATTAATAAAAATAATGATTGCAGAGGATTTTGATCTTCTTCGTGAAGACCTGTGTGATTTAATAAATGCACAAAGTGATATGGAAGTTGTAGGAGCTGCTGCTTCAGGTAGAGAGATTATAGAGCTGGCCAGAAAAAAATCAAGTGACATAATCTTAATGGATATTGAGATGGAAAATATTAAAGCCGGAATTACTGCAGCACATGCTATTTTAGAGGATAACCCACATCAAAAAATAATTTTTCTTACAGCCCATGAGACGGATAATATGATATTTACTGCCATGGATACAGGCGCAATTGATTATGTAGTTAAGGGGAGCAAAGAGGCGGATGTTCTGATGCACATACGCAAAGCATATGAGGGAAAACCTATTATGGAGACTAATATTCAAACCAAAATCATGAGTGAGTACTCCAGACTTCGCAAGTCAGAAAGAAGCCTATTGTTTTTTATTAGTAATGTCTCTCAACTCACAAGGACAGAAAGGGAATTAATACAATTGCTGCTGCAAGGGAAAAAGGTAAATGAAATAGCAAAATTGCGCTGTGTTGAGCTAATTACAGTCAAAACTCAGATAAAAAGTTTACTGAGGAAGTTTGGCTGCAGCCGTTCAAAAGAAATAGTAAAGATGATTCAAGAGATGAATCTTACCCACTTATTTATTAATTGATAAGCTAGATAGTGGCGCAGCTCTCCCTTTTTGTAATTGTAAAAGGTATATCTATCTTTATCGGGAGACTGTGACCGTGTTCGATACGGTCTATTAATGTTTTTGCTGCCATTCTTCCAAGCTCATTTATAGGTATATGAACGGTAGTAAGCATAGGTGTAACATATTGTGCCATGTCTATATCATCAATGCTGATAATAGAAATGTCTTCTGGCACACACATACCAGCTTCCTTTATGGCTTTCAAGGCGCCTATGGCAGTTATATCATTAGCACAAAAAAACGCAGTAGCATTTGTCTTATTGTTTATAAGCTTTTTGGCCCCATTGTATCCTCCATCGGTGGATAAATGAGTGTTGATTATATTTTGGTGATTTATAGGAAGATTCAGCTCCTTTAAGGCATCACAGTATCCTTTATACCTGACTTCACTGATTGTCTCTCCGATATATCCGATACTTGTATGCTTTAGACTAGCAAGGTATTTAACTGCAGCGATGGAAGCCCTATAGCCATCACATATAACTTGATCATAGCTATAATCGATGCTGTTAAGTCCTGCATATAGTATGTTTTTATATTGTTTTTTGAGGAAGGTCGAAAGGTTTTGGTTGAATCTGCCGAGCACTACAACACCATCTACCTTGGTATTGGTAATTATATTAAAAGTATTTGAGCTGTTTAAATCAAAAGCGGAAAAGGTATACCTGAGGACATATCCATGCTTGAATGCCTCCTTTTCCAAAGAGCGGGATAAATCAACAAAAAAAGGTTCATCTATAGCATTTTCAGATCGTGCTACGATACAAGCGATACCCTTGTTTTCGTTTATGATGGGTCTATCGATTTCTCCAAGCTTTAAGCTTCGTGCGGCAGCATTAGGAGTATAACCTGTTTCGCGGACAATTGACCAAATTTTTTCTTGTACTTCGCTGCTTGCAGCTTTTGTATCCTTGTTGTTGATTACTCTTGATACAGTAGAAATTGATACACCAGCGCGTGCTGCAATATCCTTTAAAGTCATGGTAAAACCTCCATCTATTGGATAGCAGATTGTGAATCCGCTTTATATTTAATGAACAAACGTGCTTAATGCTTTAATAAATAAATATGTTTAACGCCTTAATAAATAAACGTACTTAATGCCTTTATAAATAATAGTGAATAATGCTTTAATGAATCAACTTATAAATTATAAAAAGTAATAAAATGAAGCTCTTATAATTATAATAGCTTCATTTTAGCATAGCTACTAATATCTAAGCAAACGTTTGGGTAAAATGTATGCAAAACTGTGAAAAATGTATGCTACTATATTTACATAATGTAATTAATAAATATAAGAAATACAAAACCAATATATATTTGAAGGGCAGGGGGTTCATTTGAAATACATATTTGCTAATCTAAAAAGATTTGATATTCCAAGGGATTTAGGTGGTGTTAACGCAATTGCACCAATTGAACTTTGGGGTAAATACATTGTAGAAAATACGCAAGAAGAATTAAAGAAATATGATAATGGAAATTGCGAGTTTGCGATGTTTTTTCCAGAAGCACATCTGATTGAAGCCGTGAGAGCAAAGACAGAAAACAGCCCTATTCAGATTGGCTGCCAGGGTGTGTTCAGAGAGGATACAGCTATAGGTGGTAATTTTGGAGCCTTTACAACAAACCGTACAGCTAATACTGCAAAGTCAATGGGATGTGAATTTACCATTATTGGACATTGTGAAGAGAGAAGAGACAAGTTAGGTATTATGCTTGAGGGTGGTGTTGCTGATACCGATGCAGTCAATCGTTTGCTCAATAAAGAGGTTAAATGTGCAATAAGTGCTGGATTAAAGGTTTTATACTGTATTGGGGAAGCTGATGAGAAAGCAGATTGGCAGCTTGTTTTGAGAAAACAGTTGAATATAGGACTTCAAGGTGTTGATTTAACTAAGGTTGCTATCGCATATGAGCCTGTTTGGGCAATTGGGCCTGGCAAAACACCTCCATCAAAAGAATATATCCAAAAGATAGCGCGTTTTGTAAAAGAAGAAACCGATGGACTTCCAGTAGTTTATGGTGGTGGGCTGAAAAAAGACAATGCAAATATGCTTGCGTCCATACCTGAAATTGATGGCGGCTTGATTGCACTTACAAGATTTAGAGGTGATATTGGATTTTATCCAGAAGAATATTTAGAAATTATTAAAGCCTATATGAACTATTAAAATTTATAAATTAGGAGGTATTTGTATGAAGCTATCGTTTGAGTATGGACAAGGTACAATGGAAGCTAATCTACCGGATAATACTGATGTATTTATTCCGGGCGAAACAGTTCCAGATCCGCCTTATATTGAAGATGTTTATAAGGCAACTAGGGAATCAATTTTAAATCCAATAGGTATGGAGCCTTTGTCAGAGCTTGCTAAAAAAGGATCAAAGGTTGTCATAATATTCCCGGACAGAGTTAAAGGTGGAGAACAACCTACTTCACACCGTAAGGTATCTATTAAAATTGTGCTTGAAGAGTTATATAAAGCAGGAGTTGAAAAAGAAGATATTCTTCTCATATGCTCAAATGGACTACATAGAAAGAATACAAAACAAGAAATACTTAGTATATTGGGTGAGGAAATCTTCAATGAATTCTGGTATTCTCACCAAATTATGAACCATGATAGTGAAGACTATGAGCATTTAGTTGACCTTGGTACCACAAAGCGCGGAGACCCTGTTTTGATGAACAAATATGTTTATGATGCAGATGTTGCAATTCTGATTGGACACACACAAGGTAATCCTTATGGTGGATATTCAGGCGGATACAAGCATTGTTCAACAGGGATTACGCATTGGAAGTCAATTGCATCTCATCATGTTCCTGAGGTTATGCACCGCAAAGATTTTACTCCAGTTAACGGAAAATCTATGATGAGAACTAAATTTGATGAAATTGGTCAACACATGGAAGAACGTATGGGCAAGAAGTTTTTTGTTTGTGATGCAGTTCTAGATACAAAATCAAGACAAATAGAGATTAACAGCGGTTATGCAAAAGAAATGCAGCCAATTTCATGGAAAACAGCGGATAAGCGTACCTATGTTCATTGGGCTGAGAAAAAATATGATGTTATGGTATTTGGAATGCCTCAGTTTTTCCATTATGGGAATGGTATGGGCACAAATCCAATCTTTATGATGCAGGCACTTTCAGCACAAATTATAAGACATAAGAGAGTACTTAAAGATAATTGCGTTATAATTTGTTCCTCTACCTGTAATGGTTACTTCCATGATGAGGAGTTCCCTGGCTATCGTGAGGTTTATGAATTATTCCAAAAGGATTATAATCAAGTACTTCCGGATTTAGATCAGTATGGTCAATATTTTGCTACAAAAGAAGAGTATATCAGAAAATATCGATTTGCTTACGGTTTCCATCCATTTCATGCGTTTTCAATGATTAGCTGTGGACACATAGCTGAGATGAATACTTCTGCTATCTACATTGTAGGGGCACAGGAACCAGGATTTGCTAGGAGTATGGGACTTAAGACTAGAGCAACCTTCGAAGAAGCTCTTGAGGATGCAAAGAAAAAATATGTTGGTCCTAATCCAAATATTCTTGCATTACCACGAGCATTTAAAACAGCTGCTGTTCATCTTTGTATGAAGGATAGCGAGCAGGGTAATTATGGAATAGATTTTTGCCATCAAAAATAGTAGTAATAATATTAATAATGCTAAAGTCATAAGGGGTGGCTAAAGTAATGAAAAAAAGTACTTGGAATGATCTAGATATTGAAAAAGTAGTTAACTATACTGAAAATGTGCATGGAAAGATTATATTAGGAATAGACGGCTTTATCGATCAGGTATGGCAGGTGGTTGAAACCAGATTAAGCAGTAGTGAATACATCCTGATAGATAAAATGAAAAAATTTGGAGAGCTGATAGTTAACCGTGGCAATGGAGGCATGGCAAATGAATTAATAAGTAAGCGCCGAAGCTGTGGAGGCTTTACTGCAAATACTGGGAGAGCTTTGAGTAATCTCGAGCTGAATCCCGTAATTCTTGCGATGTATGGCAAGGATAAAATTGACCCAATATTTGACGAGTTCTTTGAAAAATGCACTGTTTTATCAGTCGGAGATCCAGTAATAAGCAATGTACTTGAATTCACCGATGGTAAAATAATGATGCCACACTTACATGATCTATTATCATTTCAATGGAGCGATTTAGTAAGTTCACTGGGACATAGAGTATTAAGAGAAATATTTAAAGATGCAGATATTGTTTCATTAGGTTATTGGTCAAATATGCCTAAGTTTGATGAATTCATTACAGAAATCAATAATAATTTCTTCAAGGAGAAGTGTCCCAAGAGAATGTTTTTCGATTTTGCAAATATAAAAAAGAGGAGTGTTGATGCACTATATCAAACCTTTAAGGTATTAGGAGATTTAAACAAAAAGATACCAATGACTTTAAGTCTAAATGAACATGAGGCTGCCTTATTGCTCTCATATTATGGTGAGGTTATTTCAGAGGATATTGAGGCAGTGGGAGAAACAGCTTTTTCAATCAGAGAAAGGTTAAATTTAGACGAGATAATAATTCATACTCAACATTATGCTGTTGCTGCATCTGCATCAGAAGGAATTGGAATATCTCTTCAGGATTATTGCCAAAATCCTGTTATTACTACAGGGGCAGGGGATACCTTTAACGGAGGTTATATAGCTACTTGTCTAGGGGGACTCAATATAAATGAAAGATTAGCTGTTGCAAATGCTACAACAAGATTTTATATAATGAATGGTTTTCCTCCAAGCAGGGAACAACTCATAGAAGAAATAAAAGGATTAAAGAAGAGATTAAGCTGTTGATTTTTTCTTTATAAGTAGGAGGAAAATTTGTTATACTTTATTATTGCATTAATAGCAAGCTCAATAGGTAGTATGCTTGGAATTGGTGGCGGAGTAATTATTGTACCTACGCTAATTTCAGTCGGAATCTCAAAGGAATTAGCTTCTGTAAGTTCTTCGTTAACAGTTTTTATAATGGCTACCTTATCATCCTATACTTATATGAAGAGAAAGCAAGGGGATATAAAAACAGCACTAGTAATCATTATTGGCAGTATCCCTGGTTCGTATATCGGGGTGTACCTAAACAGCAGAGTGTCACCTGAAATGTTTAAGATATTATTCAGCCTTTTAATAGTTTTGTTATTGGTGCTGATGATGGTAAAGAATAAGCTCCCTAATATGAACTTAGGGAAGGTCTCCAAGGTTATATTTGGTCTGTTTATAGGGATATTATCGGGGCTCTTTGGAATAGGCGGAGGCCCAATTACCATTCCAGTACTGTTGGTTTTCTTTGCCCTCACACAAAAGGTGGCCTCTGCAACTTCAAGCTATGTTACACTAGTGACTGCCCTTATAAGTGTATTATCAAATGTTGCTACAGGTAATAACGACCTTTCCTTGGCATTATTTATGATACCGGGTGCAATAATTGGTGCAAAGGTTGGAACCTTTCTTAACAGCAAGGTGAGTGAGAAAGGTATAACCATAATTTTTAATATCTTACTTGTTTATTTGCTCATACGACAGTTTATCTAAATTATTAAAAAGCATTAGCAACGTAGTATTGTTTATTTACTTTGTAGGCATCAGCAACATTAGGTGTTTAACATTGATGTGCTAATAATTCACATTTGGAATGTCAGTTAAATAAGTAAGGTGGTTTAGTGGGGTGGTAGAACTGATATATGAAATAGAAAACGATTTTCTAAAGGTAGAAATCAACAGCATGGGTGCTGAGCTCTGGTCTATCATAAACAAAAAAGGTGAGATAGAGCACTTGTGGCAGGGTGACAAGACTGTCTGGCCAAGGCGCTCGCCGATACTCTTTCCCTATTGCGGTCGAGTAAAAGATGATAAATATAAGGTTGATGGTAAGGTATACGAAGGTGCTATTCATGGTTTTGCAAGGGATTTTGAACATGAGATATCACATAGAACCTCCGATTCTATTGTGTTTGTATTTAATAGCAATGAGCAAACCTTTGCGCGTTACCCATATGAATTTAAGCTATATACAGAATACAAGCTAGAGAATAATAGGCTTCATTATTCATTCAGGGTTAAAAATTGTAATGATTATGAGATGCTCTTCAATATAGGATACCATACTGGTTTTATATGCCCCTTTGATAATACTACTCCTATTGAAAACTATAGTTTAGTATTTGAGGAAAAAGAAACTCCTGTGGAACTTGTGTGTAATGGAGAGGGCCTTTTAAGTGGAGAAATAAGAATAGCTTTTGAAAATAAAGATACAATGGATTTGTCTAAAGGATTATTTGAAAATGGAAGCTTTGCATTGTCAGAACTAAAATCAGATTATGTAAGCATTGTGGAAAAGGGAACAGGCAGATATTTAAAGGTTTATATCAAGAATTTTCCATATGTTGTTTTTTGGTCAGCACACGGTGATATCAAGTTTGTTTGCATTGAACCCTGGTTTGGACTTCCTGACTCTTGCAATGCTGGTGGTGAACTTGCTAATAAGCTTGGAATACAGAGAATTAATGCCAATGACGTATTTTCCTGTACTCAAACTATTGAAATTAGTTAATTGTAGAAAGGAGTATCAAAATGTCACGGAGTGTATTGATTAAAAATGGTAATGTCCTAGTGGAGGGACAACTAACAATAGTAGATATCCTCTTGGAGGGTGGAAAAATTAAAAAAATTTCTCAAGATATTTTGATAGACAAAGAGGTAGAGGTTTTTGATGTAAAGGGTCATACTGTGCTTCCAGGATTTATTGATATTCACACTCACGGTGGTCTAGGAGTGGATTTAAATAATGCGGAAGTCGAAGATATTGAAAAGCTTCGAAAGTTTTTTGCAAGCTGTGGAACCACAAGCTTTTTACCAACCCTTCTCACTGATGCTAAAGAAAAGCTGTGTAAATGTATCAAGAATATCATTGTCTCAAAGAAAACAAGCATTGAAGGCAGCGAAATACTAGGAATACATCTTGAAGGCCCTTACCTATGTAAGGAATACAAGGGAGCAATGCCAGAGCACCTACTACAGAAGCCTTCAGTAGAGGATTTCGAAGCTTATCAGCAGGCAGCGGAGGGAGCTATACTGTTAATGACAGTTTCCCCAGAGGTAGAGGGAGTGCCTGAATTTATAAAGGAAATAAGTAGTACTGGAGTGGTAATTTCTTTAGGGCATAGTGGAGCAGACTATGAGACAACTATGAAGTGTATAGAAAATGGTGCCAAGCATGCCACTCATACTTTTAACGCAATGAAGCTTCTTCATCAGCATTCCCCTGCAATAAGTGGTGCAGTGCTAGAGAGCGACATATATTGTGAAGCAATTTGTGATGGATTGCACCTTCATCCTGCAGTAGTACGTATCCTAATTAAAGCAAAGGGACTTGAACGTGTGATAGGCGTAACGGACAGCATTATGGCAACAGGGCTTGGAGATGGCAATTATAAGCTAGGGGTTAATGATATAGTTGTAATAGATGGGGACGCACGCCTTGCAGACCTTTCAGCAAGAGCAGGAAGCATACTTAAAACAAGTAAAATGCTTAAAAATCTTATCGACTTTACAAAAAGGCCACTTTCAGAAATCTCAAAGATTATGTCAGAAAATCCTGCTAGGCTTTTAGATGTTATAGACAGAAAGGGCACTATTGAAGAAGGAAAAGATGCGGATTTGGTTATTTTGAACAGCGAATACGATGTAATTGGAACCTTTGTATGTGGAAGAAAGGTTTTCTAATACAGTTTGCAACATATGAGCTTATAACATATAAGTTTTGATTTATTAAAGATTTAATACTAGCTTTATGTGATTGGAGGAAGTTAGAATGTATGATTATTTTAGAAAGACCGCTCAAGAATTAGGTATTGGTGCAAAAATACCTATTTTGAAGCTTGGTGATTCTGGTGAAGTGTTTTATGAGATGGCAATGGAAATGATTAGTGCCATTACAGAAAATAATAAAGCTGGCAAAAGGACAGTTTTTATTTGTCCAGTAGGTCCTGTGGGACAGTATCCTATTTTTGTACGTCTGGTAAACCGCGATAATATAAGCCTGAAAAATGTATGGTTTATTAATATGGATGAGTATTTGACTGATGAAAAGCAGTGGATAGATACAGAAGATAAGTTAAGCTTCAGAGGTTTTATGAACCGTGACGTTTATAGCAAAATCAAAGACGAGCTCGTTATGCCAAAGGAACAAAGAATTTTTCCAGATCCCAATAACTTAAACTATATTCCAGAGCTTATTGAAAAGCTGGGGGGAGTAGACATATGCTTTGGAGGAATTGGCATTAATGGGCATGTTGCCTTCAATGAACCAGAAGATGTAAGCGCCGAAGAATATGCAACCCGTTGCACAAGAGTACTCGAAATAGCAAAAGAGACAAGGACAATAAATTCAGTAGGTGACTTATGCGGCGCCATTGATGCTATGCCGAAATATTGCGTTACCATTGGTATAAAAGAAATTTTATCTGCCAAGAAGATAAGATTATATTGCTTCAGAGATTGGCACAGGGCTGTAGTAAGACAGGCAGCATATGGTGAGGTATCAGCACATTTCCCTGTTACATTAGTTCAAAACCATCCTGATGCAAGAATAACAGTAAATTCAACCGCTGCGCAACAGCCATACTAAAACAACAACAGTAAAAATAACGCTGCTAAGCAGCATAATAAAGCAAAAGTAAAATTAAACGCTGCTCAGCAGCCATACTAGAACCGGAGGAAAAATAAATGCCACTTATTCCATTAAGACCGTTACTCGAAACAGTAGATAAATATAAATTTGCACAAGGTGCATTTAACGTAAATGCAGTAGCCCAAGCAAAGGCCGTGATAGATATACATAAGACATTCAGATCGGCGGCAATATTGCAGGGGGCAGACCTAGCAAATGGCTTCATGGGGGGCTGTACTGATTTTACAAAGTCAACCCTAGAAGACAAAATCAGAGGTGCTAAACGCATTGCAGATGCAGTTAAAGCCTTTGCTTCAGAGTCTGATATTCCAGTTGTTCTTCACCTTGACCATGGTAAGGACTTTAATTCTGTTAAGGCTGCAATCGATAATGGCTATACATCAGTTATGATTGATGGCTCACATCTTAGTTTTGACGATAATGTAGAGTTAACACGTGAGGTTGTAAAATATGCTCATGAAAGAGGAGTTTCTGTTGAGGGTGAATTAGGAGTTCTTGCTGGTGTTGAGGATGAAGTTTTTGCTGAATCTTCAACCTATACAAACCCAATGAAGGTAGTTGAATTCTTCAGGAGTACAGGAGTAGACTGCCTTGCAATTTCCTATGGAACCATGCATGGTGCAAGCAAGGGTAAGAACGTAAAGCTAAGAAAAGAAATAGCAATTGCATGTACAGAAAACTTGAAGCATGAAGGCATCTTTGGTGTATTGGTATCACATGGCTCCTCTACTGTACCTCAATACATAGTAGACGAGATAAATGAACTTGGCGGTAATATTCAAAACGCTTACGGTATACCTATTGGTGAGCTTAAATCTGCAATACCTTGCGGAATAGGTAAAATAAATGTAGACACAGATATTCGCCTTGCTGTTACCAGAAATCTATGGGAGCTGTTTACAAAAAATCCTGAGCTCAAAAATAATGGCTCAATAGGAGCAATATATGAGCTTTTATTAGAAAAGAACAACCAATTTGATCCGAGAGTATTCCTAACTCCAATTATGAATACTGTAACAACAGGACATATTCCGGACGAGTATGTTGCTGCAGTTGTCGAATGCATTGAATGTGGTGTAAAGGAAGCTGTAGGAACACTAATTGTCAATTTTGGTTCAGTGGGGTATGCAAATAAGGTTGAGTGCGTCACTCTTGAACAAATGGCAGAAAGGTATAAAGTATAAGTCTATTACATATAAA
Source organism: Bacillota bacterium (assembly GCA_023439045.1). Taxonomy (GTDB): domain Bacteria; phylum Bacillota; class Clostridia; order Acetivibrionales; family DSM-1351; genus Ruminiclostridium. Next base: position 118,616 of record JAEXOY010000016.1, on the reverse strand, counting down.
ACTCAGGCATATAAAACTCATGGTATAAAGCTCATGGGGTATAAAACTCATCATATAAATGGTGAGTTTTTTTTTGTGACCATTTGACATTAAATTTACATTAATTCCAGAATAATACAATTAATTATTGAAAGTTACAATTATAACTATAATTTTACCTTTTTTTATAGATATAAGTTGACAATGTAAATTTTGGCATTTACAATGTATGTAAGTGGTTACTACGGTAGGAGAAAAATATGCGAGACTATTTACATAGAAAAGATAGACTTTTAATAACAACGGTTGAAATAATTGATGAACTAGGTATTCAAGGTTTATCTACAAGAGAAATTGCCAAAAGGCAGGGGGTTTCAGAAGCTACTCTCTTTAGGCACTATAAGAGTAAAAATGAATTGCTTATAGCAGTTTTAGACTATTTTTCTCAATTTGACGGAGATATTTTTAATTCAACAAAACTAAAGAGCCTTAGGCCAACGGAAGCAATATATTACTTTATAGGGGCAACTGCTGAGTATTATGAGAATTATCCGGCGATTACGTCCATTATGCAGTTAATGGACGTATTAAGGTACGAGGCAGAATTATCTGATAAGGTAAATGAAATATATGAAAATCGCATTTCCATTATTAAACAGTTAATAATAGACGCGCAGCTAAGCGGTGAAATTCGGTCCGATATAGACAGTGAAAATTTATCAGTAATGATATCTGGATTTTGCCGTGAGATATGTCTTAAGTGGAGACTAGAGGATAGAAAATTCTCATTAAAACAAAGAACACTCTCAGCACTTGATATTTTTTTGGATCTCTTTAAAATGTAGGTCTTTTGTTAGTTCCATATTCTACAAATACATTTAAACAAGGGGGAATGATTTCATTTATTTGTCTAATATTTTATTCCATTAAAAATTTTTAATTAAGGTGTGGAGGTAAATATGAATAAAGTACTTATAGTCGATGATGCAGACTTCATGAGGCTGGCTATTAAAAATTTCCTTGCTAACAACGGGTTTGAAGATATAGTAGAAGCCCGAAATGGGATTGAAGCTCTGAAGAAGTACAAAGAGCTAAAGCCAGATATTGTTACCATGGACATTACAATGCCAGAGATGACAGGACTTGAGGCTTTAAAAGAAATAATGCAATATGATCCTAATGCAAGGGTTGTTATGGTATCAGCAATGGGGCAGGAATCAATGGTAAGGGAAGCTATTATGATTGGTGCAAAATCCTTTATAGTTAAGCCTTTTAAAGAAGAACATGTGGTAAAAACCCTCAATAAAATTTTAGAGCTATAACCTTCTCAATTAACAACGTCTTAAATAAAACAGAAGCAATTTTAAGAAGTATCATATCACTGTAACAAAGCAGCTTATACAATAACAGCTTAATCACAAGTGAAGGTTAATGAAATGCTATGTTCATAATTAAATGAGGAGGTGATGAAAATGTCAGAACAATATACAAATGAGCCCATGCTTGATATGTTTTTATTTGAAACCGAACAGTTGATTGCTCAATTAGAACAAATCATTTTATCCAGTGAAAAAGGGAGTTGCTTTACACCTACCGCTATTAATGATATTTTTCGAATTATGCATACCGTTAAGGGTTCCTCCGCAATGATGATGTTTAGTAATATCTCTACTCTCTCACATTCCATGGAAGATATATTCTATTTCCTTCGTGAGGATAAACCAGAGAATATTGATTGTACTCAACTCTCTGATCTTGTACTTGAGGGTATTGATTTCATAAAGGTAGAAATTGAGAAGATAAAAAACGGTGATCCCACGGACGAGAATCCATCAATGATAACCACATCACTAAAGAATTTTTTATCTACGCTAAAGAAAGATAATAACAGCAATACATTTAGGGATAAAGATGAATTAAAAGAAAATAACCAGAAATATTACATAATGCAAGACAAAGCAATAACAGCTATTTACAGCAACAGCTTCAAAGCGGTTATATATTTTGATGACGGCTGTGAAATGGAAAACATTCGTGCATATACAATTATTCGTAACCTTAAAGAAATAACAAATGACTTTTATTATTTTCCAGAAGATATTATTGATAATGATGACAGCGTTGAAGTTATTCGTAGAGAAGGATTTCAAATTTATATGAAATCAGATTATTCCTTTGAAAAGATGCATGAGTTTTTAAAGCAGACAATTTTTCTAAAGAATCTAGAATTAATTCAATTAGAAAGTGAAGATGATTTTAAAGCCTCAAAAAAGATAAATCTGATAAAAACAAATGAAAACAAGATAACAATAAAAGATAGTAAGATTAAGGTACCAGAACTTAATGTTAATCAAAAGGACGAGGAAACCGCTGATAAAAATAATTGTTCGGCTGCAGCCATTCACAGCATCATTAGTGTAAGTGTATCGAAATTAGACAAATTGATGGACCTAGTTGGAGAAATGGTTATTGCAGAAGCAATGGTTATACAGAACCCAGATTTGCAAGGACTAGAGCTTGATAACTTTCAAAAAGCTGCCAGGCAGTTGAATAAGATTACTGGTGAGATTCAGGACATGGTTATGTCAATTCGCATGGTATCTCTCTCAGCTACCTTTCTCAAAATGCACCGAATTGTACGAGACATGTGCAAAAAATTAGGAAAGGAAGTAGAGCTAGAAATTATTGGTGAAGAGACAGAAGTTGATAAAAATATTATTGAGCATATTTCTGATCCATTAATGCATCTAGTTCGCAATGCACTTGACCACGGAATTGAGTCCTCTGAGGATAGGGTACAAAAGGGTAAATCAAGTGTTGCTACCATAACTTTAGAGGCAAAAAATGCCGGAAGTGATGTACTAGTTATAGTAAAAGATAACGGTAGAGGATTGGATAAATCACAAATACTACGGAAGGCAAAAGAGAAAGGTTTGATATATAAGAATGAAGATGAGATGACAGATAAGGAAATTTACAATCTTATATTACTACCTGGATTTTCTACTAAGGATAGCATATCTGAATTCTCAGGCAGAGGGGTTGGAATGGATGTAGTAACCAAGAATATAGAAACGGTTGGAGGGTCAATAGCAGTAGATAGTGTTGCTGACAAAGGCACAACTATTACACTTAAAATTCCTTTGACTTTGGCCATTATCGATGGAATGAATATCAAGGTGGGCAACACCTGCTATACTATGCCAACCATAGCTATAAAGGAATCCTTCAGACCAAAGGATGCGGATATTATTACTGATCCAGATGGTAATGAAATGATAATGGTTAGAGGTAGCTGCTATCCTATATTAAGGTTGCATGAACAATATAAAATAAAAACCAAGGTAACTAATTTTGTTGATGGTATTATCATAATGGTCGAGCATGATAACAAGAACATTTGCATATTTGCAGATGAACTATTAGGACAACAGCAGGTAGTTGTAAAGGCTTTACCAGTCTATATTCAAATGTTTAAAAAAGTTAAGGGACTTGCTGGCTGTACCCTATTGGGGGATGGAAGCATTAGCTTGATTATAGATATTGCGGGGTTGATTAATCAATAGAAATGACTTATCAATTCAAATAACACTACAAAAATAGAAAGGGGATGAATTATGGCAGACATTGTTGAAAAAAATATTGAATTAGAAGAAGATACTCAAAAGGGGAGGTTTCTGACCTTCTCACTAGACAAGGAAAGCTATGGAATAGATATAAAATATGTAACTGAGATCATAGGAATCCAAGATATCACAGAAATACCTGAGCTGCCAAAGTATGTAAAGGGAATAATAAATCTGAGGGGCAAAATCATTCCAGTTATGGATATTCGGCTTCGTTTCAAAAAGGAAGCGAAGGAATATAATGATAGAACTTGCGTGATAGTTGTCGACATTAAGGATATATCAATAGGACTTGTTGTGGACAGTGTCTCAGAGGTGCTTACAATTCTAGAGCAGGATATTGTTGAACCACCCCAGATGAACAAAAACTATAACAACAGATACATAAAAAACATTGGTAAGGTTGGAAATGATGTAAAGCTATTACTTGATTGTGAAAAGCTTCTTACAGACGTGGAACTAGAAGATTTAAGTGGAGCATTATAAAAATAATATTTTAATTGGGAGGTACAACAAAATGAAATGGTTCATCAATATGAAAATAAGGGCAAAGCTTTTAAGCTGTTTTATCGTTCTAGCAACATTAACACTAATTGTGGGTGTTTTTGGCGTTACTAGCATGAACAATATAAATCACAGAAGCGAGAGTATGTATAATAACAATTTCTTGCCAGTACAAGACCTTAAAAACGTTGAGATTGCTTTGCAGGAGGTACGTGCCAATCAAATTTTAGCAGTTTATGAACAGGACCCGACTACGTTTCAAACAAGACTAGATACCATAAATAAAATGGTTGAACATAACAATGAACTATTGGCTAATTATGAGAAAAGCACTCAAGGTGATGATGAAGATAAAACTCTTTATTCAAATGTTATGGAGAATCTTACCACATATCAAACTGTGCTCAATAATAATTTAGATTTAATAAAAAATAAACAATATGATGAAGCTTTAGCTGAACTTGGTAAGGTGACGGAAGCTAGATTAAATTTAGATGAACATTTGCAAAAATTGATTGATTATAATACATCACTTGCTACAAATGCAGTTCAGGAAAATGCTGAAAATTTTAACCAGCAAACGTTAATTATGATTTTGGTTATTGCTATTGGTATAGTATTAGCAATAGTTCTTGGCTTACTAATAGCAAATATGCTTAGTAAACAGCTTAATCAACTTGTTGTAGTTGCTGATAAGATCGCAGATGGTAATTTGGACGTTTCAATAGACATTGACTCAAATGATGAGGTTGGAGTTCTAGGGCAAGCATTTAAGAAAATGGCAGAAAACATTAATGAAGTCATGGCAAATATAAATTCTGCGTCAGAACAGGTATCGGCTGGAGCAAGACAGGTATCCGACTCAAGTATAGCACTTTCTCAGGGAGCTACCGAACAGGCTAGCTCAATAGAGGAATTGACCGCTTCGTTAGAAGAGATATCAGCACAAACAAGATTGAATGCTGGAAATGCTGATAAGGCGAATGAGTTGGCGATAGCTGTAAAATCTAATGCTATAAAAGGTGATACCCAAATGCAGGAAATGCTGAAGGCCATGGAGGATATTAATGATTCTTCCAATAATATATCAAAGATTATTAAAGTAATAGATGACATTGCCTTCCAGACAAATATTCTTGCACTTAATGCAGCGGTAGAAGCCGCAAGAGCAGGGCAGCATGGAAAAGGCTTCGCTGTAGTGGCAGAAGAAGTAAGAACTCTTGCGGCACGTTCTGCAAGTGCAGCAAAAGAAACTACTGAAATGATAGAAGGTTCAATAAAGAAAGCAGAAGGTGGAGCAAAGATTGCAAAAAGTACTGCGGAATCTCTTAGTGAAATCGTAAGTGGAATTGAGAAGGTGGCTAACCTTGTGAATGATATTGCAACTGCGAATAACGAGCAGGCTACGGGCATTGGACAAATCAATCAAGGCATTATGCAGGTTTCTGATGTAGTCCAGACTAATTCAGCAACTTCTGAAGAAAGTGCGGCAGCAAGTGAGGAACTCTCAAGTCAAGCTGACCTTTTAAAACAGATGGTTGGTAAATTTAAATTGAAGAAAAATGTGATGATTAATCGCAATTATGACGACATTAGTCCAGAAGTCTTAAATATGCTTGAAAATATGTCAAAAAGGAAGAATCAGAATATCAGCTATAAATCAGAAGCAAAGGATAAAGCTGCTCCAAGGTATGAAATTTCTCTAAGCGATAAAGAGTTTGGAAAGTATTAATAACTATGATATCAATTACAAAGAAAGAGTACAGTCTTTTAACAGAATATATTCACTCCCATTATGGTATTAGCTTAAAAGAAGAGAAACAGATGTTAGTAATCGGAAGGCTGCAAAATGTGTTAATGCAAAAAGGCTTTAAAGATTTTTCCGAATATTATCAGTACGTTATTACTGATAAAACAGGTGAAGCCATTACAACATTAATAGACAAAATTACTACAAATCATACATTTTTTATGAGGGAGGTTGACCATTTCTATTATTTTAGAGATAAGGTTTTACCGTATCTAGCTGATGTTGTAAAGGATAAGGACATAAGAATATGGAGTGCAGGCTGTTCTACTGGAGAGGAACCATATACCTTGTCAATGATTGTTGATGAGTTTTTTGGTCAAGAAAAGCTGTGGTGGGATACAAAAATTCTCGCCACAGACATATCCAGCAAAGTTCTTGAGGTAGCATTAAAAGGTGTGTACAGTTATGAGGAGATAGCCAATATACCTCCTCATTGGAGAATTAATAATTTTATAAAAAAAGATAGTGAAAACTACATACTATCAGATAAAATAAGGAATGAAGTAATATTTAGAAAGTTTAATTTAATGGATAAAACGTTTCCATTCAAGAGAAAATTCCATGTGATCTTTTGCAGAAATGTAATGATTTATTTTGATTCAAAGACAAAAAATGAATTGATAAATAAGTTCTATGATTCATTAGAAATAGGTGGATACCTATTCATTGGCCATTCTGAGTCAATCAATCGTGATATGACGAGGTTAAAGTATATTATGCCATCTGTTTATAGAAAGGAATAAATAAAAATTCAGTATAGCTACTAAAAATGATATTTAGTTCATCTTGTGAGGTGAAGGAGTGGAAATTAGAAAAAAAATAAAGGTATTAATAGTAGATGATAGTATTGTTTTCAGAGAAGTATTAACTAAGGGTCTTTCATCGGACTTAAATATACAAGTTGTTGCTACAGCAAATGACCCCTTTGATGCGAGGGATAAAATTATACAGTATGAACCAGATGTCATGACTTGTGATGTAGAAATGCCAAAAATGAATGGAATTGAATTTATTAAAAGACTTATGCCACAATATCCATTGCCTACAATTGTTGTTAGTACAGTTAGCGGATCAGTTTTTGATGCTATAAATGCAGGAGCTGTTGATTTTGTTGGAAAGCCTGATGTAAGGTCGGTAATAAGCGTAGAAAACTTTATAAATGAACTGATACTAAAGGTTAAAATTGCTTCTACTTGCAAGATACTTTCTTTTAGTACAGAAAATCAAAGTAATACCACCTATAACTCATTGAAGCCGGATAGTAGCCAGATTATTGCCATTGGAGCATCAACTGGTGGTACGGAAGCAATCAACAGGATTTTAAAGGAGTTGCCACAAAGCATACCTGGAATTGTAATAGTACAGCATATAACGCCAGACTTTTCTAGGTTGTTTGCAGAAAGACTAAATAACTCAACTGCCTTCACAGTTAAGGAAGCTCGGTCAGGCGATTATATAGAACCAGGCTATGTGTTGGTAGCGCCAGGTAGTAAACATATGAAAGTTGTTAGAAGAGGCTTAAAATATTATGTTGAGTGCTTTGAAGGTGATAAGGTAAATGGACATTGTCCATCTGTTGACGTTCTTTTTGATTCAGTTGCAAAAGAAGCTGGAGACAAGGCCATAGGAGTAATACTCACCGGAATGGGTTATGATGGGGCAAAGGGCTTACTTTCCATGAGACGCAAGGGAGCAAGAACCATAGGACAGGACGAAAAAACATCAGTAGTTTATGGCATGCCTAAAGTAGCCTTTAACATTGGTGCTGTAGAGAAGCAAGCTGCACTAATCAATATTCCTCAATCGATATGTTCAATGATTAAATAGGGTGGTACGATGGATAGAATTGTAGGCATAGGAGAATTCATTATTTCAAACAATAAGGAAGATATTATCAAAACCTTTGCACTTGCATCCTGTGTCGCGGTTACTGCTTATTGCTCTTCTTGCAGGGTTGCAGGCATGATACATATTGCTCTTCCATCTCCACTAGGTGATGTTGATACTAATGTACGTCCCGGCTATTATGCAAATACCGGTCTGCCTTTATTTATTAACAAGCTGTGTTCAGAGTATGGATGTTCAAAAAGGGACTTGAGATTTGGTTTATATGGGGGATCAGATTCCATTAATCAAGATGTTTTTCAAATAGGCAAAAAAAATATTGCTATGGTTAAAAGGATATTAATGGATATGAATTTATTATATAATATTGATGAAACAGGTGGTAATATCAGTAGAACTCTATTACTGGATGTTGCTACGGGAACAGTTAAAGTTATCACACAGCCTATCAGAATATAAAGGGGCGATTAAAGATGTCAAAGAAATTTTCGGTAGAAGATAATCTGGAGTTCTTAACTGCAACCTTGTCAAGTATTGGGGATGGAGTAATTATTACAGACTTTAATGGGAAAATTGTTTATTTAAATCATTCATTAGAAGAGATAATTCAGTCAAAAGCTGCTGAACTGATTGGAAAAGATTTTGATAAAGCAATTAAGTTTGTTAATGAGGATACAAAAGAGGTTATAAAGAGTCCAGTAGGGTTTTCTCTTGTTAACGATACTATTACAGGTCTTGAGCATAATACTTTTATTATCACAAATACTGGGACTTTAAAGTATGTTTCAGCTACATGCTCCCCTGTAAAAAATGCTCACGGCGCTATGCTGGGTGCTGTAATTGTCCTTCGTGACATTACAAGGCTAATAACACTCGAGCAAGAGCATATTAACGAAAAAAACAATCTAAAAGCCCTGTTTAATAATGCCCCGGTGGGCATGATTATGATAGATGATAATGCTAATGTCATTCAAGTAAATGACACTGCTTTGCTATATATAAATAAGGAAAAAGAAAAGGTTTGTGGCGATCAATTTGGAAATAGCTTCAACTGTAATAATAGTTATGAGAATAACCGTGGATGTGGATACGGGCATAAATGCAACCATTGTGATCTTCGAAAAGGAATTGAATTATCAATCCAATATAGGCAAGAAACAAAAAGTATTGAATTTAGAAGCATACTAATAGTGGACGGGAATAGTAGAGAGTTTTGGTTTAGAGCTAGTATTACCCCAATCATAGCAAGTGGTAAGAAGGAAACACTAGTGACCCTTATGGATATTACGGAAAGCAAACATAAAGAGATGGATATTGCTAAATCTCGGGATTATTGCATCAATATACTTGACCAGATACCCTCCTTGGTTTGGAAAACCGATACGAATATGGAATACAACTATTTTAATAAAGTATGGTATGATTTTACAGGGCTTTCCCAAGCAGCTGGCTTTTGCTGGGCTAATGCTATTCACCCAGAAGATTTGGATAAGTGTATAAAAGCTAGAAAACACGCTATGGAAACGAAGGATAACTATCAATTGGAGTATAGGGTACGCAGGTATGATGGTGAATACCGGTGGTGTCTGGCGGTAGGAGCTCCATATAATGATTTGGACGGAAACTACGCTGGCTACATAGGGTCAATTTATGACATTAGTGAACTAAAAGACGTTGAAGATGATCTAAAACGGTATCGTAAAACTATAAATAATGCTAGGGATATCATATTATTTCTTGATTTAGATGGAAATATTATTGAGGCAAACGAAGCTGCCATTGAGGCATATGGTTATACTAACGAAGAATTATGTTCTATGAATATTAGAAACATCAGAGACAACTGGGGATATACACAGCATCAATTGGAGCAGGCTAATCGGAAGGGCGTTTTTTTTGAAGCAACACATCGTAGAAAGGACGGTAGTACATTTCAAGTAGAGGTAAGTTCTCAAGGAACTTATTTTGGAAAGCAGCGAATCATTTTTAGTGTTGTTAGAGATGTTACCGAACGCAAGAAGATAGAAAAGAACGTATTGGATAATCAATTAAAATATCGTTCTCTCTTTATGAATATGAAAACAGGCTATGCTTATTACAGATTGATATATGATGATAATCATAAACCAGTGAATCTAATGTTTATTGAAGTAAATGAAGCATTCCAAAAGTTTTTTGGACTATCAAAAAGTAAGATTATTGGTAAGAATCATTCTGATTTATTTCCTGATAGTGCTCTAATTCTGATGGAGTATATTAATAAGTTTTTTAATAAGCTGGTAAAAGGAAAGAGTGTTCAAATAGATGATTATTATTCTCAACAATATGACAAGTGGTTTGAAGTCGCAATCTATAGTCCAAAGGAAAATGATATAGTAATAATTATTACTGATATTACTCATATTAAAGATACTGAGAAAAAGCTAATAAGAGCAAGGGATTTAGCTGAATCTGCAAATAAAGCAAAAAGTGAGTTTTTGGCTAATATGAGTCATGAAATTCGCACCCCTATCAATGGTATTGTTGGCATGATAGATCTTACCATGCTGACAGAACTATCTATAGATCAGAGGGATAACCTACTTACTGCTAAGGTATGTGCAAATGCTTTGTTAAAAATCATTAACGACATATTAGATTTTTCTAAACTAGAAGCAGGTAAGGTTACATTGGAGAACATAAGCTTCAATATAAAAAATTTGTTAGTTGAAACAGTAAAGACCCATTCGTCTCGTATAAATGAAAAAGGACTTGAGTTACATTATACATTTTCTTCATCCATACCACCGTTATTAACAGGTGATCCTAACAGGCTGCGCCAGATATTGAATAATTTGATTAGTAACGCTATTAAATTTACAGAAAAAGGGTATATCACTATCTCTATTTTAACTATGTCAGAAATAAATGATGAAGTAGAACTAAAGTTTATTGTATCAGATACTGGTATTGGTATATCTCCGGGGGATATTAAGAGATTGTTCCAAAGCTTTAGTCAGTTAGAGAATTCATTTACAAAAGAGTATGGCGGATCTGGACTGGGGCTTGCAATATCCAAAAATCTCATTGAACTGATGGGAGGCAGGATAGAGGTTGAAAGTGAAAAAGGAAAAGGAAGTTCATTTTACTTTTCCTTGAAATTTAAGGTTAGTTATGATATGGAGCAGAATGCAAATTGCATACCGAAGATAACAAAACCACTTAAGCAGCTCAAAATTCTTTTGGTGGAGGACGATTTTATAAATCAGAAAGTTATTTCAAAGATGCTCTCGGAAAAGGGGCATGCTATAGACACTGCAAATAACGGCCTAGAAGCATTAGAGCTATTTGAACAAAATAAATATGATGTTATTCTGATGGATATCCAAATGCCCAAAATGAATGGAGTAGAAGCGATCAGCAGACTAAAGGAAAAAGAAGGCTCTACAAACCATACCCCTGTAATAGCGCTTACTGCGTATGCGTTACAAGGAGATAGGGAAAGATTTTTGGATTTAGGATTTGATGGATATGTATCCAAACCAATTCAAATGAGCGAGTTATTTTATAATATTGATAAAATAACAGAACTTCAAGATGAAGTTGGTAATGCAACCTCGACTAAAGTAGCACGTACATATAATGATGATGTTTTATATTCAGGTGATAAATTATATATATCAAGCAATATGATTTCCCAAAAGCTGGCTTGTATTTCAGAGGATATTGATGTAATAGAATCAGCTATAAAAAACGATGATCTTATGATAATAGAAAAAAAGGCTCATGATATTAAGCTGCTTTCTATTGAAATAAGCGCAATGAATATAAAACATATGGCATTTAGGATTGAACTTGCAGCAAGAAAGGGGAATTTTGAAGAAATTAATCATTGTTTAAAACAGATTAAAGTAGAGATGAAAATCTATGACCATTATAGTATGTGATAGAGTTTGTACTGAAATTAATATATCTGTATATAGAAAACTAAAAAGTATGAAGAGGAGAAAAATAATATGAGAATTCTTATTGCAGAAGATGATTTAACTAGCCGAAAATTTTTATATAAGTTCCTTTCTAAATATGGAGAATGTGATATGGCTGTAGATGGATTAGAAGCTCTGGATGCTTTTATAATGTCTATCAATGATAAAAAACCATATGACCTTATTTGCTTAGATATTATGATGCCAAAGGTAGATGGGGTTAAGGTATTAAAGAACATAAGAGATTTAGAAATTCAAAAGGGCATTACCCCTGAGAATCGCTCCAAGGTAATCATGACCACAGCACTTGCTGAGACGCAGCTTGTACAAAACGCATTTAGTATTGGGTGTGACGCGTATGCTGCAAAGCCTATTGATATTTCTAGATTTGTACAAGTATTAAAAAAATTAGAGTTAATAGATGAAAAGGAATAATAGAACTTATAAAGAAATACTCGCATTTAGTCACTTTTAATGTTAAAAGGGTTTCTAGCAATTAGCGCTATTTACAAAATATGTACATTTTACCTAATTTAATGTATAATGTAACAATCAAACATTTAGAGGTGAAAGTCGATGAAGAGATTAATAGCGTTAATATTTATCGTTATTTTATTTGTCAGTAGTATAGTACTTCCTCCAATAGTTAATGCAGAAACAAGTAACGATAGTAATGCCAATGCTACATTGGTATCAAGCGATTGGAAAGCCAGTAATGGTAAAATTAATGTAACGGGGACAGTAGTATTTAGTAGTAAAAATTACCAACGTGTAGGTATAGTAGCTATCGGGTATGATAAAAACGGCAAAGCTATTGAGACCAAAAGCATTGATGGATTGCAGACAAGTGGTAAAAGTAAAACATATAAACTTGTTCTTGATTCTGGTTCATTAATTTCTAGAGTTGAAGTCAAACCAACAGGAAATGCTACAGATATTGTTTTGCTATCGTCGGCAGATAGATTGGAAAATAGTAAAGTTATAGCTACCGGAGTAGTTGAAAATGGAACAAAAGAATATCAACGATTTGGGATGGTTGCTACGGGGTATGATGAAAATAACAAAGCTATTGAGACCAAATGTATAGATGAATTGTATCCCGAAGGAGGAGCTGAATCATTCAAAGTAGTTTTGGATTCAGGTGCAAAGATAAAAAGAGTAGTGATAAAAGCTGCTGGAAAATCTAATGACATAGAACTTCTATCATCAGCTGACAGACATGAAAATGGTAAAGTTATAGTAACTGGCGCAGTAGAAAATGGAACAAAAGAATATCAACGATTTGGAATGGTTGCTACAGGGTATGATGAAAATAACAAGCCTATAGAGACTAAATGTATTGATTATTTACACCCTCAAGGAGGAGCTAGATCATTCAAAGTTGTTTTGGATTCAGGTGCAAAGATAAAAAGAGTTGCTGTACAAGCAACTGGAAAAGCCAATGATATTGAATTGCTATCAATAGCTGATAGACTGGAAAATGAAAAGATAATAGCAACAGCTTCGGTAGAAAATGGAACAGACAAAATTCAACAAATTGTGTTAGTGGCTACAGGCTATGACCAAAATGGTAAAGTTATCGAAACGAAATCGAGTAAAGACGGGTTGTATGAGCGTTCTTCTAAGTCATACAGTATTGTTTTAACTGGAGTTTCACAGATAAAGACAGTGGAAGTCAAATTAATGGTAGACGATAAAGTCATTAAATTATCTCCAGTAAATGATAAGCAGGAAGAAAAAATAGAAAACAAAAAGGTAATTGTCACTGGTACTGCAACAAATATTGAAAAATCGTCCCAAAATATTGGTATAGTTGCTACAGGCTATGATGAAAACAATAAACCAGTAGAGACAAAGTGTGTAGGCAGCGTTGAAAGCAAGGGCAAATCAAAGACTTTTAGCCTTGAACTTGATGCAGGTTCAATAATAAAGAGGGTTGAAGTTAAAGAAGCAGGCAATGCTACAAGTATTGAACTTCTTTCTTCCGCAGATAGATTGGAAAATGGTAAAGTTATAGTTACCGGTTCAGTTGAAAATGGAACGGATGTTTCTCAGAATATTGGTATAGTTGCTACCGGGTATGATAAGAATAACAAACCTGTGGAGACTAAATGTATTGGCAGCTACGAGCTTAAAGGGAAAATTTGTTCCTATAAAGTTGTTCTAGATGCTGGTTCAGTGATTACAAGAGTTGAAGTAAAAGCTGCTGGGGATGCTGAATATTTGCAGATGCTATCAGCGGCTGACAGACATGAAAATGGTAAAGTTATAGTTACTGGCTCAGTTGAAAATGGAACGAATAATTCACGTTATATTGGTATAGTTGCTACAGGCTATGACAAGAATAACAAACCTGTGGAGACTAAATGCATTAGTAGCTACGAACGTTATGGGAAAATTACTCCTTACAAGGTTGTTCTAGATGCTGGTTCAGTGATTACAAGAGTTGAAGTAAAAGCAACTGGAGAGGCTGATTATTTGCAGCTGCTATCAACGGCTGATAGGCTTGAAAATGGCAAGGTAATTGCTACCGCTTCAGTAGAAAATGGGGCGGAAAAAGGGGAGACTGTTACTGTTATTTTTACAGGCTACGATAGCAATAAAAAGGTTGTTGAAGAAAAGAGTCAGAAATTATACATTAATAGTAGAGGCTGCCAAAGTTTTAGTGTTACATTAAATTCAGGTTCTAAAATTAAAACTGTAGGGGTTAAGATTGCTGAGAAATAAATTATTTATTCCTAGATGAAAAGGGAATGATAAGCATAGCATATAACAATGACCAGTGAAGGTAAATATAAAAGTGGCTTAATCATAATTTTGAGTGAGCCACTTTTAACATTATTACTTCAATTTTAACTTCTTTCTTATGAACATATTAGCATGGAAAATAGTACAGTAAGCCTAATATGCATTTTATAACAATGATTCACTGAAATGTCGTTTTTCGGGAGTGAATGGACATAAGTTGTTGAAAAATGGCAGTCAATATGTTAGCATTTATGTTAATAATCACTTTTGGGGGGGCAGCTGTGATGCGAATTGCAGTATGTGACGATGATAAAGAATGTATCGATGAGGCAAAAGCTTTAATTGAAAAATGGGTTGCGCTATCGGGTATAGTTACGGAAATAGTAACATTTGATAATGGTGATGATTTAATAGCAGAAAATAGGTTGGAGCCAATTGATATTATATTTTTAGATATAGTTATGCCACTTTTAAATGGCATTGACACAGCAAAGGAAATAAGGGACTTCGATGAAAGGGCAAAAATAATATTTCTTACCTCAACTTCAGAATTTGCAGTTGCCTCATACAACGTAGAAGCAAGCGATTACCTGCTAAAACCTGTAGATTATGAGCATATTTCCAGAGCGCTTTTTAAAGTAACGCAAGAACTACAAAAGGTAAAAAGCAGTATAGTTATACATACTAATGATGGATATAAAAAAGTATATATTAATGAAATTGAGTATATAGAAGCATCACGCAAACGCACAAATATTTATTTGATATCGGGAACTGCAATAAAATCTCTAGACCCTTTATATTATTTTGAACAGATACTAAGTGATAAAGTAGGTTTTTTTAAATGCCATAGAAGTTTTATTGTAAATATATCCAACCTGGATTCTCTTGCACAAAATGAGGTTATTACAAAAACAGGGAAAACGTTACCGGTTGCGAGAAAATTGCAAAAGTATTTTAAAAAAGAATTTATTGCTTTTTATTTTCAGAATGAGAGAGGAGAAGGTTACTTTGATTGATTCTTTAGTCTACCTTTACTCATGGTCTTTTATTATTCTGGGCTTTGGTGTTTTTGTGTCGGCATCCTTCCTAGATATAAAATTTAATAAAAAGAATGTAAGTATTTTAACTACATATACAATTTTAACTTTTTTGGTTCAATTCTTATTTTATTTACGATTTGACTTGATTACAGTGGGGAATTTATATCCTGTTATTACTCATTTTACATCGCTAATATTATACATTACAGTATTCAGATGCAGAGTTATTCCAAGCTGTATGGCAATTATCAGCGCATACCTCTGTTGTAAAATAAGCGAGTGGATATACCTTCTTGGTAATGAACTTGGCATGGCAAAAAATGCAGCTTTTTTACTGAGATCTATAACAGCAGTTGCTTCAGGGATTTTAATTATTAGGTACTTTTCAAAGTCTTTGTCAGGCATACTAAAAAAAGACTCAAGAACTATACTGATTGTCTCCATAATGCCAATTGTATATTATGTATATGACTATAGCTTTACGGTGTATACAGACTTACTATATACCAATATTATTATAATTTCAGAGTTTTTGCCCTTTATAGTGTGCATTTCCTATCTGATTTTCTGTCTCGTATATTTTAAGGAGTATGAGAAAAAGATTGAAGAAGAGCAAAAGAGACGCTTATTAGAGATTCATTCGCAACAGTCAATAAAGGAAATTGAGCAAATGTTAAAAAACGAATATCAGTTTTCTCTTATTCGTCATGACATGAGGCATTACATAAATAATATTTCTGTTTTTCTTGAGAATAAACAATATGAAGAAGCAAACAAATACCTCAAAGAGATTACGCAGACGGTTTCAGTTATTAAGCTAAAACGCTTCTGTAGTAACAGATTTGTAAACACTGTGCTTTCCTTCTATGAATCAAAAAGTTTAGATTTGAATATTAAATTAATAGTAAAGGTAGCAATTCCTGAAACTTTGCCGTGTGATGATGTTAAATTTACATCCATACTTTCAAATGCGCTTGAAAATGCAATCAATGCCGTATCAACACTAGCTGATACACAAAAGATTATCTATGTATTATTGGAAATAAACAGTGGTAAGCTGCTCTTTCAGGTTAAAAATCCTTGTAATGAAGATATAATATTTTTTAATGAGCTTCCCCAGGCAAAAAGAGAGGGTCATGGATATGGAACGCAATCCATTAAGTATATTGTCGAAACCCTTGGAGGCGTTTGCCAATTCTCGGTTGTGGACGGCTATTTTATACTGAGAGTTGTTATATAGAGAGAACTGTACATATAAATAGTACTATATAAATAATTCATAAGTTATGTCTGTAATGGCATTAGGAAGAGCCAATGATTTTGGTATATAATAATCTTATGTCCTGCCTAAAATAACCCTGAAGCTAATATCCCGCAAAGCTGTAACCTTCCTTATGTTAGTTGCATAAATATATATTATGTATACCTAACGCAAGGAGGCTACTCATTTGATAAAGTATTACCTAAGCATTCTTTACTTTTATGTACTAAGAGCCATTAGTACACTAAAATATGCTATTCAAAGGAAAAAAGATTCGAATTTAGCACTTAATCGTGCTATAGAACTAGACCCTCTTTCAATTCCAAAGTATAAAAATCAATTAGTAAAACCGCCGGTTTACAAACCTATTAGAATAACCGTAGGAGAAGATAAATACTTGGATATGAAACGGGGAAAAAGGCACTTGTATTTTGTAGATATCAGTGAATTTAAGCAACAGATACTCCCTGAAGGTTTTCCAAAAACAACTGTATGGGGTTATGGTGGACTAGTAAAGGACGAGACAACCGGAAAGATCACATACTCTAGAAGTGCGCTGGGAGCTACTTTTGAAGCAACAAGAGGAATTCCCTCCATGGTAAAGTGGCTGAACAGACTGACAGGATCAAATCTTTTTGCGGTAGACCCGACATTACATTGGGCAAATCCAAATAATATGCCAATGGATCCACCAAAACCATGGCCACCTTTTCCCCCAGGGTTCCCCGATGCTCAGAGTCCGGTACCCATCGTCACACACTTGCATGGAGGTGAGTCACCTTCTCAGTTTGATGGGCATCCAGATGCATGGTTCACATATAATGGTAAAAAAGGCCCTGCTTTTGTTAGCTCGCTATATTGTTACCCTAATACTCAGGAGCCCACAACCCTTTGGTATCATGATCATACTCTAGGCATAACACGTCTTAATGTATATGCAGGTCTAGCAGGTTTTTACCTAATACGAGAAAAAGACAACTGCAAGTATGATAATAACTGTAATGATAATGGTGGCTGCAATAAAAAAATTGTGTTACCCAAAGGAAGATATGAGATCCCATTGGTTATTCAAGATAGATCCTTTAACTCCGATGGTTCCTTTTCATTTACAACAGAAGGAAACAATCCAGACATTCATCCGTATTGGTCACCCGAATTCTTCGGAGATACAATCATGGTAAATGGAAAGGTATGGCCGAATTTGGACGTGGAACGACGTCAATATCGTTTTCGCCTGTTGAACGGCTCCAATGCACGTTTTTACAATTTGAGAATGTCAAATGGTATGAAAATTGTACAGATCGGTACAGACGGTGGATTTCTGCCTGAGCCGGTAGAGCTTAATTCTTTGTTGATAGCACCCGGTGAGAGAGCAGATGTACTGATTGATTTTTCGGATATAGCTCCGGACACAGCTATACTGCTACTCAATGATGCTAAAGCTCCTTTCCCGGCAGGCGATGACCCAGACTTTAATACTGTAGGGCAAATTATGCAGTTTACAGTTCCTATGGACTCTCCCGAACCGGTTAAACCGACAAAGCTTCCTAAAAAGTTGAATAGTATACCTAGGCTTGTACCTGATAGGCAAAGAATCCTCACGCTCAATGAGCTTTTAGACCCAAATAGTGGCAGCCCTGTTATGCTGCTGCTCAATGGGCAGAAATGGGAAGCCCCTGTTTCGGAATTCCCCATAGTAGGTTCTACTGAAGAGTGGGTGATTGCAAACCTCACCATGGATACACACCCAATACATCTCCATTTGGTTCAGTTTCAGCTTCTTAACCGTCAGGATTTTAGAGCAGACGATTACAAAGCCAAGTGGGAGGAAATAAACGGTAAACAACCTTTAGATCACCCTACTATAGTACTCCCGGTTGAGACTTATTTGATGGGCGGACCTATTGAACCAGATGCTAATGAGAAAGGATGGAAGGATACTGTACGAATGAACCCACATCAAGTTACCCGTATTTTGGTAAGGTTTGCACCTCAGAATGTTCCCTCCGGGGCAGTTAAGCCGGGAACAAATCTTTACCCATTTAATCCTTCGTGTGGACCGGGTTATGTATGGCACTGCCATATACTAGATCATGAAGATAATGAGATGATGAGACCTTATAAGGTTGAGCAATAAAGTCTTAATAGGTTTTATAAAGAAAGTCACTGATTGTGACTTTCTTTCTTTTTTGCACTAGATTATTTGTTTTATTGGATAAAATTAGGGTATTTATATTTATAAATAGAGATGTCATAAAAATTGTTTTAGATTAAGAGTGAATATATATTGATTTAATTAAATTTAATATAAATAGATGTAAATAAAATGCCTAAATAAAGAGGTAAATAAAGAGGTAAATTGAGAGGTAAATGAACATGATATAAATAATAATTATATCTAGTGTTGAAAACAAGATGATGTCGTTTGAAAAAATCGTATATTATAACAGGAAAATTTAACAACACAAATAAAATTTTAAGTAAGTATTGATGTAAAAAAATAACAATTTATATAATAACAGGAGACACAATAGATGAATAAAAAGGTATTACTACTTGTTCTTTACTTTACAAGCCCTGCAATACTGACTGCTGCTATATATTCGACTAATACAGCAAGGTACGGGCAACTAAATATTTTCATACCAATGATGTTAGGGGCAGTTGCATACACATGGCTTTGTATTGAATTTGTTCTCATTGCAAGAGTTAAAATGTTGGAAAAATCAATTGGACAAGATAGGTTTTATAAATTTCATGGCATAATGGCATTGGTAAGTGTAATTTTGGCTTTTATTCATAAAATTCTTCAGGGAAATATGATGGGGGAAAGCCTAAAAACAAGGCTTGGAGATATTTCGATATATATTTTTATAGCAATAACCGTACTGTCATTTGTTTTTATGGCAGAAATGCTAGTACTAAAGGTAAACTTACTTATGAAACTGAGAAGGTTTGCCCAGAAGCTGAAGGTATTCTCTTATCAGTATCAGCGACTGCTTCATAACCTTACGACTGTTGCTATAACATTACTTCTCGTACATGTTTTGCTAACCACTACTTCAAGAGTAAGTTTGTTGGTAAGAATGATATACATAGTATATTTTATTGTTGCAATTAGCGGTTATATATATTTCAAGTTCCTGAAGCCTTTGATGAAATCAAATATGAAGTTTATTGTTAAGGCTGTGAAGCAGGAGAGCGATAACATGTGGACAATTGAAATGGTGCCACAGAGCAAAACTATTTTTGAATATAAGGCGGGACAGTTTGGATTTATAAAGATTTATGGAGATGACATCTCATCAGAAGAACACCCCTTCTCTATATCCTCTCAGCCTGAGAATAAGGAATTTATTTCAGTAACAGTAAAAGAACTTGGTGATTATACCTCCACTATAAAGAACGTTAAACCAGGATACAGAGCAATTTTGGACGCACCTTACGGCAACTTTACTCTTGAGGCGGTCAAGTATGATGAAGATTTGGTTCTATTGGCAGGCGGAGTTGGTATCACTCCTGTTATGAGTTTGTTGAGATATATGTCACAAATGGATAAGGACAGAAAGGTGCTGCTTCTCTGGGGGCTGAAAAATCCAAGTGAGATGATATGGCATCAGGAATTTGGCGAAATGCATGCAAAAATGAAAAACTTTTCAGTCGTTCCAGTTATGTCAATGGACAACAAATGGGAAGGGGAAAAAGGCTTTCTGACACAAGATAAAATAATGAAGCACATGAAGAATAAAGGAATTAATGCTGATAAGGCACATTTTTACATATGTGGTCCTGCAATAATGGTAGACATGGTGTTAAAAGGACTAAAGAGTATTAAGGTAAATAAAAGCAAAATTCACTTTGAAAGATTTTCACTATAAATAAGGGGGTTATAAATATGAAGAAATATATACTAATAGCAGTGTTGGCATTCACAATGATACTTACAGCGTGTTCGGGAAATAATTCTCAGAGCACAGCTTCTAATACAGAGACAAACACCACACAGTCCACACAGCCAGCACAGCCAACGCAATCATCACAGGCAACAGTAAACTCTGAAAACGGAGAAAAAGTCTTCACACAGGCAGAGTTGAAGAAGTATGATGGTAAAAATGGAAATGCAGCATATGTAGCATTTGATGGCAAGGTTTATGATGTAACAAATGCAGAGGGCTGGAAAGGTGGGCAGCACCAGGGTTATGCAGCAGGCGTTGATATTACTGAGTATATAAAGGCGTCTGACCATGGCACAAAGGTTCTTGAGCGCTTGCCAGTAGTAGGGACATACACGGAATAAATGAAGATTACATTTTAGAATTAACAAAAGCTCATCAAAAACTTGGTGAGCTTTTTGTTATTAACTATAACCTTTGGCATTTCAATAATTTGAGTAGCTGAAGCAGTACCACTTGCATAATTTATATTATGTATATCTGACTTTTATATTTTGAGAATATTTATTGTTTGAAGATAATAGATTCTAGGAGAGGGCTGTATGAATTGTGGTAATGAATCAGTATGCCAAAGAATAAAAACTATCGTTTATGAAGCAAATAATTACGTTGACTTAATATACTCGGCTCCGTGCATACACACAAGAAATATGCTTATGTATCAGCTCAAGACAAAACTTAATGAGATTGATTTTTTGACCAATATGCTATGCTGTGATGTTAAGCAAGGCTCGGTATCGTCCGTAGCTTTACAACTACAAAATCAGCAAAATGAGCAATATAAATACAATCAGCAAAATGAGCAATATCATCAGAATGAGCCATATCAACAGAATGAGCAATATCAGCAGAATGAACCATATAAACAGAAGTGGCAGAATCAACAGAAAGGGCAGAATCAATATAATGAGCACAATCAACACTTTGGGCATAATCAACACAATGAGGAAAATAAACAGACTCAACAGAATAAGCAGAATAGCCAGAACAAGCAGAGTATTCAGAATAAACAGAATAAACAGAATAAACAAAATAATAAGAATGAAGAGAATAAACAGAATAGTAAGAATGTACAAGATAAACAGAAAAGTCAGAATGAAATAGAGTTTACAATACAGGAACTAGCAAGGTTTAATGGTAAAAATGGGAATCCGGCATATGTGGCAGTTAACAATATAGTATATGATGTCACAAACAATGCTGCATGGGCAGCTGCTTCGCACTTTGGCCTTGTGGCTGGGAAAGATTTGACTAGTGAGTTTGCATCCTGTCATGCTGGCCAAACAATATTAAGTAAACTAAAAGTAATTGGGAAGTTAATATGATGAATACAAACAAAACATGTCCGGAGTACGCTACACGACTTAAGACCGCGTCCGATTTATTTAATAGAGTTAAAGACGAAATCGAAAGAGGTAGATTGGTCAAGAGGAACCTTGTATGGCTTGAGTTAACTGGTTGCTCGGGCAATATAATCTCTCTTTTGGATGGTGAAAACCCGGACTTTAAGTACTTGCTTTCTCAAATGACACATTTCATTTTTGACAATAGCTTGGTAGCTGTTGAGGGCGAAGCAGCCATGGATAAGCTGATGAGTATCACCGATAAGGATTATATTCTAGCCGTTGAGGGGGCAGTAGCCACAAAAAACAACGGTTTATATAATATTATCGGTCGCTGGAAAGGTGAGCCTGTTACCGCTCTAAAGGCAATCCAGCTATTAGGAGAAAAGGCTTCACATGTTATAGCTTTTCATTGGAATCGAGCCATATAAAATAAACTATTGCTATGGTTTATCCGCATTCCTTCAAGATCAATTTTTAGCTATTGTAGAGAAAGTTGAAGAGGTAATTATTCATTATTTAGCAAAAAGACATAGATACTTCTAATTTTGTCATATATTTATAAAGCATATTGTTCTATTTCTAAAATTGTTATAAAATGTATAGTATGTTAATTTACTAAAATTTCGGATAGGAGAATGATTATGCAAAAAACAAAACTTGGTATTTCTGTAGGTCTTCTTGGGGCGACGCTATACTTTTTAGGTCTTATTAATATTCTTGGATTAATTATTCTGGCGGGCTATGTACTATTTATGGAGTCCAATGAATGGCTTAGAAGAAGTGCAGTAAAAGCAGTTGCTATAGTGATTGGTTTCTCTTTAATTTCAATAGCTGTGGATTTCGGAAATGACATATTTGGCGTAATAAATAACCTGCTTTCAATTGTAAGTATTGATTTTAGGCTTTCCTGGCCACTGCACTTAGATTCAATCATCAACTATGTAATTTCGGGTCTTTCAAGAATCATATTAGTAGTGCTTGGCTTCAGAGCCTTTAATCAGGGTTCAATGTCAGTAGGTCCTATTGATAAGGTAGTAAATAAGCATATATAGTTTGAGGTGATGAGAATGGCGTTTTTTGAAAAGCTCGGAGAAAAGATTAGCAGTACAAGCAAGGACGTAGCTAAAAAAACAAAGGAGCTTGCAGATATTGCAAAAATTAACATGCAAATTAGTGGTGAAGAAGATAATATAAAGGATATTTACCACCAAATAGGAAAAAAATATTATGAACTATATCCAAACTCCAATGGAGCAGAATTTGAAACCTTGTGCAATTCAGTTACAGAGTCCCTTGCTAAGATTGATACATATAAAGAACAGATACAGTCTATAAAGGGAGTTAAGAGATGTTCAAATTGCGGTGCAGAAATAGAGGATAGTTCAGTATTCTGCGGTATATGTGGAAGTAAAACAGCAACTGTTGAGGAAAAGCCAGAAGCGACCCCAGCTTCGCCTGTCTGTCCGGGGTGTCAAAACCCAGTAACAGAAGATATGGCATTTTGTGCAGGCTGCGGTAAAAAATTAAAGTAGAAAAGTGCCCATGACTAGAATAGTTATGGGCACTCTTTTCGTTTAATAGTGTTTTAGAACTTTTCGTTTAATAGTGTTTTAGAACTCTTCGTTTAATAGTGTTTTAGAACTCTTACTAAAAAGGGTAGAGCTAAGTATTATGACTTTGCTTATAAATAATTCCTGCTGTTATCGCGGTAACAGGTATGGATATTATTATACCAAGGCTACCACAAACAGCTCTCAATATTTCTGAGACAATCATATCCCAGTTCATAAATTCAGAAGCCGGTGTCTGGTAGGCCAAAAGTAGTAGCATTAGCTGTAGGGAGCCACCTGCATATGCAAGAATTAGAGTGTTTGCCATTGTTGCCATTGTATCTCTTCCAATATTCATTCCTGAACGAATAAGTGCAAGCTTTGAAATCTCAGGGCTATTTTCGTGAATTTCGTGCAAAGCAGAAGCTATGGACATTCCGACGTCCATTGTCGCTCCCATTGTACCTATTATAATGCCAGAAAAAAGTATACCCCTAAAATCAAATACAACATTATGAGGAATGTACATAAGCATCTGAGACTCCTCATCACCGAGTCCTGAAAGCTTTGCAGCAGTACCAATTAAAATGGCAATTATTCCGGCGAACAATACTCCACCCGTAGTACCCAAAAATGCTGCCAGAGTCTTTTTATTGTAACCGCTTATTATGAGCAGTGATATACAAATAACTACAATACATATTCCTATAGAAACTAAAATCGGATCATAACCAGCTAATATGGCGGGCAGCAATACCTTAATTACTGCAAAAATAGTTATTATCAAGGAGATAAGTGCCTTTAGCCCTTTACTTCTACCAACCAGCAATAATATAACAATAAAAAGAGCTACTAGAAACAGTAGGTACTTCTCTCTAACAATTTCAGTAATGTAAACTTGTTGAATACCGCCTGCTTCGTCCTCCTGAATATATACAAAAACCTTATCCCCGGACTTTAGGGCTTTTATATTGTATTTTACGTCCATACCTTGATTAAGCTGATATTCTGCTTTCAATGTTTTGCCGCTAAATGGGCCTTCCAGTACTTTAACCTCAACATATTGTAGGTTAAGAGTTACTTCTCCGCCTGAGTATTCAACCTCAGGTTTCTCTTCTCCTAAAATCTTTATAACTTTTGCCCTGTAGTACTCAACATTATCGGTACTTTCTTCCTGATTTGCATTAAGTGGAATACAAAAGCAAACTATTAATAGCACTGTAAAGGATAAAAAATATTTTATTTTATTCATTTTCCCCCCGAAGGTAATGTTTAATTTAACAAAATTATACACCATCATTCGCGGTAAAACATTAAAAATTTTAACTTGACATCTAAAAGTTACATGTTAGTATGGCATTATGTAAAGAAAAGGAGTATACTCTTTCTATTAAATTATTGTTTTGCACGAAAGGCAAATTATTAGGTAATTAACCATGAGAAGTTTATCTAGAAAAAATTATGAAATAGACATGTGCAGAGGCCCATTATTAGGTAAAATGCTAATATTTACCTTACCTTTAATGCTTACTGGCATGTTTCAGCTTTTATATAATGCCACTAATATTGTTATAGTAGGTCAATTCGTTGGCAAGGAGGCACTGTCTGCGGTTGGGTCAACAGGGTCATTGACAACTCTAATGGTCAATGTTTTTATTGGCCTTTCAATAGGTACAAGTGTAGCTGTTTCAAAATATTATGGCTCAAATGATTATATGGGTATAAAAGAAACAGTACATACGTCCATCACTATTGCCGCCTTATCTGGAGTGTTCATTGGTATTGTTGGAATTATTTCGGCGAGACCACTGTTGCTGTTAATGGATACACCTGCAGATGTGGTAGATAGTGCTGTACTATATATGAGGATTTTATTTATAGGCATGCCTGCAAATATGATATACGCCTTTGGTAGCGCAATACTCAGATCAGTGGGGGATACCAGAAGGCCTTTGTATTTTCTGACCATTTCAGGGATAGTGAATGTATTGCTTAATCTACTCTTTGTAGTAGGTTTTAAGATGAGTGTCGGTGGAGTTGCAACAGCTACAATCATCTCTCAGTATATTTCAATGATATTGATTGTACGTTGCTTGATGGTTTCTAATGGAGCAATTAGGCTGAACTTAAAAGAACTAGGTATAAAGAAAGATAAGCTATTGTTAATTTCTAGAATTGGTCTACCGGCGGGTATTCAGGGGTCTTTATTCTCTATATCCAATGTATTAATACAATCATCTATCAATTCTTTTGGTTCGGTAGCTATTGCTGGAAATGCTGCTGCAAGCAATCTGGAGGGGTTTGTATACATAGCAATGAACACCATTTACCAAACAAACATTACCTTTACCAGTCAAAATATGGGTGCAAAGCAATATAAGAGGGTTAGAAAGATATTGTGGATATGCATTGGGATTGTTTCCTTTGTAGGAATAACTATGGGCGGGGCGTTTGTCCTGTTCGCCAAACCATTGCTAAGCTTATATAACAGCGACTCTGAGGTTATAGCATTTGGTGTTATACGAATGACATATATATGCTTGCCGTATCTTTTATGCGGTATTATGGAAGTTTTGGTGGGCCAGATGAGGGGTATAGGATATTCTATTATACCGATGCTGGTATCTCTTACTGGTGCGTGTCTGTTCAGAATAGTATGGGTCTATACTGTCTTCGCTCATTATCGTACCTTGGAGGTTTTGTTTATTTCATACCCAGTATCGTGGGCTTTAACAGCGGCAATTCACCTGCTATGTTATCTCATTGTAAAAAGAAAATTGCCAAAGGAAAATGTAACTTTAGACGTTGCTAGTATGTCTTCTGTATAAAAAGCAACGTGTTTTAATTGTGCTAAAAAGCAGTATTTATTAGAAACTAGATCAGATTCGGTCAATACGGTGGTTTGTTGCAATCCTCAAATTATAAAGCAAACTCATTTTTGTTATAAAACAAACTCATTTTTGAATAAGGAAACTTATTTATTGATCTAGATTTATACCTAATTAGACACATTTATAGTGCATTTAACTTTTGTACCATCTTCAGACGCATATATGTATGCAGTACCTTTTTTTAGCGCCTTAATGTTGCCATCTGAGTCAACTTCTACTACATTAGAATTGCTTGAAGACCAAACAGGGGGGATATTTGAGGACACTTCAGCCTTAAGTTTAATTTTTGAACCTACCTTAAGTAAAAGCTGACTAGAACTAAGACTAATATTTGGTTTCTGTACTATTACCTCACAAGTTCTTGAAACACCGTCAACAGTGGCAGTAATTCTTGCTGTACCATTCTTGATTGCTGTCACTAGGCCCGTTTCGTCTACCGTAGCAACACTTGTTTTATTGCTCTTCCAGGAAGGAGTAACCTTTGATGAAACCTCGGCGCTAAGCTTATAGCTTTGCTTTCTAAACAACTTGATGGATGTGCTGTTTAGCTTTACAGAAGGGGTTTTGACTAATACTTTACATTTAACAGTTGTACCGTCAGTAGAAGCGGTTATAATAGTTTCACCCGGCTTTTGAGCAATGACTTTTCCAGTTTCGTCTACAGTAGCGATACTCTTTTTGCTGCTGTTCCATGTGATTTGAGAACTATTTGAGCTTTTGGCGGAAAGTTGATAGGAACTATTTCTTTCAAGAGATACATAAGTACTACTAAGAGAGATCTCTGTTTTTTTTACGTATATCTTACAAGTTGCCTCTGCATTTTTTACCTTTGCAGTAATACGTGCTGTGCCAGATTTCTTTGCTATTACTTTTCCATAGGTATTAACCTCTGCTACCTTTGAATTACTACTGCTCCAAGAAATCCTATCACCAGATGAAGCAAAGCCAGAAATTGAGATTTCACTACCTATATCCATCTCTGCACTGTACTTCGACAAAACAATAAAGGTTAAATAATCTGAGATACTATAAGCTAATGTTTGATTAGGAAATAAAGAATTAATGAGAAAGGAGAAAATAAGAATAATTAGGATAAAACATACAGTCATTTTTCTTGATATTAACATTTACAACCCTCCATTTGTTAGAAAATCTAAAAACTTTGGATTGCAACAAACCATATTAATTTTATCATATCGGTTATTATATGTAAATAAATTCCATATAATATTTGCTATTCAAAACTGTATTTATATTTACACCACATACTTAATATAAGCCATTCACTATATATATAATTCAAATCTACAAAGCCATTACAAATAATTTGATTACAATAACCATAGCAATATTTGCATTATATTTGGCAATAAATGCAAAGAATATGGTATTTTTGTATCTTATAATAGTATTAAGGAGGGTGAAATGGGCATGAACTTAAATAAAAGAGAAATCAAATATCCGGCTTTGTGGGAGGCTGCTCACATTAAGCTATTCAAATATAATATTGACGAAATGACTATGAAAACTAAAAATACTCCAAAGTGGGTGCACTTTGGTGCCGGTAATATATTTAGGGGCTTTATTGCACCACTACAGGATACCTTGCTTGAGAATAGAATTACTGATATTGGTATTATTGCAGTAGCACCCCACGATATGGAGCTGATTGATAAGATATACAAGCCCTATGACAATTTAAGCCTTGTGGTACTGATGGATTCTGATAGAAGGCTTAACAAGAGGGTTATTGGTAGTGTAGCGGAGAGCTTGGTTGGGGATTCATTATCTAAGGATTGGGATAGATTAAAGGAAATTTTTGAACACCCCGCATTACAGATGGTTAGCTTCACAGTTACTGAGAAAGGATATAAATTATATAGCACAGCAAAAGAGTATACTTCTGATGTGAAATATGATATAGATAATGGGCCAGAAAAGCCAAAGCACCTTATTTCTAAAATTACCTCACTGCTCTATCAGAGATATAAAGTGGGTCAGCTTCCCATAGCACTTGTCAGTATGGATAATTGCTCACATAACGGTGATGTATTACGTGACGCAGTATGTAAAGTAGCTGGTGAATGGATAAAACGTGAGTTTGTTGAAGCTGGATTTTTGGATTATCTAAATAATACAAATAAGGTTTCATTTCCTTGGACAATGATAGATAAGATAATACCTAGACCTTCACAAAGCGTAAAGATTGCGTTGGAGTCTGTTGGCTTTAAAAGTACAGAGATATACTGCACACAAAAAAATACCTATATTGCACCCTTTGTAAACGGGGAGACTGTGCAATATCTTGTAGTAGAAGATAACTTTCCAAATGGAAGAATGCCACTTGAAGCTGCAGGAGTAATATTTACCGATAGAAATACTGTTGACAGGGTGGAAAAAATGAAGGTATGTACCTGCCTCAATCCATTACATACTGCCTTGGCGATTTTTGGGTGTCTCCTGGGATACAAAACTATTTCTTATGCTGTTAAGGACATAAAATTAAAGAGATTAATAGAATATATTGGATATAATGAGGGTATGCCTGTAGTAGCCGACCCGGGAATTATTGACCCATTTGAGTTTATTAATGAAGTGATTAATGAGAGATTAGCAAACCCAAATATTCCGGACACTCCGCAGAGAATTGCAACCGACACCTCACAAAAAATACCGATCCGATATGGGGAAACTATAAAAGCATATTGCAATAATGATGGTTTAGATATCAATAAACTGATTTATATTCCCATTACTATTGCCGGCTGGTGCAGATATTTAATAGCTGTTGATGATAATGGAGAGCCAATGGAACTGAGCCCTGATCCTATGTTGGAGGAACTAACATCATATTTACAAGGCGTTGAATTGGGCAAGCCTGAAACACTGGGTGATAAGCTAAAACCCATTCTATCAAATGAAAATATATTTGGTAAAGATCTTTATTCTATTGGCTTAGGTGAGAGAATAGAGAATTATGTAAAAGAGATGTTAATAGGAAAGAATGCAGTTAGGCAGATGCTTGATAAGTATGTAAGCGAATGAGGGGGAGTTTATAAGTGGAAATGACATTTCGCTGGTTTGGTGAAAAGGATGATAGTATAAGGCTTGAACAAATTCGTCAAATACCTGGGGTGAAGGGGATAGTAGGCGCTTTGTATGACGTGCCTGTAGGCGAGGTATGGTCTATGGAAAAGATACTTGCTCTGAAAAATAACGTTACAAGCCACGGCCTTACGCTAGAAGTTATAGAAAGCGTGAATATTCATGAAGATATTAAGCTAGGTGCGCCAGCTAGAGACATATACATAGAAAATTACAAGCAGACTATCAAAAACCTTGGAGAAGCAGGTATTAAAGTAATCTGCTATAACTTTATGCCTATATTTGACTGGCTAAGGTCTGATCTTGCAAAAAAGCTGGAGGACGGCTCAGAGGTGCTTTTCTATGAGAACGATGTTGTAAAAAATGTTGATCCTCTGAAGTTGGTTGAGGATATGGAGACAAATTCAAATGGCTTTTCTTTGCCGGGATGGGAACCATATAGACTTAAAGAACTTAAAGAAACCTTTGATAAATACAAGGAGGTAGATTGCGAAAAGCTTTTTGATAATCTTAAGTATTTTCTTGAGCAAATTATACCTGTTTGCGAGCAGGTAGATGTAAAAATGGCCATTCACCCTGATGATCCACCATGGGAATTGTTTGGGTTGCCCAGAATAGTAACCTGCAAGAGTAATCTGGAGAGACTAGTTAAGCTTGTTGACAGTCCATACAATGGATTAACCCTGTGCAGCGGCTCGTTAGGAGCAAATCCTGACAACAATATCCCTGAACTTATCAGGTATTTTGGTAAAATGGGAAGGATTCATTTTGGACATGTCAGGAATATCAAATTTGTATCTGAAAGAACCTTCCATGAAACCTCCCATCTTTCATCAGATGGCTCCCTTGATATGTATGAAATAATGAAAGCATATTATGATATAGGCTTCGAGGGATATATCAGGCCTGATCACGGAAGAATGATATGGGGTGAGGTTGCAAGGCCGGGTTATGGATTATATGATCGTGCGTTGGGCATAGCTTATATAAATGGGCTATGGGAAGCAATAAACAAAAGTAGTGTGAGACTATAAACACAAGTAATGTGAGACTATAAACAAAAATATTATTAGACTATATACACAAAAGTTATACCTTTTTACTGTATTTTTTGGGAGATATTCCAAACTCTTTTCTGAAGGAACGAATAAAGTTTGAATAGTCCCCAAAACCGCATTGATTACAGACCTCTGTTATATTACTATTTCCCTTTAGAAGCTCCTTAGCTAAAATTAGTCGTTTCTGCTGGATATATCGGTGTATAGTATATCCAGTATTCTTTTTAAACTCACGCAAAAGATGGTATTTGCTGATATAAAATTTTATAGAAAGAGTATCTAGTGATACATCTCCATTTAAATTTTCATTTAAATAATATAGAATGTTATTAATCTTATCGTCATAACTTATACTTAACTGTGCTTCTTTCCTCAATGGCAGCTGATAAGCCCGATTGAGGTACACCAAAAGCTCTTGTAGGTAAGTAGTTTTCAAAAGATCACTTCCGTATTCGGTACTATTATAAGCTACTCCAAGGTTTTCTACGGTATTATAAATAATATCTGATAACTGGGCATTTGGTCTTAATAGGTTTATCTTGCTAATGGAAGTTGAGTCAAAGGCTGATAGAAGATCTGATTTTACACTGCTTAGTGATTTTATGTAATCTGGTCTAATCCAGATAACAATTCTTTCATATAGCATGTCTTTTTCTATAAAAGCCTTGTGCAATTCCTTATTATTGATTATCAATATATCCTTTGGCTTCAATAGATAGGTTTTTCCTTCAATAACATATGTAACCTTGCCTGATAAAAAAAGGTATATCTCATAAAAATCATGGTTGTGAAAGTCGACTTCCACTGGGATAGTATCTTTAAAATAAAATAGCTCAAAATCATTTGTCTCCATTTGCTGACGCAATGTAAAATGTTGGCTGGGAAGTTTCAAGCTTATCACTCCATTCAAGCAGGATAGTTATGAGGGCGGATAATACATGTAAAATAATATCTATTATTTGGTATATCTAAAATAATAAAGCAATTTTTGCATATTTACAAGCAATTTTATCCAAGAAATAGGCAAATTAACAGCGTTATACTTAATATAAAGTATTTTCATAATGATAGTGTAAATAAATGGGCTAGATTAAACTAAACTTTATAGGCTTTACAATAGAAGTTATATTTGAAAGGATGTATTAATATGAATAGCATCACAACGAGACAAGATATTGAGTCTGTTGTTAATAAAGCAGTTTTCTCTGCCGAAATTACAGATATACATACTCATTTATATTCTGGAAAGTTTGACAAACTGTTTTTGTACGGAATAGATGATTTACTGACGTATCATTACCTGGTTGCAGAGACTATGCGCCATTTGGATATTGACTATAATGCATTTTTTGAGCTGAGTAAAACAGAACAGGCGGAATGTGTCTGGGATACACTATTCGTCCGCAATACACCAGTTAGTGAGCCTGCAAGATCAATTATCACAATATTCAACAGATTAGGGCTTGATGTAAACAACAAGGAAATTAATTACTTTAGGGATTTTTTCAATAATATCAACCTTTCGGACCATATAGACAATGTTTTCAGAATGAATAATTTAAAGTGTGTTGTTATGACGAATGACCCATTTGATTATGCGGAACGTTTTATATGGAAAAGTGGTTTTGTAAAAGACGATAGGTTTAAGGCAGCTCTTAGGGTGGATATACTGCTGAACAGCTGGGATAGGGCAGTAGCAGAATTGAGCTTGATGGGCTACAATGTCAGTAGTGACTTGACAGATAGGACTGTTAATGAAGTTAAAAGATTTCTTTTGGAATGGATAGATAGAATGGACGCCCTGTACTGTGCTGTTTCACTTCCTCCTGATTTTTGTATGAGCGATGGGAGCATGAGAGCAAAACTTATTGAACAATGTATTCTACCTGTTTGCAGACAAGAGAATATTCCATTTGCACTTATGATAGGAGTTAAAAGAGGCGTAAATGCTGAGCTTAGATTAGCAGGAGATTCGTTGGGTAGGGCTGATATACAAGCGGTTGAAACCCTATGTTCTAATTTCCCAAAAAACAAATTCCTTGTTACAATGCTTTCTCTAGAAAATCAGCATGAACTTATTATTACAGCCAGAAAGTTTAAAAATTTAATGGTATTCGGGTGCTGGTGGTTTATCAATTCACCAACAACAATTGAGCTAATTACAAATATGAGGGTAGAATGGTTAGGCTATTCTTTTATACCTCAACATTCTGACTGCAGAGTATTTGAGCAGCTAATAAGCAAATGGGAGCATTCCAAACGTATAATAGCAAAAGTCTTGTCTAATAAGTATGGGAACTTACTTGAAATGGGGTATAAGCTTACAGAAGGTCAGATTGTAAAAGATGTTGGCCAACTCCTTGGAGGGAACTTCTGGAGCTTCCTCAGCAAGAAGCTGTAATAAAGAAAATATATAACATTCATTAGCCAAGATGATAGATAATTATTTTCAATAAATACTAATGTTTAAGCTTTAGGAGGGCTTGTATAATGAATAAGGTAGAATTAAACCAAAAGAAGTTATCAGCAGGGTATGGCTGCTGGCTAGCATATAGAAGGATTGAGGCAGCAAATATCGCTGATAAATATAAGACTTGGTGCAAATACATAGTAAAGGTTGAAGATACACCTATTATTAACTGTGCTGTGAATGAGCTTCGAACTGGTATTAAGAGCATGCTGGGAAATAAGCAGGGGTCTATATTGACTGAACTTCCAGAAAAAAACCGTCCATATATTATTGTTGGTACATTGGGCAATAACGATACAATTGATTGCTCAGTTTCTGTAGAAGAGCGAAACAACATAAAAAATGAAGGCTACCTGATAAAGAACGTAGTTGCAAAAACACAAAATTACATTATACTTACCGGAAAAACAGAGCAAGGATTACTATATGGGGTGTTTGAACTATTGAGACTACTTCAGACACAAGCAGAACTCGATAATATCAATAAGCTTGAAAATCCATTCTTTGCATTTAGAACAATAGACCATTGGGACAATATGGACGGCAGTATAGAAAGAGGATATGCGGGTAATTCAATTTTTTACAAAGACAATATGTTTATTAAGGATACTACCAGAATAAGAGATTACGCAAGACTGCTGTGTTCAATAGGCATCAATTCAATAGTGATAAACAACGTAAATGTACATAAGCATGAAACTAAGCTGATTACAGAGGAGTACCTGCCACAAGCGGCTAAGCTTGCTGATATTTTCAGGGAGTATGGCATAAGAGTGTATTTCAGCATAAATTTTGCAAGTCCTATGGAGATAGGTGGATTAACTACAGCAGACCCACTTGATGAAGAAGTCAAAAAGTGGTGGAACGTAAAGGCAATAGAAATCTATAAATACATTCCGGATTTTGGAGGATTTTTGGTAAAGGCCGACTCAGAGGGTAGACCTGGTCCGTTTACTTACGGACGGACACATGCTGATGGTGCAAATATGTTGGGAGAAGCACTGAGACCACATGGTGGAATTTTGGTGTGGAGATGTTTTGTATATAATTGCAAGCAGGACTGGCGTGACACAACCACAGATAGGGCAAGGGCGGCATATGATAATTTTATGCCGTTGGATGGCAAGTTTGCAGATAACGTATATCTTCAAATCAAGAATGGGCCAGTAGATTTTCAAGTTAGAGAACCAGTATCACCTCTGTTTGGTGCACTAGACAAAACGAATAAGTTTCTTGAACTTCAGATTACACAAGAATATACCGGTCAGCAGAGGCACCTATGTTGCCTGATTCCAATGTGGAAGGAAATTATGGACTTTGATACCTGTCCTACAATTGGAAACTCCACTGTTAAGAGTAGGGTTAATGGTGTTGCCGCAGTAGTAAATGTTGGTGATGATTTAAACTGGACTGGCTTACAGCTTGCTCAGTCCAACTTGTATGGATATGGGAGATTATTGTGGAACCCAAATCTAGCAGCTACAGAAATAGTTGAAGAATGGATTAAGCTGACGTATACGAATGAATCCAACGTGGTGAATACAATCTCAGATATGCTGCTTGATTCATGGAAAATATATGAGAACTATACTTCTCCATTAGGTATTGGTTGGATGG
Organism: Bacillota bacterium; assembly: GCA_023439045.1. Taxonomy (GTDB): domain Bacteria; phylum Bacillota; class Clostridia; order Acetivibrionales; family DSM-1351; genus Ruminiclostridium. The sequence goes on along the minus strand of JAEXOY010000016.1, from coordinate 83,845 downwards.
TAAATCCAAACCACCATTACGGTCCAAATGTTGATGGCTACGAGTACGATAAGTGGGGGACCTACCATAGAGCTGACCATACTGCAATTGGTGTTGACAGGAGTGTTAAGTCTGGAACTGGGTTTGCGGGTCAGTACAATAAAGAAGTAGCAAAGCAATATGAGGATATGAAGGCTTGTCCTGAGGAATTGTTATTGTTCTTTCATCGTGTACCATATAGCTACCGCTTGAAATCTGGTGAGACTCTAATACAGCATATTTACAATACTCATTTTGAGGGCGTAGAGCAGGTAGAAGGACTTATTTCAAAATGGCAATCAGTAAAGGGTAAGATTGTTGATGAGTGGTATAGTCATGTACTGGCTAGACTTCATGGCCAATTAGAGCATTCTAAGGAATGGAGAGATATTATTAACTCTTATTTCTATAGAAAAACAGGAATTGCTGACAAACTGGGGAGAAAGATTTATTAAGACTATTAATGATTTTAGTGTAATAAATAATTCATATAATTTATTGTTCAATATCATTCACAGTGTGAGATAATTATTGAAACTTATGGGAATATATGTTAAAGTGTTTTGGAAGTGTAAAACATTAGTTGAGAAGGTTCGCCCATCACTTATACATATTAAATAACATATATTACGGGGAGACTGTGTATGAAAAGAATTATTACATTTTTTTTAACTTTAGTGTTATTTCTGCAGACATTTGCTATAGGAAGCAGTGTACAAGCAAAAGAAATTGCTATACCAAAACCTACTACAAACCTTGTTTCATTGTATAATCAGGTTGCTGCAATAAAATCTAATGGTACCGTAGCTGTCACAAAAAATACATATTTTAAGTTTGACAATACCCCTGAAATATCAAAATGGAAGGATATTGTCGAGCTAGCTGCACAATCCTTAGGTACTTATCTAATGGGGCTAAAAAAGGATGGTACTGTTGTTTTATCTGAAAAGAATGCCCCTGATGTTTCTAGTTGGAAGGGTATAGTAGATATTACTGCCGGCTATGATACTTTCCTTGGCTTAAAAAGTGATGGAACGGTATTATCTGTTGGAATAGACAGATCTGATGTATCAGAAGAAATCTCTAAGTGGAAGAATATTAAAAAGGTAATTGCTTCAGAAGATTTATTTGTTGGAATTGATGTAGCAGGGAAAATACACTCCGCAGGATGCTCAGAAGACAGTCTCAAAGACTACAGAAAGGCTTTTTCAATATGGACGGACATAGTTGACGTTGTAAAAATCGGTCCGGTTGTTGCAGGACTCAGAAAAGACGGAACCATTGTTACTGTTGGGGAGGAAACTGATCCTTATTATAATGATAGATCAAAGTTTACCGGCTGGAAAAATATTGTTCAATTGGTCTCAGGATATAATCATGTTGTAGGGCTTAAGTCAGATGGAACTGTAGTTGGTGTTGGTACCAAAACTTTTAGAAATTATGGACAATTCAATGTAAGTGGTTGGAAGAATATTCGTCAGATAGCTGCAGGAGAATACTATACAGTTGGCTTAAAAACTGATGGTACATTAGTTTTTACCGGTGAAAATTCTGACGGAGCTGGTAATATCAAGGGGTGGAAGGGATTAAGAGTTCCTGATAAGATATTGTTGACAAAGGCAGCTCCTTTGTCATTACCACAGCTGAGCGTTTACGTAGAGGGAAAGGCACTTGCTGGATCAGCCAAACCATACTATGGAGAGAATAATGAGATAATGGTACCAGCTAAAGCTTTTGCTGAAGCTATTGGAGCCACCTTGACACAAGGCAAAGATAAAGAGTATGTTATTACAAGCAAGAGTAAGAAAATTAAGTTTACAATTGGAAAGTCTATTTTTCGTATAAATGATTTGTATGTTGAAATGAAACCTCTTCCTATTATGAAAAATGGAGTAGTATATGCGCCTATTTCAAGCCTTTGCCCAGCTCTTGACTGTGACTATAGCTATGATATTGTCACAAAAAAGGCTTCTGTTCAAACAATAAAAAGAAAGGATATATCATATAAACTAGTTGGGACAAGTGCATTCACTGGTAAAACAGAAAAGGTTGGGCCTTTTGTATGTCCTGATTCCGATCTTTGTGTAATCAATAATAGTGATAAACAAATTGCGGACATTACATTTTATGTAGACCTTTTATCTATCGATGATGCTGGTGCTACAATAAATGATTTAGGAAACTGTCTTTTTCAAAAGCTGGACCCAGCTGTTGTAAAACAAATTATTAATTATATTATGCCCAAAGTCACGGCATACTTTGATAACAACGATAGAAGATATGAACTAAAAGCAGCTGTCATTTATGACCAAAAAAGTGATCGAATGATTTCTATTGAAAGTAATCATACCGAGATTGTTATTGAATATTATAGCGCTTCTCGCACCAAAAGTGCCAAAGCGTATTATGGAATAACTTCAAAATAGGGTCGTTATTAATAAGGTCGTTATTAATAAGGTCGTTATAATAAAACTATCTTGTAATTATATGTGTAGACAATACTATGGTCATTAATAATGGGACTATTTTATATTACATATCTATATTAGTTGACAATCATGTTATAATGATTAGTGAATTCTATTTGAAAGGCAGGATATTGACGTGGAGATGAAGGAATCAGTGGCACTAAAAGAATCAGGCGAAACTTATCTTGAAACAATATTATTGCTTCAAAAGAAACTAGGTAATGTTAGGTCAATTGACGTAGCGCATGAACTCAACTATTCAAAGCCCAGTATTAGCAGAGCAATGAGCATTTTGAAGGATAAACAGTTGATTAGTATAGATACAAATGGACACATTCAACTTACCAAAGAGGGCAGAGAAAAAGCAGAGAATGTTGTTCAAAGACACAAATTAATTACTGAGTTTCTAAAAAAATCATTAAGCTTAGATCCCGATATTGCTGAATCGGATGCCTGTAAGATAGAGCATATAATAAGTGAAGAAGCAATTGAAAAGATAAAACTATATTTGAACTACAATGGTTGATTATTAGCATTTTTGTTTTAGTCTTTTATGAGTACAAAATCCCGATATAGAGCATGTATTCTATATCGGGATTTTTATTTATGTATGGGATTATTAATTTCTATGTTGGTTTATTAGTTTCAGTATTGACATGATTTTAAATATATAGTAAATTTTTAATAGTAATGATTATCAATAAGGAATTAGTATCATGAAATGCAGAAACACAATACAAAAACAACTTGTCATTGAAGCAGTACAAAACCTAAAGAATCATCCAAGTGCTGATGAGATTTACGAAGAGGTCGCTAAAAAGCATCCACATATTAGTAAAGGTACAGTATATAGAAATTTAAATCATTTAGCTAAAAATGGTGAGGTATTACGCATTGCACTGGCAAATGCCTCAGATAGATATGATTTTTTTTCTTCAAAGCATAGTCATTTTAGATGTACGAAATGTGGCAAAGTTTATGATATACAAGTACCTCATAACATAGATCTTCAAGAAACTGTTATGGATGGTTTTGAGATAAAAGGTTATGAATTATTATTTAGCGGGACATGTTGCAATTGTGAAAAAAATTGAGATTATTATGATATTTTTTTACAGGCGTTAGCCTGAAATAATTTAATTAAAAAGGAGAGTCATTATGAACATTAAGGGTACAAAAACAGAAAAAAATCTAGAAGCAGCATTTGCTGGAGAAAGCATGGCAAGAAACAAATACACTTATTTTGCATCAGTAGCAAAAAAAGAGGGCTATGAACAGATAGCTGCTATTTTTGAAGAAACTGCTAATAACGAAAAAGAGCATGCTAAGCTATGGTTTAAGGCTCTAGGAGAACTTGGCGATACAAAAGTAAATCTACTTCATGCAGCAGAAGGTGAACATTACGAATGGACTGATATGTACGAGAATTTTGCAAAGGATGCCGAAGAAGAAGGCTTTACAGCGCTTGCAAAACAGTTCAGAATGGTAGCGGCTATTGAAAAGTCACACGAAGAACGTTACCGTGCATTGTTAAGCAATGTTGAAATGCAAAAGGTATTTGAAAAGGCTGATGAAGCAATGTGGGAGTGCCGCAACTGTGGTCATTTAGTAATGGGCAAAAAGGCTCCTGAAGTATGTCCAGTTTGTGCCCATCCAAAGAGCTTCTTTGAAGTTAGAAAAGAAAACTACAAGTAATATAATTATACGTCGCAAAATATTCTATATATTTTGCGACGTTGCTTTATTTTTTTATCTATATGTGGTAATATAATATACACTTTTGTATGGGATACATATAATATACATTTTTATAGGGAATACATATAATATTAGTTTTTATGTGGAATATATAAATATACATTTTCTTATTATTAAAAAATTACGGAACGAGAGCTTGAATAAATATGAGTATTAATTTTAACATAATTATTTCTTTATTGATGCCCCTAGTTGGTACTACGCTAGGTGCAGCAATGGTATTTTTTATCAAGGGAGAACTAAAGCCTAGTATAAAAAAAGCACTTCTGGGTTTTGCAGCAGGGGTGATGATTGCTGCTTCCATATGGTCTCTAATAACGCCATCAATTGAAATGGCTGAGCAAAGTGGAGTAGCTCCATGGATTCCAGCTTCAGTAGGTTTTTTGCTTGGAATTGGATTTTTGCTGTTGCTAGACATGATTATTCCTCATTTACACATTAATACAGATTCACCCGAAGGGCGTCCAAGTAAGCTAGGAAAGTCGTTTATGCTTGTTCTTGCGGTAACCCTCCATAATATTCCAGAGGGTATGGCAGTTGGGGTAACTATTGCTGGGTTGATAAGTGGATCAGAGTTAATATCTGCTACGGGTGCTCTTGCACTGGCAATTGGTATTGCCATTCAAAATTTTCCGGAGGGAGCAATTATTTCGGTTCCTTTTGTTGGGAGCGGATTAACAAAGAAAAAAGCCTTTGGATTTGGCTTGTTTTCAGGTATTGTTGAGCCTATAGCAGCTATAATTACAATTTTAATTACTTCGTTTATTACACCAGTGCTTCCTTACGTTCTTGCATTTGCTGCTGGTGCTATGATTTATGTTGTGGTAGAAGAGCTTATTCCAGAAGCACAGGACGGTGAGCATAGTAATATAGGAACAATCGGTTGTGCATTGGGATTTGTATTAATGATGATATTAGATATTGCATTAGGATAATATTGAAATATTAAGTATTGCATTAGTGAAAAAATCAGACTTTGCATTAATATATTATGGGTTGCATTAGGATAGTATCGATAATATTAAGTATTGCATTAGAAAAAATCAGATTTTGCAGTAGGATAATATTGGATAAAGTATTGACAAATATATTTTACTTTGTTAAAATTTTAATAAGAGGTTAGCAAGAGCTAACCATTTTTTTAAATACTAGTTAGTTTCGACTAACTTAAATGGGGGAGTTATTATGCCACTATCAATGGCTATAAGTGGTGAAAAAAATTACATAAGAAAGATTACTGGCAAAGATGAGGTTAGATTACATTTAGCAGAGCTTGGGTTTGTAGTTGGAGCAGAGGTTACTGTCATTTCAGTAATTGGGGGAAACATGATTTTGTCTGTAAAGAATAGCAGAATTGCCTTGGATAAGGGTATGGCAAGCAGGATATTGGTTTAAGGAGGAAGGTATGAAAACACTAAAGGATATTTCTGTAGGAGAAAAGGCAGTTATTATAAAGTTACATGGGCAAGGACCTGTTAAGAGAAGGATTATGGACATGGGAATAACCAAAGGTGCTGAAGTTCTGATAAGAAAGGTTGCCCCATTAGGTGATCCGATTGAGGTAAATGTAAGAGGCTATGAACTAACTATCAGAAAAGAAGATGCAGAGTTAATTGAGGTAAATTAAGTACTATAGTTAATTGAGGTAATTAAGTACATAGTTAATTATGATATTAATAATTTTGAGCCGTTATATGTTATTGTAACTATATTTATTTGCATTTTGTAACTGTAATTATTTGTATTTTGTAGTTGTATTTGTTTGTATTTGTAACTATTATTTTTTTCTGTAAGTTAGTTATGACTAACTTTTTTGGCAACTAAAAAGGGGAGATTTATATGGAAATTAAAATTGCGTTGGCTGGTAACCCTAATTGTGGGAAAACCACCTTGTTTAATGCTCTAACAGGAAGCTCGCAGTATGTTGGCAACTGGCCTGGCGTTACTGTTGAAAAAAAAGAAGGTAGGCTGAAGGGGAACAAGGAAGTAGTAATCCAGGATTTACCGGGCATATATTCACTATCACCCTACACCTTGGAAGAGGTGGTGGCAAGAGGGTATTTGGTCAATGAGAAGCCGGATGTAATATTAAATATTATTGATGCCACAAATATTGAAAGAAATCTATATTTGACTACTCAACTTATAGAACTTGGCATACCTGTAGTTGTTGCATTAAATATGATGGACGCTATAGAGAAAAAGGGTGACAAAATTGACATTGTTAAGCTGAGTCAATCTCTTGGCTGTGAAGTGGTCGAGATGTCTGCCATTAAGGGAAGTGGTACCAATGAAGCTGCACAGATAGCTATAGCTGCAGCTAAAAAGGAACCAAAAAACTTACCTTGTGCTTTTGAAGGCAGTGTTGAGCACGCAATAGCCCATATAGAGGAATCAATAGAAACATATGTACCTAAAAATAATTTACGTTGGTATGCAATTAAGCTTTTTGAGCGTGATGAAAAGGTGGAGCAAGAGCTTAAGCTTTCAAAGGAATTGCTCTCTCACATAGAAGAACATATTGCTGCATGTGAGCAGGAGCTCGATGATGATGCAGAAAGCATAATTACAAATCAGAGATATGGCTTTATAAGCAGGGTGACTGACAGAAGTATAAAGAAAAGTAGGGCCGCTGGAAGTCTAACAACATCTGACAAAATAGATAAGATTGTAACGAATAGATTTCTCGCGTTACCTATTTTTGCTGCAATCATGTTTATAGTTTATTATATATCAGTAACAACAGTCGGAACTATTTTAACTGACTTTACGAATGATACTTTGTTTGGAGAATGGATTTTACCAACAGTTAGTGGCTGGCTTGAAGCCTTAAGTGTAGAGGCATGGATTGTTGGTCTAGTAGTAGATGGAATTATCGGTGGTGTAGGAGCAGTACTTGGCTTTGTTCCTCAGATGCTGGTTCTGTTTGTTCTTTTATCAATGCTCGAAGAAAGCGGATATATGGCACGTGTGGCCTTTATTATGGATAGAATATTTAAGAAATTTGGTCTATCAGGAAAAAGCTTTATTCCTATGTTGATTGGCACAGGCTGTAGCGTGCCAGGTATAATGGCTTCACGTACAATTGAGCAGGAACGTGACCGTAGAATGACAATAATGACAACAGCGTTTATTCCGTGTGGTGCGAAAATGCCAATAGTTGCACTTATAGCTGGGGCACTTTTTGGGGGCGCATGGTGGGTTGCTCCATTGGCTTATTTTATAGGCGTGGCAGCTGTAATAGTATCAGGTGTTATTTTGAAGAAGACCAAGGCTTTTGCTGGTAAGCCTGCACCTTTTGTATTGGAACTTCCTACATATCATGTTCCCGTAGCAATTAATGTATTGCGCAGTACTTGGGAGCGTGGATGGTCATTTATTAAACGTGCAGGAACAGTTATCCTTCTTGCAAGTATAATAATTTGGTTCTTATCAAACTTTGGATATACTAACGGAAGCTTTGGAATGGTAGAAGACATGGACCTCAGTGTTTTAGCTGTATTGGGGGGAATTATTGCTCCAATATTTGCTCCACTTGGTTTTGGAAACTGGCAGTCAACAGTTGCAACACTGATGGGATTAGTAGCAAAAGAAGAGGTTGTAGGAGTTTTTGGAGTATTATATGGTGTTTCTGGTGATGCATTATCCTTAGTTGAAGAAGGTGCCTACAATGGTCTAGCTCCAATCGGAGCACATTTTACAGCGCTTTCTGCATTTTCCTTCCTAGTGTTTAATTTGCTGAGTGCACCATGCTTTGCAGCGATGGGAGCAATTAGGCGTGAAATGAATAGTGGAAAATGGACATTATTTGCAATTGGGTATATGTGCGTATTTGCTTATGTAATATCCATGATAGTATTCCAAATTGGCTTATTGATTTCTGGTGAAGGATTGACAGTATTTACGGTGCTAGCGTTCGGGCTTTTGGTATTAATGGGTTACTTGTTATTGAGAAAAAACAAGCATGAGTATGTAGACTCTGCTAAGCTCAAAGAAAGTTAAGGTGATGTTTTATGAATATTAATATATGGAGTATTGTTGTACTTGCGGTGATAGTAGTTATTGTAGCACTTATCATTGTTAGCATGATTAGAAAGAAAAAGCAGGGCAAAAGTTCTTGTGGATCAAGCTGCTGCGGTTGCTCTGGCCATTGTAGCACTAAAAAATAAGTATTATTATTGAAATAAAGAAGGGTTTCATATCACAGTATGAAGCCCTTTTAGTTTCGATTTAAGTCTTATAGCAGCTTAATTAAGCTCTATATTGTAGTTGGTTAAGTCGTATTTTAATTGATTTAAGTCTACCTTATTTTGCTGCTTCTGCATCCGCTTTGGTTACATGTACGGTACCAAATGGATGCTTAGGTGGTGAATAAATAGAGTATAGCTTAATTGGCTCATTACCAGTATTAATAACATTATGCCATGTACCTGCGGGTATTAATATTGCGTAACCATCCTCAAATTGTCGTTGGTAGTTTAGATTATTTCTGTTTTTGCCCATTCTTACTATGCCTGAACCCTCCTCAATTCGTAAAAATTGATCAGTTTCAGGGTGTATTTCCATACCTATATCTTCTCCAGGATTCAAACTCATTAATGTAACCTGGAGATTTTCGCCCGTCCATAGTGCAGTGCGAAAGTTATTGTTTCGCTCAGTAACCTCCTCTATATTTACTACAAAGGGGTCTGGGCCGTAGTCTCTTAACATAGTAATATTATTATTATTATTAGAGGTAGCTCTCGAATATCTTGGATTATAAAATCCTGAGCGGTCCCTTGGAATATTACGCATTTACATTACTCCTTTCAACTACTTATATTGTTACTATATGATTTATGTTAATACTTTGTGCGGCTATTTTTTTATTAAAAATTAGCTAAAGCATATGTATTAAATGCGGTGTTTTATAAAAAAATGCACATACTATATGAGCATTTTATTTTAAATTGCCGGGAGGATATTTATGTACGATATAATAATTATTGGTGCGGGGACTGCTGGGCTTTCAGCAGCTATATATACAACAAGAGCAGGCAAAAATACACTGGTACTCGAATCAGCTTTTTACGGCGGACAAATAATAAATTCACATAAAATAGAAAATTATCCTGCAATTAAGCAAATTACAGGAGTCGATTTTGCAACGGCGCTATATGACCAAGCAGTTGAGTTGGGAGCTCAAGTTAAATTTGAAAAAGTTAATTCCATTGTTAATACATCTACTAATAAGGTGGTTAATACCAGTAAAAATAGCTATGAGTGCAAAAGTATTATCATTGCAACAGGCTCAAAAAGGCGAGAACTTAATATAGAAAACGAAAAAAAGTTTACCGGATATGGTGTTTCCTACTGCGCTACCTGTGATGGGGCTTTTTATAAGGGCAGAGATGTAGCAATAGTAGGCGGTGGTAATACGGCTATAACAGATGCAATATTTTTAGCGCATTATTGCAAAAAAGTGTACTTAATCCATAGAAAGAACACCTTCAGGGCTGAAGCAAGACTTGTTGAGAACCTTAAAAAGCACCAAAATATCGTATATTTATTGGAAAGCCAAGTAGTTGAATTAATAGGAAATGATTCACTAGAACAAATTGCTGTTATGAATAATAATACTGGAGAAAAACAGTTAATCAATATTGATGGCTTGTTTATTGCTATAGGGCATATAGCTGATAATTCTTTTTGTTCAGACATTATTAGTGTTGATTCTGCGGGGTATATTATTGCTTCGGAGGACTGCGCTACCAATATTCCAGGTATTTATGCTGTAGGAGATTGCAGAACAAAATATACCAGGCAATTGGCCACAGCAGCTGGGGATGGTGCAGTGGCAGGAATAGCAGCATGCGAATATATAAATGATAAGATTGATGAATTATAAAATAATCCTTACATTAATTTATAAAAAATGATAAAATATAAATATAATTAGTTAGAGAAAAGCTTTTTGCAGAGCTGGAAGAAGTACATTTAGGTGTAGATGTAGAAGCAGAAGTAGATGCAGAAGTAGATGTAGAAGCAGAAGTAGATGTAGATGTAGATGTAGATGTAGATGTAGAAGTAGATGTAGAAGCAGAAGTAGATGTAGAAGCAGAAGTGGATGTAGAAGCAGAAGTGGATGTAGAAGCAGAAGTAGATGTAGAAGCAGATGTAGAATCAGAATCAGAAGTATATGCAGATGTAAGTATATTGTACAACGTGTAGATTGACTAACGTAAGGCTTGTTGTCAATACTCACGTTATTTTTATCTTCGAACTATGAAAAGGGGTATTAAAATGTATCAGGTTGGTGATTTTGTAGTATATGGTAAGTCGGGTGTGTGCAAGGTGGAAGACGTAGCAGCGATAGATACATCATGGAATGATAGCAAGAAGCTTTATTATACATTGCAACCGGTGTATCATCAGGAAAAGATTTTTACTCCTGTAGATACGGCTAATTTTATAAGGCCTGTTATATCAGATGTTGAAGCTAAACAACTTATAGCTGATATCCCCGCCATTAGTCCTGAAAAAATACAGATGAGTGATATCAGGATGTGGGAGGGTTTTTATAAACGCTGTATAGATACTCAAGAGTGCACTAACCTTTTGTTAATGTTAAAAACAGTGTACTTAAAGAAAAAGCAAACAGAACAGATTGGCAAAAAGTTTGGACAAATCGACGAGCGCTTTATGTCAATGGCAGAAGACTTGTTATATGGGGAATTTTCAGTTGTATTAGATATGCCTAAGGACAGTGTAAAAGAATATGTAGGGAGTTACTTTGAACGTAATATGCAGTAGTTTCTATAGCTTTTTAGAATAGTTACTAATAATATACAAATAATAGACAAACAAAGAGCAGAAGTTATGAAACTTCTGCTCTTTGCAATCATCCGGGCAAAACAAAAGAGAGTATTACCTTAGTAATATTATTATAATGGGTAATATTTTAGCAGTCAATAAATTTTTAATTTTTGGAAATAATTTTATTAGTATATAAATGTTTTTTGAAAAAAACATATTATTATGATAGAATAATGTCATGTATTGATATTATTGGTTTGTGTTTGGGTAGAATAATTATATATGTAAAAGTAGGGGCCTTTATGAAAATATTAATGTTTTCATGGGAATATCCACCGAGAATTATAGGTGGGATATCGAGAGTAGTATACGACTTGGCTCAGAATCTTGGCAATAATGGTAATGAAGTACATGTAATTACATGCTGGGAACCTGGTACTAAGGATTATGAATTGGATAAGTTTGTTCATGTACATAGAATACATGTTTATAATAATATTTCAAACAATTTTGTAGAATGGGTTATGCAGCTTAATTTTGCATTGCTTGAGTATTCAATAGAATTGCTCAAAAAGACTTCTTTTGATATAGTACATGCTCATGATTGGCTGGTTGCATACGTAGCAAAAATATTAAAACAGAGCTTTAATTTACCACTCATTACTACCATTCATGCAACTGAAAGCGGACGAAACAATGGAATCCATACTGATATGCAGAATTCAATATCAAATATTGAAAAATGGCTTGTTACGGAGTCAGACAAAGTAATAGTAAATAGCAATTATATGAAAAAAGAAATTCAAGCTATATTTAGTCTAACTGAGGACAAAATATGTATTATTAATAATGGGGTTGACTTAAACAAATTTAATAATGTAGAATTTGATGGTGATTTTAGAAAGAACTATGCCTCTGCCAATGAAAAAATAGTTTTCTTTGTGGGAAGGCTAGTTAACGAAAAGGGAGTGCATGTATTAATAGATGCAATCCCAAAGATAGTTAAGAATTATAGCAATGTTAAGTTTGTTATAGCAGGAAAGGGCCCGTGCCTCAAAAGTTTAGTTGAGCAGAGCTATACATTAGGGGTAAACAATAGGGTGTATTTCACAGGCTTTGTATCTGAGGAAGTATTGCTAAAGTTATATAAATGCTCAGATGTAGCTGTTTTTCCTAGCACTTATGAACCTTTTGGTATCGTTGCACTAGAAGGCATGGTTGCTGGAGTTCCTGTAGTGGTCTCTGATTGTGGAGGCTTGGGGGAGATTATAAATCACAAGGTTGATGGCATGACCTTCTTTTCTGGAAATGCTAACTCACTTGCGGATTGTATTATAGAACTACTAAAAAATGAAACACTTGCAAATAAGATTAAATGTACTGCGCTAGAAGAGGTACATACGCATTATAACTGGAAGGACATAACACTGAAGATTACAAGCCAGTATCAAGAAGTAATTTCTCGTTATAAGCGCTAAATTAAAAACATATTATTCGAAACAAAACATGGAGGTTTGATTGTGTCAAAAGCTAAGAAAAAACTAAAGATAATTCCATTAGGTGGGCTACAAGAAATTGGCAAAAATATTACCGCCTTTGAATATGGAGAAGAGATCCTTATTGTAGACTGTGGTTTATCGTTTCCTGAAGATGAGATGCTTGGGATAGACCTTGTAATACCTGATGTTACTTATTTAGCAAAAAATAAGGAAAAGGTAAAGGGGATTGTATTAACACATGGACATGAGGACCATATTGGTGCTTTACCATACGTATTAAAAGAAATTAATGTACCTGTATATGGTACAAGATTAACTCTTGGATTGGTTAAAAATAAACTCGAAGAGCACAGAATGCTTGATATGGTACAGCTTCAAACTGTACACGCAGGGCAAACAATAGAGTTAGGACCATTCAAGGTTGAGTTTATCAGAGCTACTCACAGTATTGCTGATGCTGTTTCATTAGCGATATTTACACCTATCGGTGTCATCGTTCATACAGGAGATTTCAAGATTGATTATACTCCTATTGAAGGTGAGCCAATGGACCTTGCAAGGTTTGCCGAGCTTGGCAAAAAGGGTGTTCTATTGCTTATGTGTGATAGTACCAATGTAGAACGTGCTGGCTATACAATGTCAGAGCGTACTGTTGGAGAATCACTGGACGAGATATTTATGAACTGTAAAAGCAGAATACTGGTGGCTACTTTCGCATCAAATGTACACAGAGTTCAGCAAATAATAAATGCTGCTGTTAAGTTTGACAGAAAGGTTAGTGTATTGGGAAGAAGTATGCTCAATGTATTAAATGTTGCCATGGAGTTGGGCTATCTAACTGTACCCGAGGGCGTGCTTGTTGACATGGAAACACTGGACAGAGTGCCACATGATAAGCTTGTCATTATTACCACGGGCAGTCAGGGGGAGCCTATGTCTGCTCTATCTAGAATTACGTTTTCAGAGCACAAGAAGGTTGAAATTGTACCAGGTGATGTTGTTATTATTTCTGCTTCGCCAATCCCTGGAAATGAAAAGTTGATATCCAGAATAGTAAATGAGCTCTTCAAAAAGGGAGCAAATGTAATATACGATGCGCTAGCTGATATACACGTTTCAGGGCATGCTTGTCAGGAGGAATTGAAATTAATTCACAATCTTGTAAAGCCTAAATTTTTTATGCCGGTGCACGGAGAACACAGACATCTAAGACAGCACTGTGACTTGGCGAGAAAGCTAGGTATGCCTAGTGAGAATATATTTATTTTGGACATTGGAAAGGTACTTGAGCTTACAAATGATTCCGCAAAGATAAATGGAAGCGTACCTTCTGGTAAAGTGCTTGTCGATGGACTTGGAGTGGGCGATGTAGGTAATGTCGTTCTTAGAGACAGAAAGCATTTATCACAGGACGGTTTGATTGTAGTGGTCATCACAATCGAAGGAGATACCGGCAATGTTGTAGCTGGCCCAGATATTATATCAAGAGGCTTTGTGTATGTCAGAGAATCAGAGGACCTCATGGAGCAGTTAAAGCAGATAGCTAATCAAGCAGTTAATAAGTTTGGTGGAAAGAACCATGGTGATTGGTCTGCTAGAAAGTCTGCTATCCGTGATGCGCTTAGGGATTGTATATATGAAAAGACAAAGAGAAAGCCAATGATTCTTCCTATTATCATGGAGATATAAAGTGACTTTCTAGTTTAGTATAAGAACATTTAATTTAAATGCACCAACTTAATTGGCATTCAGCTGTTTAGGTAGGTGCATTTATTATTTCAATAGCATATTAATAAGTATAGCTTTATTTTACATAAACAAGATAAATTTTAAATTATATGTTTTTTACAAAACTATATAGGTTATTTTTATTTTATGTTTTGTAAACTATATAACTTATTTTAATTTACATGAACAATATAGCCATTTTTGTTTATATGTTTTTATAAAACTAAATAGCTTATGAAAAATACATAATAAGATAGGATTTTATCAAAAAAAGTTATATAATTAGATTAAGGAAAGGCATCTCAATTCTAAGCAAAGAACAGGAGGACATTATGAATAATAATACCGTTATAACTATTAACCGTCAGCTTGGAAGCGGGGGATCCTACATTGGTAAGCAGCTTGCAGAAAAGTTATCCTACAAGTATATTGATCATGAGATTATACGCAGGGCAGCAGAAGAATTAAAGCTCAACGAAAGACATTTATCATCTATCGATGAAAGGCTTTCGTCCTTTTGGCAGGCAGTGTTGGTTACACAACCTATGCTTAGCTGTGAGTATATTCCACCGGTTTTTTCTCTTCCTACAAATGCTCAGTTATTTGATATTGAGTCAGAGATTATAACTAAAAGCGTTGAAAAGGAGCCTTGTGTTATTATTGGGCGTTGTGCTTCCTATATTCTAAAGGATAACCCAAACCGCTTTAATGTCTTTTTACATGCCGATCAGGATTTCAGGCAGAGTAGGATAGAGAAGCTTTATGGGTTATCACCATCAGAGGCTAAGAAAAAAATAAACAAATGCGATATTGAACGAAAAAAATACTTCTATACCTTTACAGGTCAAGATTGGACAGATTTAACCCAATATGACCTGGTTATAAATACTTCAAAGGTAGATCTTGATAAGGTAGTAACTGATATAATAAGCTATTTGTAAGTACATAATTTTTTTCTAGGAGTGCTATATAAGCACTCTTTTTTTGTGTAAAATTTTGCAATAAACAGGACAAATATTTACCCATAAATGACACAAATTTGTAATATATTCACTGTATAAATATGGTAATATGTTGCTAGCTAAAAGTATATAATTGATAATATTTGATGGCTAAAAATTTATAGGAGGATTCTACATGAGAAAAAGAATTGTCAGTTTAGTTGTATGTCTATTCATGTTGATGCAGGTTACTATACCTAGCTTTGCAGCTGTTACTTCACAACAGCAGAACGATATCGTTGCAGCAACAGAACAGGTAAAACAGGAGCAAATTGTAAAAACACAAGAGAAGCAAAAGGTATCAGAGGTTATTGATGAGGTAAATCAGTCGGTTGTAGCAATTATAGGAAACAATACACAATACCGTGAACAGGAAGATACCTACAGTAAGTTCCCAAAGAACCTGCAGTTTGGGTCAGGTGTAGTGATTGACAAGGAGGGAAAGATACTCACAAATAATCATGTAATTGATGGAATAAAGGAAATATTCGTAGTTACATATGATGGAAAAATCTATCAGGCTAAGCTGTTATATGCTGACAAGGATATAGACTTGGCTCTTATTCAGATTGATCGCAAAGACCTTAAACCTATGGCTATCGCTGATGAAAAGAAAACAAAAGTTGGTGATGATGTTATTGCAATAGGTACACCATTGTTTTTTGAGTACAGAAATAGTGCAAGTAAGGGTATCATCAGCGGCTTAAACAGGCCTGTTGACGGCATTTATTCATATTTACAGACCGATGCATCAATAAATCCAGGAAATAGTGGAGGACCTCTTGTTAATATGAGTTGTGAGCTGGTTGGTATTAATACCTTGGGATATTCCTATTATCAAGGTATGAACTTTTCAATACCAGCAAGTAACATTAATTACTTTTTAAATCATTACAAGAAATACGGTAAGATTAAAAGGTGCTTTACAGGAATTGAGTTTGAAGAAAACTGGGCAGCACTGCTAGGATTACCAACCAATCAGGGTCTAAAAGTTGTCACAATTCAAGATAATGCGGTAGTTACCTCTAAACAGGTAAAAGAGGGGGACTTGCTGGATTCTATTAACGGCAAACCAACAACTTCAATTGCTTCCTACAATGAAATTTTGAAAAACTATCTGCCCGGTGACAAGGTTAAGCTTACCTTCTCAAGGGGAGACAAAAAGTTTGATATTACTGTAACGCTTAAAGAAGTACCAGAGAAAAAGAAATAATAAGGAGGTTTGCTATAAATGAAAAAATTACTTTCAGTTATTGTTTGCACAATTTTGTTAATTGGCTGCTTTGCACCTATTGTGAGTGCAGAAAGTGGTAATATTGACCTTTACAAGGTTTTTTCAAGCAAGGATGCATCTAAAACAGAGGTTGGAAGCTACATATATAAATGGTCAATGTATCTCCCTGATGACGCAGTTATATATAAAAGTGACAGAGCGAACTACTTCAACATGTCGACTACCAGCTACAATTCAAATATCAGCTTAGAAGTCAACAAAAATGCAGATAATTTAAAGCTTGAAGATATACTTTATATTTTACAAAATCAACTTAAACAGAGCTATTACTACTTATGGGGTGATAAGGAATTCTTGGTTGATATAGCTACTGATGCGGCAGGTCAGAAGTATTTACGTATCATAAAGGCTGGCGGGTATTATGATTACTATTTGGTGGATCAAGCAGCAGAAGAATTTAGAGAATACGTTGAAAATAGGATTTACGTACAAAATGGTTATATATACAATCTAACAATCAGTATGGGTGGTGAATTTTTTAAGAATCATTCAGATATGTTTGATAAACTAACTAGTTCCTTTAGTACTACATTTGATAGCAAAAACCCAAATATTAAAGAGTTATCAGATTCAATAAGTGACGAGAGAAATTATACCAATACTAGTTACGGATATAAAATGTTACTAAGCCCTTACTGGAAGGTAAGTGGAACACCAAATGCTAGAAATCAGATTATTCAAAAGGTTTATACAGATGAGGAAATGTCTAGTACTGGTGACACCAAGACAGAAAACGAAATGAATACCATGGCTACAAATATTCAGGAGGGAATAACCGTTAGTGTTGTTGGCTCAGCAACAAGTGGAGAAACCTCTAAAAACTGGGCATTAAAGGATATTGACAAAATAAAGAGTAATTATAACGACAATGTGGTTGAGCTTCTGAGTAGCAAGGAGCAAACTCAGAATGGTCTTAATACATATTTTGTATCGCTTCGTTTTAAGACTATTACCAATAAGCCATACATAATGAATAATCTATACGTAGTGGGCAATGGTTATAAATACCTTGTTTCTGCCATCATGATGGACGACAAGTATTTAGATGATAAGAAGAAGGCAAGTATTAATAAAATGCTTAACTCTTTTACACTGGATAAAGCAAATCTGAGTAAATATTTAGGAAAGATAACTCAGGCTGAAGGTCTTGTTAATTTCTCAGAGCCCAAAGATTTCAAAATGAAAAAATATAATTTTGCAACAAAGGTTACAAGGAACTGGAATACTGGTAATACTGGACTAAGTGGATACTATTATGATAAATATATGTATTCTAGCTATTATGGAGGCTCCGTTGTTGGAACAGCTGAATACATCAATGCTTTTGATCCTGAAAGCAACATAAATTTGTCCATGAATGTTTCTCTCAGCTCCGCAAAATTAGAAGATACCATAAGCCCATTAGGCTTGATGTACCTCAAGAATGAGGAGGTTAATTTTGGGCTTGCAAAAGTTAGTATTTCATCAACTGAATATAACGGTGCTCAGATATACTGCTTGTCAAAGGAATTTGATGTCAATGCTATTCAGCAGTTTGTTAAAGATGATGAATCAAAGAGTTATTATCTTGATAGCATCGCAAATGAATACATTTACTATATCAAGATCGGAAAAGATTTATATATTCAGACCGTGTATATTCCTGTTTCAAATACGTCGGACGCCAATTTGAAGAAGGCAAAGGACATCTGGGCAAATACCACTATCAATGGTGTGAACTACAGCAAGCTTTCACTTCAATGGAAGAAGCATGACCTGAAGGAATATGAAGAAAAATAAGAAAAGGTTAATGCTTTATATATTGACTAGGTAATTATAAACTAGGAAGATTATCTTACTTTGTAGCTATTTAAAAATAAGCAAAAGCCCCCGTAAAATGAACCTAAAAAAGTTTACTTCACGGGGGTATATCTTTGTCTATGTGGGGGAATAATTTATTTCTTCCATTTAGCAAGTGCCTCAGCAAGTGCAGAATTGATTGTTTCATCGCTATCTTGCTGCCTCAGGAACTTTGTTACATCCTTCTTGCTTACTTGCTCATTCTTGCGTTGCTTGAAAGCATCAAGCTTTTCACGATACCCGCAGGAACAGTAAAAGGTCTTATTTTCACCTTCTCCTCGAATCTCCATCTTCTTTTTACACTCAGGACAACGCGCATTTGAGGTTTGAGTGAGAGTTTTTCTGTACCCGCATTCTCTATCAGGGCAAACCAGCATTTTACCTTTCTTGCCGTTAACCTCAAGTAAAAATTGGCCACACTCACAACGCTGGCGTGTAACATTGTCATGCTTATAAACCTCATTACTAGCCACAACATTGCTGACAAGAGTTGAGGCATAACCGCGCATTTCATTAATAAAGGAAACAGAGTTTATTTTACCCTTGCTTATTAGGGATAGCTGTTGCTCCCATTTTGCTGTGAGCTCAGGAGATTTGAGATCCTCTGGTACCAAGCCTATTAGCTGAATTCCTTTGGAGGTAGGGAAGAGCTCTTTTCCTCTTCGTTCTATATAAAAGGTATTGAACAGCTTTTCAATTATGTCTGCTCTGGTAGCAGGAGTTCCTAGTCCGCTTGTTGTTTCAAGTGCTTCTCTAAGCTCCTTGCTTTGCACAAATTTGCCTGGGTGCTCCATTGCAGACAGAAGACTAGCTTCTGTATAGCGTGCAGGAGGCTTTGTTTTACCGTTGATAGGTCGTACTGACGTCAACTTATCCTTCTGACCTTTATTAACGCTTGGAAGGGCTTGTTCAGAGCTAGCTTCCGATTCATCTTGTTCATCATCGTCGTCTATGCGCCCAAAACCCTCGTAGATTGATTTCCAGCCCAATGCCTTTACAATCCTTCCTCTAGCATAGAATAACTCAGAGCAACAGGTAATTTGGGCGGTAGTTTGCTCATACTCAAATGGTGCACTTAATACGGCAAGAAACCTTTTCACAATTAGGTCATAAATATTTCTTTCTTCACTACTGAGAGACGAAAGATTGACAAATTGCTCAGTAGGAATAATAGCATGGTGGTCAGTTACTTTTGAGTTATCAACAAAACGCTTTGTTATATTGAGCTTATTGCGTATCAAAAGCTGAGCTGCCTTCGCATAAGGACCAACAGCTATAGCCTTTAATCGTTCTGGAAGTGTTGCAACAATATCGTCAGTAATATATCTCGAGTCAGTTCTAGGATAGGTAACTAGCTTGTGAGACTCGTATAATCTCTGCATTATATTTAAAGTCTGCTTTGCTGAGTAACCATAACGCTTATTTGCATCTCTCTGAAGCTCAGTTAAGTCGTAAGCCAGCGGGGGAAGTTCTTTCTTTGCTTCCTTTTTAATATCAGTAATCTCAGCCGGCTGATTTGATACCTTCTTAATAATATTATCTGCAAGCTGCTTATCAAATATCCTTGTCTGACCTGATTTCTTGTCCTGCCACTGTACATTAAAGCCACAGAAGCTGCCCGATATAGTCCAAAAGTCCTTTGGAATGAATTTCTTAATTTCATTTTCACGCTCAACAATCATTGCTAATGTAGGCGTTTGAACACGTCCAGCCGATAATTGAGCATTGTATTTGCACGTTAGGGCCCTTGTAACATTAAGCCCAACCAACCAGTCCGCTTCTGCACGGCTTTGAGCGGAATAAAAGAGGTTATCATACTCTCTAGAAGGCTTAAGTTTTGCAAAACCTTCTTTTATAGCTTTATCTGTCTGAGATGATATCCAAAGCCTCTTGATAGGTTTTTTGAAGCCTGCCTTAATAACAATCCAACGTGCGACAAGTTCTCCTTCTCTCCCGGAGTCAGTCGCAATAACCAGTTCATCTATATCATCTCTCTTTAAAAGATTCTTTACCACACCAAATTGCTTGGAGGTTTCTCTAATGACAACCAGCTCCATTTTTTTGGGGAGCATAGGTAAATCCTCAATTCTCCAGCTCTTATATTTGTCACTATATGCTTCTGGGTCCGCAAGTGTAACAAGATGTCCAAGTGCCCAAGTGACTATATATTTTGAACCTGAAATAAATCCGTTGCTGTTTTGGCTGCAACCCAATACCTTTGCCAAATCTCTGGCAACCGAAGGCTTTTCAGCTAATACCAATGTTTTTCCCATGTTTTTTCCTTTCAGAATCAAAAATGCCTGTTTCTTATGAAGAAACAGGCACTACGTCGCTATCTGTAATGTATTACTTGTTTGCTGCATTTAAAGCCTTTGCTAATCTTGACTTTCTTCTCGCAGCGGTGTTCTTGTGTAAAATATTTTTAGCTGCTGCTTTATCTAAAGCCTTAGTAGCACTCTTAAATGATTCTGCAGCAGTATCCTGACCATTAGCGATAGCTTCTTTGCACTTCTTGATTGAAGTCTTTAAAGCTGACTTTCTAACAACATTCTTTAATGTTTTAGTTTTTGATACTTTAACTCTCTTTATTGCAGATTTAATGTTTGGCAAAGTATTCACCTCCTGCGAGCCTAAATTTGCTTAACTTGAGCAAAATGCTTTATTGATTAATCGGTATAAACCGTTTCTTGCCCATAACGTAAGATATTCTACCACGTTAAGCAATAAATTGCAAGTAAAAAAGTTTTCTTTTTTGTGCTAAAAATAGAGAAAGTGAAAATAATAGTAATTACACAAGATGATTTATATGAAAGGATCTATATTATGATTACTCTCAAAAATAGAAGAACCGACTTGGCGATTGAAGCACACGAGATTTTCATTAATAGTTCACAATCCAATGAGCAGCAGGCACAGCAGAGAACTCCTCCTGGGGTCATTGTTGAAAATGATGGTGATGAAGAAGTAAAGGTTACCAGGGTTCGCATTACTTCAAAGGCTGGAGAACAGGCAATAGGAAAGCCGATAGGCAATTATATAACACTTGAGGTCCCGGACTTAAAATTTAATGATGAAGAGCTTCATGAAAAGACTATTAAGCATATGTCAAAGGAGCTTGTTGATATGCTTAAGTTGAAGGAGGATTCTACAATTCTTGTAATTGGATTGGGAAACTGGAATGTAACTCCCGATTCACTTGGCCCGAAGGTTGTGTCCAGTCTTATGGTTACAAGGCATTTGCTCGAATATGTTCCTGAGCATGTGGACGAGGGTGTAAGACCAGTATGTGCACTTGCCCCAGGAGTACTTGGAATTACTGGTATAGAGACCAGCGAAGTGGTAAGAGGAGTAGTGGAAAGAGTCAAACCCGATTTTGTAATAGCAATCGATGCACTTGCCGCTAGAAATATGGAGAGGGTTAGCACCACAATTCAGATTGCGGATACAGGTATTTCACCCGGGGCTGGAGTTGGTAACAAAAGAAAAGAGCTGACAAAGAATACGTTGGGCGTTCCGGTAATAGCAATTGGAGTACCTACGGTTGTTGATGCAGCAACACTGACAAATGATGCTATGGACTTGGTTATAGATAGTTTGATGAATGAGTCAAAGGAAAGCAAGGATTTTTACAATATGCTTAAGTCTATTAATCGGGATGAGAAATATGAACTACTACAGGAAGCACTCAATCCCTTTGTAGGACAACTTATCGTGACGCCAAAGGAAATAGATGACATTATAAACAGAGTCTCAAAGGTAGTAGCTAACGGATTAAATATTGCATTGCATCAGGGAATTACATTGAAAGACATTAACAAGTATATAAATTAAAGAATAAGAATTATAGAATATTCATTGCAAGATTAACAATCAATGAGTATTACCAATAAATGATTCAGATTGAAGGCTCAGTATGCTGAATAGATATAAAAATAAAAATAAGTGTGATCAAAGAGATAAATACTTAGGAAACGGTAATTTAACTAAGTGGTATAAACTCTTTTTTCTTATTATTATGTTAATAATTTTTTCTGCTGCTATAATAGCTAGCCCTAATGCAAGAAGTGTAATTAATTTTTTCCCCTCAAGAGTGCACCAACCTGATGGAATAAGGCAACAGCAGATAATAAAAAAAGAGATGGAAGAGTATAGGGAGGAACGGCAAAAGACAGTTATTGTTGTTGTTGACGCCGGGCATGGTGGAAAAGACGAAGGAGCAGAAAAAAATGGTGTTATGGAAAAAAAGCTTAATATTGATATCGCTAAGCGCCTTGGGAAATTACTTGAAAAACACAATATTAATGTTGTTTATACCCGTCAGGACGATGAATTTATTGACTTGTGGTCTCGTGCAAATATAGCAAATGGGCTCAATGCCACATTGTTTGTAAGTATACACAACAATATCATGCCGGAAGATACTAGCTATCATGGTACTGAAACGCTATATTGTGATGATGCCCCGGGACAGCAAAAGCTGATGACTGGAAAGATCTTTGCCCAAAACATTCAAAAGCAGTTGGTCAATGATTTAGGGATGAAGGATAATGGCATCATTGAGCGTCCCAATTTAGCTGTGCTAAAGTTCACTTCAATGCCCGCTGTTATTGTTGAGGTTGGCTATATGTCAAACAAGGCTGACAGAACCAAGCTCTGTTCCAAGGAATTCAGACAAAAGTCGGCACAATCAATGTGTACAGCTATTATTAGAACATTAGAAAATATGAGGGCACAAAAAATTAACAACAGATGGTTATTGCCCTAAAACTTTTTACAAAATGGTTTCAAAGATATGCTATAATTTTTTTGAAACCATTTTCTAATTTTGGAGGACGTAAAATGAGTAACCTGCTTGAACAGATGAAAAACAAGATAGAGCAGCTGAATAATGCAGCAAAGGCATACTACCAGGAAGATAGAGAAATAATGTCCAATTTTGAGTATGACAAGCTATACGACGAATTACAAGAGCTTGAAAAAGAAACTGGAATAGTACTCGCAAACAGCCCATCTATAAATGTTGGTTATGAGGTATTATCTACTCTTCCGAAGGAACAACATGAGAAGCCCATGCTGTCTTTAGATAAGACAAAGGACGCTGATGCTCTAAAGGAATGGTTAGGAAATCAAACAGGAATGCTTTCATGGAAGGAATCCATAAGTATAATAAAAGAAATTAAGACTATTAATAAATCCTTTAAATCAAAGGATTTATTAAATTTTATTTATTAAAAAGAAATTAAAAGAAATTGGAAAAATTAAAAGCATATGTTATACTAATATTAGTAAAATTTTCTAATGTTAAATGAAATTAAAATAGTATGGAGATTTATGGGTGATATAGTAAATTACAATGATGTCAGATTTAAAGTTGAAATTGTACCTGTACTTGATGGGTTTTCAGTTTATGAAGCAGTTCTTATAGTGTTGATTGATAAGAAATCTGGGAAAGTAATGCAAGTTTCTGACTTCAGTAACATAACCCTGAAAGGAAAGATAAGAAATAGAAGAAAAAACACACGAATAAACTTAGCCAAAACGACTGTTCAGTTTTTAAACTATCTTTACTTTGATAGGAACTTGATTGTGCGTGATATTGATAAGTTAAAAGTAGCAAAAAGAGAAATAGATAATAATATAGTTGATATACGACATATTACCATAAATGACGGAAACAAGTTTTTAAACGATTACAAAAGGGGCATCGTTGGAAAAAACACTGAAAAGAAGCGAAGTAGCATTGAACAAATTCAAAAAAGATTAACAAGGTTTTACCGTTTTTTGTATGAAAACTATTCGATGAAATATATTAAAAATTCCGATTTTGAAATAAATACAGTTAGATACAGCTGTGCAGGTCAATCAAAAGAGATGAAAGTGACAACTTGTGATTTTGGTATTGTGCTTCCTGAGAAAAAAAGGAATACAAATAATATTAAAGAAAGACTACAATATTTATCTTTCTATGCTGTTTCAGAGTTAATAAGCCTTGCCGTAAAATATAAGCCCATGATTGCGCTGGGAATCGCAGAGCAAGCGTTTGCAGGCCTGAGGGCAGGTGAAGTATGTAATACAACTCATTTTAATATTAGTTCAGAGTATACAAAAGATGAACTAACTATATGGAGTATTGATTTGCGTGAAAAACCTGAATTACGGAGTGATGGTATTGATGTTGGTGAAATAAAATCCAGGGATATAGCTTATGTGCATCCTGCATTTTTACCATTTTTCGATTTAGTAAGACGTGAACATGAACGATATATAAAAAATGTTTTTAAAAAGCGTAATATATATGGGGCTGTCTTTATGACTCGTGATGGACTTGCTATGACTGACCAGGATTATCATAAACATTTTGCTGAATTGGTTATAAGACTGGTTACACGACTAAGAGAATCTGGTAATTCCAGAGCTATTGATGAAGCCAATTTTATTGAACAAATGGAATTAACCCCCCACACTTTGAGATTTTACTTTTCGCAGACTATAGCCAAATTCCCGAATGTTACAGTTTTTGAGGTAGCAATGTTCAGAAGAGATAAGAAATTGAATAGTGCTATGACATATATTAGGAGAAATCCATACTTGGTTGATGATAAAATAAAGGCAGTTCAAAGAGAATTAATGAAAAAAGTTAAAGGATAATGTGAGGTATACAAATGAACGAACCTTCGGATTATGAGGAATATGAGTGTTCGGAATTAAAGAAAATGTACATAAAAATATTCCCTAACGCTAAAGATAGAGCGAACAAAGCTATTTTTACTTCTTTATATTCGTATTTTTCAAACTTTGGTATAACGTATACATTAACAGATAATGGCCTTATAGCTTCAGGGGCTGATATTCAAAGATTTATCAATTTTTATAGAAATTTCAACTTATCTGATTATTATTCAAGTCATGATGTTGCAAGAATTTTAAAAATTAATATAAAGACGATATCTATAGAAGAAAATAAGGTATTTCTTAAGCCTATTCGTTTTCGTAATGGGTATTTTTTTAATAAAGATATTATTAATACTTTATTAAAAGTTAAGCATGAAACAATAACATCTAAAAAGCTCATGGAAGAGTTGAATATATTGACTTATGAAGGCTTAATGTCATTTATAAAAGACATGCAAAAGAAAGGTTTTGCAATTGATGTTGTTGATAAAAAATATGCGTTTTGGAGCAAAGAATTACTTATCATGGAATACAAAGATGTACTTGAATATGTTAAAAATAAAAAAAAGATGAGAATGATTCACGTACAGAAAGAAGAAGGATTATTTAACTCCAATGAATATTACAATTATGATGACCTAAAATATATTTATTACCAAGCGTTTAGAAAAAAATGCAAACAATGTAAAGATAATCTCATAACAACCCTAAAAAAACACTTTGATTTTTTGAATATTCATTATTTCATTCTTAATGATAATTTTTTTGTGTTAAAGGAAGATGTTAATAAATTTATTAAATTTTATAGTGGATTTTATCCTGATGATTATTATAACTTCGAGGAAGTAAATAGCCTGTTAGGGACTGCTCGAAAGACAATAGATAATAACCCTCAACTTATTAGGAAAGTTTATTACCTGAGTGGGTACTACTACAATAAGAGCGATGTAGATGGTTTTGTAACATTAAAAAGTGAAACTATGCCAAGTTCTGAACTTATAAAAATGTATGATATAACAGATTATCGTACATTGCTTAGATTTATTGAAAAATTAATAGAAAAAGGGGAGCAAATAGAAATTATAACTCCTCAACAACATGTTTTTAATGAAGGATATTTAGTTCGAGGCTATCAGATAGTTATAAACAACCTTGATAATAAAATAGCATTAAAAAATGTGAATGACAATTATGAAGGTTTTATAAAAAGGATTAATTATATTGATATAAGTATGAGCAAAATCCCTTTGACCCTTGAATGCTTTCGTGAATTTGTTTTGGAAAGGCATAATTCACGTTCGCATTTTCACAAAATCATCACATCCTATGTGCGATTGTATGATTATCTTGCAAAAGGATTAAAAAAAGAAATTACTCAATACAATAGAGAAGAAATAACTGCACAAATAAAGAAGTTTAAAATGATGCCAGATTTTAATGTAACAATGAAAGATGAATTAGGATATTTTTTAAAATTTTGCAAGAAAAAATATCCTTTAAGCTTATTACCAAATGCTCAAGTGGCATCAAATACAAATAGGATTAGAAATAGCAATGGTTCATATATTGCTTACACCGAAAAACAGTGGATTGATTTTGCTCAAATTCTTTTCCCGAAAATTGATGACGAAGGATTCAGAAGGAATCTTGCTTTGAGTAGAGGTAAATCAATGGCATGGGCATACTGTGCTATACACTACATAGTAGCATGGAGGACAGACGATATTTGTAATATCCCGTCACCAAACCTTAGTGTTATCGGATTTAGCAGTGGCAAAGCATTTTTGGAGCATATAAAAAATGGGGGAACATTTTCGTATGAAATGGGTGACGCAATATGCTATAGCGTGTTTATTAAAATAAATGGATATGGTAAAGACGCTGGTAAAAATAATAAACCGTTAGTTTTTGTTGTTGATGATACTATGGTTGGTTATATAGGATTTCTTTTAGCCGTTTGTGAAGCTCACAGACAAGTGATTTATACACAAAAGAATAAAGATACTGAAAGAATTATAACAAAGGATTTTGGTCGTCCAAGAGTGCATATTAAATACTTTGGCGATTCATATACTGCTATATTCGGGGATGAGGGATTTTTAAACCTTCGTGCTGTAAAAACGTTAATGAGATTATTAAAAAAAGAAGGGGAAAAAGATAGTCCTGCTATGGGTTTGTTCTTGCCTGCTGCTGCAAGACCTCATGCTGGGACATTAGGTATTCCTTCAAATGTTACTGCAGACCCCTATTTGTTAGGTGGCTTAATGTCAAAAGATAATGATTTGAACAATATCACACTTAATCTTATTCGGCGAGGAGTGATGAGCTTTGCACCGTATAAAATATTGTTTGCAATAAATAATAATTTTGTCAATATTGATATGGAACAACAAACTCAGATGATTGAGAACTTAGGTCTAAAAGCAAGCCAGATAGAGAGTATATCTAAGGCTATTATATACACGAAAAATACTATTGACTCATTAATTAGTAGTGTTATTAAGGGTGAAAGAAATACTGCAAAGAAGGCACTTTTGAACTTGTTTACTGAGAAATCGGCATCAAAGCATGTATTTGTAAGTTGTTTGTTAAAAGCATTACTTTCTGCAATAGAGAGTGAAAATGATGGATATAGTACGATTGACACAGTATTAAAGAACCATCAGTATTTGAG
Organism: Bacillota bacterium; assembly: GCA_023439045.1. Classification (GTDB taxonomy): domain Bacteria; phylum Bacillota; class Clostridia; order Acetivibrionales; family DSM-1351; genus Ruminiclostridium. The sequence goes on along the minus strand of JAEXOY010000016.1, from coordinate 56,099 downwards.
TGAAAAATGTGCTAATCCTTCAAGTAAGACATGTTTTGGATGTGTATTTCTCGTTGCTGAAAAGTATTTTCTTATTGAGCTTTCTCAGAAAATCCAGGATACTGTCAATAGATGTGATAGTGCACTGCATATTAAAGACCGTACCAGGTATTCGACTCTACTGGATAAACTAAAAAAATTAGTTAGAGAAGCAATTACTATACTTGGTCCTGAAAGGGTCAAAATATATATTACCAAGGATATACTCGATTCATTAGAAACTGTTGAAAGTAAGGACTTTCAATTGCGTAGTAAGGAGGATGATATTAATGCTTAATATACTTGAAAGAGTTGATGATTCAAATATTTTGATTAGTCAATTAATGACATTCGATAAAGATAATCCAGAAAAATATATCGAAGAATTCAATAAGCTTAAGGATATAGGTATAATTGTTAAAACATGTGAATTTTATGATAATTTTTGGTATTTAACTGATGGATTAGAAACTAAAAAAATAATATTAGTATTTGATGAAATTTCCTTCTCAGGCCAGAAAAAGAAGAGAAATCTTGAATTTAACTATTCAGATTTAATCTTAGCTTTCAGGTGTTATTTTATAATGAAAATAAGAACATTAGATTACAAAACTGTTTATAGTATTAACGCATACTTTAGAAGGATTATGAGATTAACTTTGTATTTTGATGAAGGAGAAGTTCGTGAATTCAAGAAAAATTTAAAGAAATATGGCAGCAAAAAGGATAAATTTGACAAACATCACGGATTTTATATGTCGTGTATAATGGAGTTCTTAGAGTTTTTTGAGCTACTTGCTATCGAGGAAGAATATTACATAATTTATGAGGATATGCTTGCACACAGTTACAGTTACGACAAGAGATTGTTACCAAGTTTTGATAGTGTATTTAAGTTTGACGATATAATAGATACATTCATTGTTGAAGCAACTCAGATTGAATTAGAATTTTTCTTTCCAATTGTACTCTGGTGGAAAATAACTGTGAATATTCCTATGCGTTCACGGGAATTTACAGTTACACCATATAAATGCAACAATCCAGACCAAAATAATTACTCATTGACAATCAGACGTAGTACCCAAAAAGGGCATAATAGTGGAAAGATAGAAATAGACCCAAGTATAGAGAAGGCCTATAAGTGTGAGGAGATAGCTATAACCAAGGAGATTAATGACTTAATTGAACAATATAAGGCTTTAGTTGATGATTATGACTTTAAGAAGGATTTTTATGGGGAAGGAAAAGGAGATGCAAAACAAAGAAAATTTTTATTATCAAACCGTGCACTAAAAAAAAATTCACGCAAACTCAATAATCTAATTTGTACCAGGGAAAGCGGTGATATTGATTATTTAGCACCAAGGCAAATGCAACTATTATTAAAGTACTTTTATATTGAAATAGTTGAGAAGAAGTATAAGCGACAAATCGTACAGAAATGTGCTAATAATAACCAATTAAAAGAGTATCAAATAGAGAAGATGCAATTAATGGATACACGTCATTTGGCTATTATGAATATGATTTTGCAGGATATTTCACTAATAGCTGTGCAAAAACTTTCAGGACACAGCAAGATTGAAAGTACTTATCACTATTACAGCCATTTGGACAATTATATACAAAACTATACCTATCATCTTGCTAAAAAGTATCATAAGCAAAAAACAGATTTGGATATTTTAAACATGGAGATTAATGCCTTACCTAATGAAAAGTGGGCATATTTCCACATGAAAATCAAAAACAGTGAAGTCGAAGCTGTTCAGAAAGATGATGGGTGGTGTCTTTATAATAAAAGTGATACTATTGAATGTCAAAAATATGAGTTTGAGTGCGAGAATGGATGCGTATATTATGTGCCTGATAATGAAAATATTAAAAAAATACAACAAAGGTTAATAGAAAACAAAAACATTAAGGATTCTGCAATTCTGACAATTCAGGAACTGTTAAAGAATCGGAAAAAAATTAAGGAATTTGAAAAATTATACAAAACAGAGATAAACGTACTCCAAAGTTGTATAAAACAAGACGCAGAAATACTTTCAGAACATTCGATTAAGCGGATATGAAAGAGGAATTATCATGGAAAACAAGAATAAGAATCCTAAAAATGCAGGACGTAAAAAGTTATTTTTATTAGATGAAGTTATGAATGTAATTGACGATTATATACTGAAAAATGAACCCAGAGATATTTCCGCCAGTAAAGTTGCTAAATACGCCAATGAAGTACTTGGATTTAATGGCATGGAGTACTACCATATAAACGGTTATATGGAAGCTAAAGATAAAATTGAAAGTCTTAGAAGGGAGAATAGGTTTCAGTATATTACGAATGATATACAACTATATAGAAATACTGATATAGACTCTCTTGTAAATGTACTCATTAAGAACCCATTAAAGCTTAAAAATTATATACTTGACTCAAGAACGATTGAAAAAAGTATGCGTGATAAAATTGTTATTTTAGATAATGAGAACAAAAAAATACGACAAGAGTTAAAGTTATTTAAGGATAAAGATGATGCTGAAAAACAGGATAATAAAGAACTTAAGGCTAATAATAAAGAATTGAAGGATAAGATGAAAACACTTCAAAACCTTATTGATTATGAGAATCAGATTACAATGTGTAAATATATATGGGAGAATAAGAATATTTCAATCGAACCTAATAATTTAGTGGACCAATATATAAAATCTCTTTTGTTTGCAGGGGTTATCACATTACAAGATGCAGAGGAAATAACTTCAAAAAATGATGTAACATCTGAAAAAAGAAACGGTATGGATGAGGAAAACGAGGATGATGTAGTAAATATTTTTGCTGATTTTGCTTATAAATCAGAAAATTTAATTGACGAAGATTTGGCGAGTGAAAATAATAACTGCTCTGTTGATGACTTGAGAGATTTATTAGGAATGAGTAATTATGAAAAAAAGTAAAAAGAGATGGTTAACATATATTTATTTGTTAATATAATAAATACAATATACTATTTTTTTGACTTAAAATTTATTCATAAGAAGGGAATTTATTAAAATGGATATAAAGGGAAGAATAAAAGAGTTACGTAAATTAATTGAGTACCATAATGATAGATACTACAATCAAGATGATGCTGAAATAACTGACTATGAATATGACCAACTTACTTTAGAGTTAAGAAATCTCGAAAAAGAATACCCTGAATATGTTGAAAAAACCTCACCCACTCAAAAGGTAGGAGGAGGAGTAAAGCGTGAACTTAGAAAAGTTGAGCATGATGTACCTGTTATAAGCTTACAAGACGTATTTTCTAAGGAAGAAGTATATTCATTTGTTAATAAAACGATTGAAGAACTTGGTAATCCTACTTTTATAGTTGAGAAAAAGATAGATGGATTATCAGTTGTAATACGTTATCATAACGGAATCCTTACTGAAGGAATAACCAGAGGTGACTCTATAACTGGGGAATCAGTGTATGAAAATCTACTTGTAATACCTTCAATCCCAAAATCAATTCCAAGCAAATTACCTTATGTTGAAGTTCGTGGAGAAATCTACATGTCAAATGAGAACTTTGAAAAGGTAAATCAAAAGCAAAAAGAAGTGGGAGGCAAAATATATCAAACAGCACGTAACTTAGCGGCAGGTACGCTCAGACAGTTAGATTCAAGTATTGTTGCAGAAAGAAATCTTGATATCTTTGTGTTTAATCTTGAAATTTGTCATGGGAAAAGGTTTTTATCACATTCAGAATCTTTACAATGGTTAAAAGAACAAGGATTCCCAATAAGTCCTGAATATAAAGAATGTAAAACGGCTGATGAAGTTTGGGAAAGCATCGTTAAAATAGGAGATACAAGATGGAGCTTACCATACGGAATAGATGGTGCTGTTGTAAAGGTTGACAGTTTGGTAGATAGAGCAAGTTTAGGTATCACAAGCAAAGTACCAAGATGGGCTGTAGCATACAAATATCCACCAGAACAAAAGGAAACTATTGTTGAAGACATCAAAATTCAAGTTGGTCGTACAGGAAGATTGTCCCCGTTGGCTTTGTTAAAGCCTGTTAAATTAGCTGGAACAACTGTTTCTAAGGCTACTTTGCACAATCAAGACTATATTGATTTAAAGGATGTAAGAATTGGTGATACAGTTGTTATTCAAAAAGCTGGAGATATTATCCCAGAGGTTCTTAGGGTACTCCCAGAGAAACGCCCGTCAGATGCTGTTAAGTATGTTATTCCAGATATATGCCCTATGTGTGGAGCACCAGCAGTTAAAGAAGAAGGCGGAGCTGAAAAACGTTGCACTGGCACTGAATGTTTCGCACAGGCTATTAGAGGAGTAATTTACTTTGCATCAAAAGATGCTATGAATATAGAAGGGCTTGGGCCGAGTTCTGTTGAAGCATTAATGACAGAAGGTTATGTAAAAGATATCTCTGACTTATACTATCTTGAGACTTATAAAGAAGAGCTTGTTGAAAAAGGTACTGTTGGTAAAGAAAAATCTATTGAGAATCTTTTCAATGCTATACAGAAGTCAAAGGAAAATGATATTGATAGACTAATTACTGGTCTTGGTATTAGAAATATTGGTAAACAAACAGCGAGGGTGTTGGCATCAAATTTCTCGGATATGAATGCCCTTAAATCTGCAACATATGAACAGCTGATTATTTTACCTGACTTCGGGGATATTATGGTACAAGACATATTATCTTACTTTAAAAAAGAAGAAACACATGTATTACTTCGAAGACTTAAAAATGCAGGTGTTAATATGAAGTCAAAGGTTTCAGAAACTAAAAAAGATGACCGTTTTGCGGGTAAGACTTTTGTTCTAACAGGTACTTTACCTACAATGACAAGAGAGGAAGCCTCTGAATTTATTCAGATGTACGGGGGGAAGGTTTCTGGTAGTGTATCTAAAAAGACATCTTTTGTTTTAGCGGGAGAAAAAGCTGGTAGTAAACTTACAAAAGCTCAGGAGCTGGGTGTCGCTATTGTTAGTGAAGACGATTTTAAAAATATGATTAAGTAATCTGTTAACAGGTAGGTATAATATTTATATACCTACTTGTTTCTTAATTAGTGTATAAATGCTTACTTATAATTTACCTTGTTTTGTGATGCCATTTATTGTGGTATAATATTACAATAGTTTACATGAATCATTCAGAGAGAATCTTAATATGAGGGTTAATGTATGAAGTCAAATTTCGAATTTTTAGAAAGTAAATGGTCATTACTTGCTTCACTCGGAAGTGCAGCGGAAAAGTACATTTATAGTGATTCTAATGCATGTCTATTTAAATTGGGTTTATTTGCGGAAACTATTGTTAATATAATGTTTGCTTTGGATAACATGCCAAAGCAAACGGAGGACAATAGCCATGCAACCAGGATTAAGGTACTAAAACGAGAAGGCCTTATTCCAAGAGATATAGATGATATTTTGTATGCAATCAGAATTGCCAGAAATGATGCTTCTCATGCTGTTTATGAGTCAATTGAACAGGCGAAAATTCTTACAGAGTTTGCTTATAAATTGGGTGTTTGGTTTATGCAAACTTATGGTGACTGGAACTTTGAGCCTCAAACTTTTGTAATGCCAGGAGATACCAGCAATGAAATCAATTTTGAAGCTATCATAAAAGAGCAGGAAGAAAAGATAAAGGAGTTAACCGAAAAGATTGAGACTTCAACTGTTAACGGAGAAGAAATCTCAATTGCAGATAGACGCAAAAAGGCGAGCGAATCTGCAGATAAGATGAATCTCTCTGAGAAAGAGACACGCTACCTGATAGATGAACAGTTACGAAAGGTTGGATGGGAAGTAGACTCCATAAATCTAAAGTATTCAAAAGGAGTACGCCCACAAAAGGACAGAAATATTGCCATTTCAGAGTTTCCTACTGATTCTACCGTAGGGAATAGGGGTTATGCTGACTATGCATTATTTGTTGGTACACAGCTTGTAGGAATTGTAGAGGCAAAACGACATTTCACTGATATTCCATCTGTTATTGATTACCAGTGTAAGGATTATGCTAAGAAGATAAAAGCTGAGCACTCAGATTATATAATCATAAATTGGGGAGAGTATCAAGTACCATTCTTATTTGCAACCAATGGGAGAAAATATCTTAAACAATTGGAAACGAAATCAGGTATATGGTTTCTGGATGCCCGTAAGTCAACTAATATATCGAGGGCACTGCAAGGATGGGTAAGTCCTTCTGGACTTATGGAATTACTTGATAAAGACACAGATAAGGCAAATGATGATTTGATTAATACAGGATATGAGTTATTGTCTGATAAAGATGGATTGAATTTAAGACCCTATCAGATAAATGCGGTTAAAGCCGCTGAACAGTCAGTTATTGACGGTAAGCAGACTGTTCTTCTATCGATGGCTACAGGGACAGGAAAAACCAGAACAATTTTAGGTATGATATACAGATTTTTGGCGACAAAAAGATTTAACCGTATACTATTCCTGGTTGACCGTACCGCACTTGGTGAACAGGCACAGGATGTTTTCAAAGAAGTAAAAATTGAAGACTTAATGACATTAGATGAAATATATAACATCAAGAAACTTGAAGATAAAGACATTGACAAAGAAACAAAAATACATGTTGCAACAGTACAGAGTCTTGTTAAAAGGATAATGTATAATGAAGACGAAATAATGCCAGCCGTTACTGATTATGACCTGGTAGTTGTAGATGAGGCTCATAGAGGGTATATCTTAGATAAAGATATGGGAGAAGATGAACTTCTATATAGAAATCAGGATGACTATGTTAGTAAGTATAGAACCGTTATAGAATACTTTGATGCAGTGAAGATAGCGATGACTGCAACACCTGCACTACATACATCTGAAATTTTTGGCAAGCCCGTTTTTAACTACTCTTATAGAGAAGCAGTAATCGAAGGCTATTTGGTTGACCATGATGCACCTCATAACTTAGGAACAAAGCTCTCAACTGAAGGCATTCATTATAAGAAGGGTGAAAGTGTTGCTGTTTATGACCCTGTCACAGGTGAAATCACAAATGTAGATGAACTTGAAGATGAACTTGATTTTGACATTGAAAGCTTTAATAAGAGGGTAATAACTGAACCTTTTAACAAGACCGTCTTAGAGGAAATCGCCAAGCATGTAAACCCAGACGGTGAAGGTAAAACTCTTGTATATGCTGTGGATGATTCTCATGCGGACCTTGTTGTCAAAATTCTTAAGGAGATTTACTCGGAATACGGTGTTGATAACGATGCCATTATGAAAATAACTGGTTCGGTCGGCGGTGGAAACAAAAAGAAAGTACTTGAAGCAATAAAGAAATTTAAGAACGAAAAGTATCCAAATGTTGTTGTAACAGTTGACTTACTTACCACAGGTGTAGATGTTCCAGAAATTACTACGCTTGTTTTTATGCGTAGAGTTAAATCAAGGATTCTTTTTGAACAGATGTTGGGACGTGCTACACGTCTTTGTCCTGAAATAAATAAAACACATTTTGAAATTTTTGACCCAGTTGGTGTATATGAGTCCTTAGAACCTGTCAACACTATGAAGCCAGTAGTTGCAAACCCTACAGCTACATTTGATGACCTTATCAATGGACTTGAAACATTACCATCTGAAGACCAGAAGAAGAATCAGATAGATATGATTATTGCAAAGCTCCAAAGAAAGAAAAGAAACATAAACGGCAAAGGAATTGAACACTTTATTGACCTTTCAGGAGGGAAAAATCCAACACAATTTATTCAAGAGCTTCAATCTATGACTGTAGAGGAGGCAAAAGAGCATATATTGAAGAATAAACGCCTGTTTGAAATGCTTAATGAGGGAGGATATAATCCAATAAGACCTGTGGTTATTTCTTTAAAAGAAGATGAATTGGTTTATCATACACGGGGATATGGCAAGGCTGAGAAGCCAGAGGATTACCTGGATGAATTTAAGAATTTTATTGAAGAGAACAAAGATAAGATTACCGCTCTTAATATTATTTGTACAAGACCTAAGGAGCTTACCCGTGAGGCACTAAAGAGCTTGAAATTGGAGCTTGACCGTAATAATTTTACAGAAGTACAGCTAAATTCAGCATGGCGAGAGACAACAAATGAGAGCATTACCGCAGATATTATTACCTTTATACGCCAACAAGCAATTGGCTCACCTTTAATAAGCCACGAAGTCAGGATAAAGAATGCTGTAAGTAAGTTGAAGAAGAAGCATAACTTTAGTAAAATGGAGCTTGACTGGTTAAATAGGATAGAATCCAATTTACTACATGAGAGCATACTTGATAAGGAGACCTTTGAAACAGGTGCTTTCAAGACAAAAGGTGGTTTCAAGGTAATTGACAAGATATTCAGAAACAAATTAGATGAAATTATAATAGAGATTAACGATTATTTATATGAAAATTGGGGTGCTTAAGGATGAATAACCAAGAAATAGTATCAAAGCTTTGGAATTTGTGTAATGTGCTGAGAGATGACGGTATTACCTACCACCAATATGTTACAGAGTTAACATATATTCTATTCCTTAAAATGACGAAGGAAACATCGACAGATGGACAAATCCCAGAGGATTACCGATGGGACAATCTTGTCAAGAGACAGGGAATAGAGCTTAAAAAGTTCTATAATGGACTCTTAAATCACCTTGGAGAAAACTCGACAGGTAGGATAAGGGAGATTTATTCTGGGGCAAGGTCTAATATCGAAGAACCAAAGAACCTTGAAAAGATAATAAAATCTATAGATGAACTTGACTGGTACTCTGCAAAGGAAGAGGGCTTGGGTAACCTCTATGAAGGGCTGTTGGAGAAAAATGCAAATGAGAAAAAGTCAGGTGCAGGACAGTATTTTACACCGAGAGTGCTTATTGATGTAATGGTTCAACTGATAGACCCTAAGCCTGGTGAGTTGTGCAATGACCCTGCCGCAGGTACTTTCGGTTTTATGATTGCCGCAGACAGGCACATAAAGAATAATACGGATGACCTCTTTGCGTTATCACCAGATGAACAGGAGTTTCAGAGAAAGAAGGCTTTTACAGGTTGTGAATTGGTCCATGATACTCACCGTCTTGCACTTATGAATGCGATGCTTCACGACATCGAGGGTGAGATACTTCTTGCCGATACACTATCTAATGCAGGAAAGGCTCTGAAAGGCTATAATGTAGTACTGACCAACCCACCTTTTGGAACTAAGAAGGGTGGCGAACGTGCTAATCGTGATGACTTTACCTACTCGACATCAAATAAGCAGTTAAACTTTCTACAGCATATTTACCGCTCATTAAGGACAGACGGAAAGTCCAGGGCGGGTGTTGTTTTGCCTGATAACGTATTGTTCAGCGATGGTGATGGTGCTAATATCCGTGCCGACTTGATGGACAAGTGTAATCTCCATACTATATTAAGGTTGCCTACAGGGATTTTTTACGCACAGGGTGTAAAGACCAATGTACTCTTCTTTAGCCGTGGGACCATAGATAAGGGTAATACAAAGGAAGTATGGATTTATGATATGCGTACCAATATGCCAAGTTTTGGGAAGACTACACCCTTAAAGTATGAGCATTTTGAGGGCTTTATAAGTGCGTATACGGCAGAAGATAGAAGAACTGTAAATGACGAACGCTGGAGTGTGTTCACCAGGGAGCAGATTAAGGAGAAGAATGACAGTCTTGATTTGGGCTTAATTAGAGATGATAGTGTTCTTGACTATGAGGATTTGCAGGACCCTATTGAAAGTGGTGAAGAAATAGTTGCTCAGCTTGAAGAGGCTACAGATTTGATTATGAGTGTGGTTAAGGAACTTAAAAACTTGGGTGGTGGTAACTGATGGCAAAGAAAGAAAAGTTATCACATGAGGAGTTGCTTCAGCAGGCAATTGTAAAGGATGAAGATAAGCCGTATCGTGTGCCCCCTAATTGGATATGGACAAAATGGGGATATGTTGGCGACTTTATTGCTGGAAATGGGTTTAAGCCTGATTTCCAAGGATTTACTGAATATAAAATACCTTTTTATAAGGTTGGTAGCTTAAAATATTCTACACAAGGAGGCTACTTATTTGATAGGGCAAATACAATCAATGAAGAAATATTAGCGGGATTAAAAGCTACATTGATACCTATAAATTCAGTTATTTTTGCCAAAATAGGTGAGGCAATAAGACTTAATAGACGATGTCTTAATGTAGAAGAATGTTGTATAGACAATAACCTTATGGCATTTGTTTCGAAAAAAACATTAAACTATAAATATGTATACTACTGGAGCTATACGCAAGATTTTTATGAGATTGCCAATGCAACTACTGTTCCTGCCATTAGGAAAAGTGACTTAGAAAACATAAGTTTTCCCTTGCCTCCATTATCGGAACAGCAAAGAATAGTAAATTTAATTGAGTCCCTTTTTGAAAAGATAGACCGTGCAAAGGAGCTTGCACAAAGTGCTCTTGATTCCTTTGAAAAAAGTAAATCCGCTATCCTCCACAAAGCCTTCACGGGTGAGTTGACTGCAAAGTGGCGTGAAAAAAATGATGTTGAGAATATTAACAACATTATTATCGAATTATTTGAACATAGGCTAAGCTTGTCAACCACAACTGTGGAAAAAAGTAAAATTGAAAATATTTTTAGCTATCTTGAATACTCATCAGGAGATAAATTGCCTGATGGATGGAAATATGTTACTTTGGAAAAGCTTTGTGAATCCTTTCAATATGGTACATCGAATAAATCAGATAACGAAGGAAAAGTAGTTGTATTGAGAATGGGCAATCTTCAGTCTGGAAGGATTGATTGGAGTAACTTAGCATATAGCTCTGATGAAAATGATATTGAGAAGTACATTTTGAAAAAAGGTGATGTCTTATTCAATAGAACAAATAGCCCTGAATTGGTGGGAAAAACTTCAATATATGAAGGAGAACAACCTGCTATATTTGCTGGGTATCTTATTAGAATAAAAAATTACGGACATTTAGATTCGCATTATTTGAATTATGCTATGAATACCTCTTATGCAAGGGCGTTCTGTATAAGTGTAAAAAGTGATGGTGTTAATCAATCTAATATTAACGCTCAAAAACTTGCAAAGTTTGAGATTCCATTTTGTTCTTTAGCAGAGCAAAAAGAGATTGTAAGAATATTGGATAGTCTATTTGAAAAGGAGCAAAAGGCTAAAGAACTTTGTGATGTTATTGAGAAAATTGACCTTATTAAGAAGGCTATCCTTGCTCGAGCTTTCCGAGGAGCGTTAGGTACTAATAACCCTGAAGAGGAAAGTGCTTTAGAGTTGTTGAAAGAGGTTTTAAGGAGTAAACTTTAGGATGCTGATTATTTAACAAAACCCAACAAGACTTTTCAACGTCTTGTTGGGTTTTGTGTTGCTAAGTTAATATGTAAGTATAGGTATAACAATTAATGAATCCTAATCTTATAAATTCGTATCTCACGTTTAAAACTGGACGCAAGTAAGCTTAAAGAAGATGGTTTTCAGAATTATTAATTGGAGTTTTTATAATGTTGCAATTAGTTATGTTTAATAGCATTTAACTAAACACTACAATACCCAACAAAATCACTTGACATTTTGTTGGGTATTGTAGTATTATTATATTGAGGAGATAACGATATGAACAATTTCAAATTAATCAGAGAAATATATGGAGCTACGCAAGATGAAATAGCAACTGCTATAGGTGTTAATAGGGCAACAGTATCGAATTGGGAAACAGGTGTAAGTAAAGCATCCAGTTCAAGCTTGGAAAAGTTATCAATTTACTATGGAATAGGTCCTGAATGCTTTTATGAAGTAGAAATCGATGAAGTACGCAGACAAATGCTTATAAACAATGCAAAGAAAGCTAAACAGATAGAATCAGAGGGGAAAAAAGTCAAGGCGGAAGATTTTAGTAAAATTTTTGAGAATCTTGACTTTAACGAAGCCGTATTGAAATACATGTATGCAATGAAAATGCTGCTTGCTTCTGCAGATATGGCTAAGCTGGAAGACCTGAAAAACGCCTACTTAATAAACGAAAAAATGGGTAAGCGGTTACATGCAATAATTCAGATAAGGGAGGCAGAGGAAAGAGCAAAAAAGGAAAATGATGAAGCTACACTTTATGATTTATTAGATGACCTTTCATCAAGTTTAGATAAGGAATAGCTACTGAAATGTAATAAAAACTTAATAAATCTGTACACCGATAAAAAACTGAAATTCCCTATAACAAAGGAGAAAACCCTATTGAAGTGCGAATTCAATAAGGTTTCTCAATTAAATGATATACCGACTTGCGGTTAATAAATTCCTTAGCAGTATTTTATTTTACCCTAAATCTGTGTGGTTGTCAATTTATTGTGGATAATAATGGAAATAGAGGAGAGTGCTATTATTTTCCTGTCCCTTTTGTTTTAGGTTTATATAGATAATAAATTTACCTACAACAGGAGATTTATTTGAAACATTTTTATTTTAATCTGTTGTCAATAAATACACAGAGAATAGGAGAAATAAATGAACAAAAAAAGTAGAATAAGAAATCCCTTTAAGCACCTTTCTACATACATTTCAGGTGACAAAATATATATAGGAAAACAGCTTTTAGAAGATGATAGTGACTTAATGAAGGCATTAGGATTTTTCTACCCTTACATTATTGGAGAGTGTGTACTCCCAGCATCAGACCTTTCCAAACCTCTCTTCGATAACTCTGAGGGAAAAGTCATTATAAGAAAAGATTTACCCAAAGAAACAAGATATAGGTATTTTGAGTGGTCATGGGAAGATTTTCAAGGTACTGAATATAGTGACAGCAAATATATACCATACGAGAGATACTATCGTGAACATCAGTTGCCGTTGGCAGTGGAGTTATCAATAGTTGAAGACAAAAATAAAAACAAATATGTTGTTTCAGACTTAATTGAAGTCTGTGAAGACAATTTGGAAATATTACAACTTGTAATGAATATTTTTATCAGTGTTTTTGGTGAGTTTAAGACATTTAATTCTGAACTATGTGAACCTGTGACAGTTATAAGGAAGGTTCCATGGGAAGTTTTAAGACCTGGGCAAAATTCAGATGAAGAAATTAGCGAGCGTATCGACACTGTATTATCAAAATACAGTGATACAAAGAAAAATATGTGTAAGCACTGTATAGACAAACTTAGGAAAAGTACTCCCAATGTCATATCCATTGGAAAGGCAGGATTTTCTGGGTATATGGTATTTGATTATCCAGAAAAGAAAATTGCTATTTTAGAAAGCTTTCTTCCAAACAATGCAACATATGTTTTAGACAAAAGTTGGGAAGAGATTTCAAAATTAACAAAGACTCAGGTTTTAGACAATAAGCTCCACATAGATAGAATATACCATTGTAATAGTTGGGATAAACAGGTAGATGGATATATAGCATAACCAAGGTAACCAGTGTAAGGCAACAAAATAGCCTGTTGCCTTACTTGTTTCCTCATTATGAGTAATATATTTAAGAATGTAGGGGGGGTTATGGAATATATACAGATTTTTTTGCTTGCGGCAATATTAATTGTGGGCATAGTTTTCATTGTTAAAAGGTTTGCTGGAAATAAAAAGGAAGAAGGGTTTTCAACTATACTTTTAACAGCAGGATTAGAACTTATAGTGACTTCCTTTGGCACTATTCAAGACAAAATACTACCAATAGTAACTTTACTTAAGGTTAGCGTAAATGCCCAGGAAGCAAGTAATATTATTGACAGTGCATCCCAAGTCAATGTTGTTCAGTTAATTACTGGATTTGTTCTACTGATTGCAGGAGCAGGGTTATATTACTATACAAAAAACAAAATATACGTACTTAATATTAACGGATATTTCGACAAAAGGATTGAAAATCATCATAAAGATTTGGGACTAAGTGCATTCGAATTTAAGGAAAGAGAAATTGATTTCATTAGAACCTTTAATAAGGGAATTAGCGATGAAATCTCAAATGATATTATTGAAGAGATTAAAAGTAAAGTAGAACCTTTCAAAAACGAAAGTAAAGAATTTAAGAGAGGCTATACAGGGATAGCACCAATACCGTTTATTATGTTAGCAGGAACGTTAATGAAGAAAGAGAAAATCAATGAGTATTACGAATATGATAAAAAAGAAACACAAAAGTATTACAAGTTAACAAAAGGCAGAGGCATATTCAGGAAAAAGTATCAGCCTCTGAAGTTAGTAACAGACATCAATTCTATTAACATTGGAGTTAATGAAGTTGTTGTTGCAGTTACAGTAACTTCTGACATAACTGATGCTGACTTGGCTCAATTCAATGGCAAGGAAGTAGTGAAATTAGCGATAGCAGTGACTTGCGATAATGCAATAAGGTATAAGGAACAATTAAGAGAATATACTTGCTCGGTATATGACACTATTGAACAGTTGGGTAAATTAGTCAAGGGCTTAAGGAAGATACATCTTGTTTACTCTGGGCAGAGCTGTTTAGCCCTCGAAATTGGAAAAGTTATTGATGATAATAGAATGCCGCAGATAATAAATTATCAATACAAAAATCAAGCTGTAAATAGGTATCCGTGGGGAATTATCATGAACGGGGATTGTAAGGGTGAATATGTAGAGTATATACAAAGTGAGGAAAATGAATGAAGGATTTGAACTCAAAGTTTAATACGTTTTATAAGGACCACGTTGTATTGCCGAAGAAGGAAGTACAGAAATTACGTGATAGAAAGAAATTGAATCTGGACAGGCTTAAAAGCGGATTAGCTGAATACAATGAAGAAAACAAAACTCAATATAAAGTTGTTGATGATGTTGTTCAAGGTAGTGTTGCAATGTCAACAGTGACTCAGAATGATGAAAATGATTACGATATTGATGTGGCAATTGTATTTGAAAAAGATAATATTCCAACAGGGAATATTGCTGTAAAGAATATTATAGTTAACGCTTTGAAAAGGAAATGTACACAGTTCAAAAAAGAGCCTGAAGCAAAGACTAATTGTGTGAGAGTAGAGTATGTGGAAGGCTATCATATAGATTTTGCTATATATAGGCGATTTAAGAATGCTAATGATGAATTTGGATATGAGCATTGTGGCAGTCAGTGGAGAGCAAGAGACCCAAGGGCTATTACCAAATGGTTCTTAGAAAAAAACAAAGATAACAACTATAAGCTAAGGAAAATGGTAAGGCTTTTGAAGATGTTCTGCAAATCAAGAAGCTCTTGGATTATGCCAGGAGGGTTAATACAATCTGTATTAGTTGAAGAATGTTATCAAAATTACACCAGATTAGATGAATCCTTTTATTATACTATAAAGGCTATTAGAGATAGGCTCAAAGATGATACAGATGTAAAAAATCCAGTTGATGATAGTATAAGTTTACTTCAAACCGAAGCTCATAAAACCGAAGTTAATAATTTATATAGTAGATTAACTACTTACATTGATAAGTTAAATATACTCTTTGACAGTACTTGTACAGAAAAGCAGGGGATTGACGCTTGGAATGAATTTTTTAATCATTCTTATTGGAGTAGCATGCTGATTGAGAGTGCTCAAATGATAAAAAAAGCAGAGTTTTCTTCCATTCAGCAATCTTATGATTTTGATGAAACTGAAGAATTTATTGAGGACATGTTCCCTGTAGAACTAAAATACAGCTTACAGATTGATTGTAAGGTTACTCAGGATGGATGGAGACCTGATTTCATTAGAAATATGTTAAGAAATAGGACGCCATTAAGAACAAATAAAAAACTTGAGTTTTATATTATAAAAAATGATGTAACTGAACCATATCAGGTGTATTGGAAGGTAAGAAATGTTGGGGATATCGCTGAACGAAGAAACTGCATAAGAGGCCAAATAGTTAGAGATAATGGTTTTGAAAAGAAAAAGGAAGAAACCAATTTTGGAGGTCCACACTATGTAGAATGCTACATAATTAAAAAAGGTGTCTGTGTTGCCAGAGATATAATTGAGGTTCCGATTAGTACACTATAACTGCTCGTGGTTTGTCCATGGGTAGTCACTTAGCTGCCCATGGACTTTATGTGAAACTTGGAATATCGTTCATGGAAAAACAAGCCACTAAAGGCTTACTCTGGCTATATTCAAACATATCTCCGTAGTTTACCTCTAATTATTTCAACTATTATTTCGATTGGCATATTATATTAGTCACCAGTGAATATCGTCTGTAGATGGATGCGAAGGAGCAATACAAAATAGCTCATGTCTGTTTTACACTATTAAGCGAAAAAGGAAACAGATACAGAAAGAAATATAGTTGTGATGACTATTTTTCATGATATTCTGAGGAGAAACTAAAGGTAAACGGGAATATACAATTGAAGAAAATAGAAGTAAATCTTTAGGTAAAATAGCTAACATTATACAAGTCCTAATAGCCAATCTACACTTACCCCCAGTGCATCAGCAAAAGCAATTAATTGAATATCAGTAATAGGTCTATTCCTTGCTTCGATTCTCGCAATTGCACTTCTACTTAATTCCACTCCTCTAACCGCCAAGCGTGCAGAAAGGTCATTTTGAGTCATTACAGGAACAAACTGTTCACGTGCTATCTTAACACGCTCACCTATTAAATTCCGAGGGAAGTCATTTTTTAAATACATACTTGCTCCTAAAAATCTGGATAATATAGGTTGATTATAAAATAAAAAATAGGAAAAAATGTGACTGTGGGTCACGAATAAAAATTTTTATGCGTTATTTCTGACAGGAGGTAGACATATGCTATTTTCAAAAAACATCGCAATTGCAGAAGTAGAGATAATGGGAACAAGACCAGTTCTTTGGCATTGGTTTGGACCAGAAACATTATCTCCCGAGAAGAAGGAGAGGACAGGGGTGGCTGGAAATGACCCAGAAGAATGGAAGAAGACTGTATTAATGACAAAAGAGGGTCAATTGTATTTTGACCCAGGTTATATATTTGCATGTATTAGAGATGGTGCGAAGTATACGAAGAAAGGGCGCATGACTTTACAATCATCAGTTTCAGCAACATTGCAAGTTAAAGACGATAAAATACTTGTTGATAGATTTTTACCAGAGAAATTAACTCATGAGACAGATAAACCAGTTTATTTAGATGTAAGAAGTGTTAAAAATCCTGTGACTAAGGGGAGAAACATGAGATATCGTATAGGAGCATCCCCTGGGTGGAAATCAGTGTTTCATATTTCATGGGATATAACTGTTATCAGCAAGAGTGAAATGAAGGCAATTTTAATTGATGCAGGAATGTTCTCAGGAATAGCGGATGCAAGGAATATTGGTTTTGGAAGATTTAAAGTAGTTAGTTTCAACATTATTGAAGATGAGGTTATTCAAGGTGCCTAAAAGTAGACTACCTAAGGAATTATGGTATATGGTAAGAATTAAAGTATGGGAGAGGGATAATCACAAATGTGTTCACTGTAATAATGAACTAACCCTTGAAGAATGTCATATTGACCATATTCGTAGCGGAAAACTTGGTGATAACAGAATGAGTAATTTGAGAACCTTATGCAGAAAGTGTCATGTGTTAAGATATGATTATAGGCATAGAGGAATGATTTCTAATGCTTTAAAAAACGGTATTATTCCTTCCAACTGGCGAGAATTTGTTTGGGAGGATTAATATAATATAATGTGGAACGGCGAGGTCCAGCAAGGTGGTGCGAGGTCTGGATTGGTGAGGAGAGGCAAGGCATGGAATATTAAATAATGAAGAAATGCTTTTTTTTCAATATATTGAACTGAAGCACATAGATTATTAATGACTGACATTTATACGATATGTTTGTTCTGTTGCTTTACTCTTATTTTTAATGTATATGAACATTTAAGGTTTAATTTACTTTGATTTCTTGTAATGATATGATTATTGTAAATTACGGATTATGGAAGCTTGATGGCTTGACCATTGTACTTACTTATTCAGATGGAAAACTCATAAAGGCTGTTACTAGAGGAAGCGGTGAAGTGGGAGAGGTTGTCACAAATAATGCAAAAGTATTTAAGAACCTACCAGTTAGTATAGGCTACAAGGGCATACTTACAATTAGAGGGGAAGCCATAATACGTTATTCTGACTTTGAAAAGATAAACGCTGATATAGAAGATGTAGAAGCTAAGTACAAAAATCCTCGCAATCTTTGCAGTGGTTCAGTTAGACAGCTTAACAACAAGATTACTGCACAAAGGAATGTTCATTTCTTTGCTTTTGCTGTTGTAAGAGCTGACGGGGTGGATTTCCAAAACTCTCGAATTAAACAAATGGAATGGCTAAAAAGTCAAGGCTTTGAAGTAGTCCACTTCAAAGCTGTTAATAGTGATAATATTAAGGAAGAAATTGATTGGTTTGCAAGTCAGATTGAACAAAATGATTTCCCTTCAGATGGTCTTGTGCTGGTTTATGATGATATAAATTATGGACAGTCACTAGGTACAACTTCCAAATTCCCTAGAGATGCTATCGCATTTAAGTGGCAGGACGAGGTGAAAGAAACCAAGCTGCTTGAGATTGAGTGGAGTGCATCAAGGACTGGACTTATTAATCCCGTTGCAATATTTGAACCAGTTGAGTTAGAAGGTACTACTGTTAGCCGTGCCAGTCTTCACAACATAAGTATTATGCAAGGACTTGAACTGGGTATAGGTGATACTGTAGGGGTTTATAAGGCAAATATGATAATACCTCAAATATCAGAAAACTATACAAAGAGCAACAATATCGAAATTCCTGAGAAATGTCCTGTTTGTGGGGGAGAAACCGAGCTAAGGCAGGTTAGCGATGTCAAATGCCTCTATTGTACAAATGATGATTGCCTGGCCAAACATCTTAAGCTTTTTACCCACTTTGTAAGTCGTGATGCGATGAATATTGAGGGGCTCTCGGAAGCAACCATTGAAAAATTTATTTCAAAGGGTATTGTCAAGGAGCTAGCTGACATATTCAGAATAGCAGACAAGAAGCAGGAGATTGTTGTAATGGAGGGTTTTGGAGAGAAGTCCTTTAATAATCTTATTGCATCGGTTGAAAAAGCACGTAAAACAAGCGTTATAAGGCTTCTGTATAGTTTGGGAATACCTAATGTTGGATTGTCAAACGCAAAACTAATATGCAAGAATTTTAATTTTGATTGGCAGCAAATAAGCAGTGCTCGTTATGAACAGCTTATTGACATTAATGGTATTGGCGATATAATGGCTAATTCTTTTGTAGATTTTTTCAAAAAAGAAGAAAACCAAAGAATGGTTTTAGACATCCTTGGAGAGATTGAACTAGAAGAAATTGCTGTAAGCGAAGAGGCACAGATTTTAGAAAACATTAACTTTGCCATTACCGGCTCTGTTGAAATATACAAGAATAGAGATGAGGTAAAGGAAACCATTGAAGCTAAGGGTGGAAAGGTTACTTCTTCTGTTACTTCAAAAACTAATTACCTTATAAATAATGATAACCTTTCTGGTTCTTCAAAGAACAAAAAGGCTAAGGAGCTAGGAGTGCAGATTATTACTGAGAAGGAATTCTATGACTGGGTAACGGAAGGTAAGAGGCCGTAAAATTATGGTATAAGATGTGGTTGATAATTGGTATTAAATTGTAGAAAAAAATTTATAATATTATATTGACACATACTAAATATGCTAGTATAATCATACTTGCTGATGCGGCAGGCTTCAGTAACATAGCATATGCGATCGTGGCGGAACTGGCAGACGCGCACGTTTGAGGGGCGTGTGGGAGACCGTATGGGTTCAAGTCCCATCGATCGCACCAAAATAAAAAACTCCATTGTTTAAATGCAATGGAGTTTTTTATTTGCAGAAAAATACACTATCATATTAGGAGAATCTATCGATGAACGAAAAACCTCAAGAAATCAAAACAGTTTTTGCAGACCCTTCTGCTCTTGGTCTTTTTGGACTAGCTATGGTAACACTTGTTGCATCTTCTCAAAAGCTTGGTTGGACAGATGGCTTATCATTTGTAATACCTTGGGCTTTGTTTTTAGGTGGCCTTGCTCAGTTATTTGCCTGTATAGGTGACGCTAAGCGAAATAATGTTTTTGGCACTACCGCCTTTGGAGGCTTCGGCTTATTCTGGTTTGGAGTGGCTTTTTCATGGCTTATTAAGCTTGGCTTCTTTGGAGAAAAACTCGCCTCCACTGTTGACGAAAAACAACTTGGTATCGCATTTGTCGGATATTTAGTATTTTCATTATTTATGACGGTTTTGGCAACTGAGACTAACAAAGTATTGTTTTTTATCTTTGTAATGATTGATTTGCTATTTATCGGGCTGTCATTGAGCAGCTTTGGTATAATGGAAGAATTCACACATAAGCTAGCTGCCTACTCTGAACTTATGATTGCAGTATTGTCGTTTTATGGCTCAGCTGCTGCAGTTTTTAATGCTCATATCGGGAAAGTGGTTATACCAAATGGTAAGCCTTTTGGCATACTTCGCAAATAATTATTAAAATAAAGTTTGGAATAATTCACAAATAATTAATAAACATAAAGGTTGGCATACTCTAGAAAAATTAAACATAAAAAGTCTGCAGCATTTTAAGCAGGTTTTTGACAAAGTAGACAAACGTTGTGATTGCGGTCACAACGTTTTTTGAAAATATAAACTTTTTGTAAACAAAACACTTAATTTTATAAAAACATTGAAGATTCGTTTAAGTATTGGTAAAATACATAATGACACTATTAGAAAAGGGGAATAACTGTGGGATTATTCAGTATAAATTACAATAAACCTGGACCAGGTATTGACAAGGATGCACCCAAGAAACCGGCATTCTTTATATTTTTTGAAGTTTTTAAGAGGAAGTTTTGGAATCTGTTAAAAATAAGTATAATGTATGCTATTTTTAATATTCCAGCTATAATTATGTCTTATTTTATCACGTCAATGTTTTTACAAAAAATTACCGTCGATGGTGGTTTTGGAGATATATACATTAGGATGTTCTTTAGTGCTATCTTTATGATGATGACAATGGTTACCTTTGGACCAGTTCAGGCGGGTATTACTTATATATTGAGGAATTACTCAAGAGAAGAGCATTCATTTATATGGTGGGATTTCAAAGAACATTTCAAGAAAAACTTTAAGCAGAGTATTATTGTAATGCTCATAGATTTTGTCGTATTATATCTACTGGCAATTTCGATTAATTTCTATTCAAGTCTAGATAACATTATAGGTGCTGCGGCTATCGGCTTTGTAATAATGACAACGCTATTGTTTACAATGATGCATTTCTTTATTTATCCTATGATGGTTACGGTTGATTTGAGTACAAAGAACTTGTATAAGAATGCATTGATTTTCTCAATATTAAAGTTTTTCCCTAATCTATTGATGCTGGTTATTAATATTGCTGTTGTATTTGGTGCGTTCTACAATATTATAGTTGGTGTAATTTTATATGTATTCCTGTTGCCAGGTGTTGTTAACCTTATGAATTGTTTCTATGCTGACCCAATTATCAGAAAATATGTTGCAACAGGGGACGAGATTACTACCGATGTTTCTGGGGATGCGTTAGCTATATCTGACGATGATGAGCCATATATCAAGCCATTAATTGAAGATGAAACAGAAGTAGCTATTCAAGGCTCTGAAGAACAGAAGTAATAACTATTAATTAATAAAAAGTTCTATATATAACAATGCACCTTAGCAATATGCTAGGGTGCCTTGTTTTTTTGTGCCTTGTTTTCTTGTGCATTGTTTTCTAGTGTCATTGCTTTTTGTGCCTTTATATTTATAACTTAAATTCATTCTTTATAGCGGAGATTGCCTTATCGATATCTTTTTCTGATATCAGATAGGATATTTCAACCTCTGAGGTTGTAACTAGCTTTACTTCAATGCCCGTTACCGCAAGTATGGTAAATAGCTGTGCTGCTACACCAGGGATATTCTTCATAGCTTCACCATAAACAGATATCTTTGCATTACCAGAGTCTATCTCAATTCGAAGAGCAGGCACCTCTGTCTTAAAGGAGTTTAGTACAGCAATAACCTTAACAATATCGTCTGCCGGCAGAGAGAAGGATACATTTATACTTCCTCTGTAGGGGGGAGCCTGACTTATCATATCAATATTAATTTTTTCTTTAGCAATCTTATTAAAAATACTTGATATCAGAGCCATATTATTTGGTAGATTGTCAACCGTAACAAGGGCTACATTGTAAACAGTACTGATGTTTGTAACAGGTCTATTTGCCATATAAATTCCTCCTAACTAATTAATCCCCTAACTATTAATCTCCGAACTATTAATCTCCTAACTAATTAATCTCAGCTATTAAATCCTTCATTGAATATAGAGCTGGCTGCTTCGAAGCAAGGAACGCTGCAGCTTTAAGTGCTCCAACCGCAAATATCTCTTTTGAAGTAGCAGTGTGGTTAATCTCAATAATCTCGTCTGTACCAGCAAAAATTACTGAGTGATCACCAACAATTGTTCCTCCACGAACAGCATGAATACCAATTTCCTGCTTATTTCGCTTTTTTCTTCTGGAGTGTCTGTCATACATATACTCGTATTTTTCTGATAGTGTATCATTAATTGCATCCGCAATTGCGAGAGCTGTACCGCTTGGAGCATCAATCTTAAGATTATGATGCTTCTCAATTATTTCTATGTCAAATTGTCCTTCAAGTACTTTAGTAGCCTTCTTTACAAGGTCTATCAAAAGGTTTACTCCAATTGACATATTAGCAGAATAAAATACAGGGATACGCTTTGAAATATTCTTTAGAGAACCAATCTGCTCAGAGTGTAATCCAGTCGTACAAAGTACTATAGGAATACGTTTTTCCTGTGCGTACTCAGTTAAACTATCAAATGCTTTTGGATGAGAAAAATCAATGATAACATCAACCTTTACATCACAATCATTTAGAGAGGAGAAAACGGGGTAGGGGTTCTTTATAGTATCATTCAGATCATATCCTGCAGCTATCCTAAGCTGAGGGTAGTTTTCAGATAATCTTGTGATAACCTGACCCATCTTTCCATTGCAGCCGCTCAACAAAACATTAATCATTTGCAACTCACATCCTTAATTTAAATAATTTCAAGTTAATTTTTATATGGTAATAACTAGTGCCATATGATTTTATATTAATCATGAGTTAATATATTATTAGTTCTAGTCGAGCAAGCCATACTGCTTCATAGCATTTTTTAGGAGTTCCAAATTCTTTTGACTCATATCAACCAAAGGAAGCCTGCAATCTCCGACGTCCATACCCATTAAATTCATAGCAGCTTTAATTGGAATAGGGCTTACCTCGCAGAAAAGTGCTGATACAAGATTCAATGTTTTCAACTGAAGCTTTCTAGAGCCTTCAACATCACCTGAAAGGTATTTAGCAACTATGTCATGAGTGTCCTTTGGAATAATATTTGCCATAACTGAAATAACGCCTTTTGCACCCATTGAAAGGAAAGGTACAATAGATGCATCTTCACCTGAATAAACAGTAATTTTATCACCACAAAGATTCAATATCTCACCGACCTGCGATAAATTACACTCCTTGATAGCAACAATATTGTCTATCTCAGAGAGTGCCTTAATAGTATCAGGTGCAATATTGAGATTTGTCCTTGAAGGAACATTGTATAGTATTACAGGAAGCTTTATACTTTCTGCAACAAGTCTAAAATGTTCGTAAAGACCTCTTTGAGTAGTTTTGTTATAGTATGGTGTTACCGATAATATAGCATCAGCACCAACAGATTCTGCATATTTACTCAGTGCTATAGCATGAATGGTATGATTACTTCCTGTTCCAGCAATTACAGGTACTCTGCCGGCAACCTTTTCAACAGTGAACTTTATAGCAGCTTTGTGCTCTTCATCGTACATTGTTGAGGCTTCACCTGTTGTACCGCAAATGATGATAGCGTCTGTGCCTTCACTGATTTGATATTCTATCAGCGCAGACAGCTTTTCATAATCTGTACCTTCATTTGTAAAAGGTGTTACTATTGCTACTCCTGAGCCTGTAAAGATTGGTTTTGTCATATAATTTCAACCCTTTCTTGTTTGATAACGTATCTTTCTACAAAAATTAAAAAAACGTTAGCTGTGAAGCCAACGTCTGTTTAAACATTATAACATATAATATAACAAACAGATAGCGCTCCACCATTAGAAAATGATGACAGTTACAAGGCTATTAACCATGCAACCAGGAAAAAACAAATTGGGTTGTTTTCCCTTCGGCAACTTTTCCTTTCAAAGCAATTCGTAAGACCCCAAAATCTTCATTGCATCTACTAATAAAAATCGCACCTCTACCTTAGTCTATTCATTTTTTATAATAATAACATTGTATATTATTTGTGTCAATTGTTTTAACTGAATTATCCATATCCTATGCTTCATATTAAGAAAATGTTACAGATGCTTTTAAATAAAGGACTTGAAATACTTGTTGTCGAATTTGAGGGAGAAATCAAATTATGGGAGAGTATATACTTATGAAAAAATTATGCTTCAGTGCGGGCATATTGTTAATGTCTATTTTTGCTTTTTCTTTACTTTCAGTAATGCCCGTTAATGCAGAAACAAACACAACAAACACAACAATAACAACAAATACAGCAATAACAACAAATCCAACAAACCCAACAAACCCAGCAATTACAACACCAATTGCAACAGGTAAAATAGTTAAAATAGGATTGTACTATAGCTCTAGCGCTCAAGCGCAGATAGATATTTCAGCTGATCAAGGTATAGCATTCAGTTCATTTAACACTAAGACAAGTGAATACACCAGTGTTTATAACTTTACAAAAAATGAGATTATTACAGTCAAAAAGGATACAATGCTGCATATTAAGATTGGGGCTTCATATGGTGACTACCAATCAGCAATGACTGCAGTAAATACATACATGGGTAATGGCGTTACAGCTTATCCAGTATTTACTGATAACGGCTGGCAGGTGTGGAGTGGATTCTATGCAAATCAGGGCGAGGTAGATACGGCGCTTGCTGATATTAAGTCAAAGACTGCTACTGACTGTTCTGCTGTTTCAGTATCACCTTCTAGAATTTATGCACAGGATAAAGCTTCACAGGTATTGTTTATGTATGCTTCGGATGCAGCATATCTTAGAGGAAAGTCGCTTTCAACTGCAAATCCAGCGCCAATAAAGATTGGAAAGTCAAATTATCGTGGGGAAGTTGAATTTCAGAGACGTACAAACAGCGACATGACCATCATTAATGTACTTCCTATGGAACACTATCTGTACGGTGTAGTTCCAAATGAAATCGAGGGTAGCTCAAATATCGAGGCAGTTAAAGCACAGGCAGTGGCTGCTAGAACATATTCCTATTATAATATCCAAAGCGGAAGCAAGCATGCTTCTTTAGGCTTTGATCTATGTAATACTACATGCTGCCATGTGTATAAAGGGTATGATTCAGAATATTCAAATTCGAACAAGGCTGTTGATGCAACAGCAGACGTGGTTGTTAAATATAACGGAAAGCTAGCCCAGACTGTATACTTTGCTTCAAGCGGAGGTAAAACAGAGGATGCTGCAAATGTGTGGGGATTTGATATAACCTATTTGAGAGGTGTTGAAGATAAATATGAATCTGGAAATTCACATAATTACAATTGGACAAAGACCTTTACAATAGATGAACTTACACAGAAATTTGCCTCAAAAAACATCGGTACTGTTACAGGTATCGAGGTTACAAAACGTTCAAGTGCGGGTAGAGCCACAGAGGTGGTTGTGAAAGGTACACTTAAGCCAGAAGGTATAACCTATAAGTTGAGTGGAAGCAGTAGCTTTCTGTCATTGCCAAGCCAATGGTATACTATTTCTACAAGTTCAGATATTTCAATCACAACACCAAGTCAGATCATTAATACTCAACTCAATAATTTGAGTATTATTTCAGTTGGTGGCAGTGTTATACAGAGTGCGGGAACCACCATTGATGTTATAAGTGCTGATGGTTCAAAGCAGTCCTTGTCTTCGAATGCAACGCAGTATGTTTTTACTGGTAAAGGATGGGGGCATTCTGTAGGAATGAGTCAGGAGGGCGCCAAGGGCATGGCAAATGCGGGATATACATTTGACCAGATTCTGACACATTATTATCAGGGAACAACTGTTGAACAGCGATAGAATTATATTGAACTAAAAGAGAAATAGTACTAATATGTAAATAGTAGTGTATTTATTTTTAAACAAAGGGGATTAATACCATGCTATTTACTAAGGAAACAATTGATAATATTGATACTATTTTTCAACAGGCGTATGATGACGGAAGAGATAGTTTATATGAATTTGAGGTATACAAGGTACTCGAGTATATCGGTATTTCTGTCCCAAAGTTTATCTTTGTGAATAATCCAGAGCAAATAAAAGAAGATGATTTAAAGTTAATGGGTCGTGAGGTAATGGTAAAAATCGTTTCACCACAGATAGCCCACAAGCAAAAGCTTGGGGGTGTCAAACGAGTTACCAATCACGACCCTTTATTTGTTCAATATATAATGACCAGAATGAAGCAGGAGGTGCTTTCTCACTTTGATGACGGCAACCTACCTGAAATTAAAGGTTTTCTGATTGTTGAGGTAATTCCCTTTTCACAGGGGCTTGGTTACGAGGTTTTGTTTGGGCTCAAGGAGGACGCTGCTTTTGGACCAGTACTTACCTTGAGTAAAGGAGGGGACGATGCTGAGTTCTTTGCAAAATACTTTGACCCCGCAAATCTATTCTTGCCACCATTAGAACTAAATGATACCAGGGAGCTGGTGTGCTCTCTCAAAATACGTCACAAATTCAGTCAGCTAGGACACCCTGAATATGTTGAGTATATGGCCCAGGCAGGTTATTTACTGAGCAGGCTTGCATATGAGTACTCTTTTGTAAACAAAAACAACAGCAGATTTATTATCAAGGAAATGGATATAAATCCTGTAGTTATAACAAAGGATAGCAGATTTGTAGCAATCGACGGATTTGCAAGGTTTACTCCTGTTAATGACCCTTCTTATAAGGGTGCTCAAACAGTGAAAACTCAAAATCTGCAAAGCTTTTTTAAACCCAATGGTATTGCGGTTATTGGAGTATCTTCCGACTGGGATAAATACAGCTTAGGAAGAGAAATAGCTTGCTTATTACATGATTTGGGCAGGGAGGACATATATTTTGTCAATAACAAGGGGGGAAGTATTACCTTCCATAATAAAGAATATACACTTTATCCTACTATAGAGGAAATACCGCAAAAAGTAGAGCTTGCAGTATATGCAGCATCTGCCAAATTTACAATAGACTTTTTTAAGCAGCTTAATACCCAGTGTCCAAAGTCGGTAATTTTGATTTCTGGAATACCTAGTGACACAAAATACAGTGAATTTGCGTCATTATTGAGTGAGGTTGTTCCAGAGGGATGCAGGGTTGTGGGACCAAATTGTATGGGGGTATTCTATGCACCTGACAAAACTACAAAGGGTATAAACACTTTGTTTTTGAATGAGGAAAGACTGAATATAAAGTACTGTGATATGAGTAATACCGTTTTCCTAACACAAAGCGGAGCTTTAGCAGTTACTGCCATTGACAAGTTCCAGCACGCAAAGGTGTTCAAATCAATAGTTAGCTTTGGAAATAAGTACGATGTGAAGGTAACAGATTTGATGGAGTATTTCAGTAATGATACAACAGTTGATGTTATCTCAATCTATCTAGAAGGTCTTGATTATGGTGAAGGACGGGACTTTTTTGAACTGGCTAAGAACATCAAAAAACCAATAATAGCCTACAAATCAGGGAAGACAGAAGCTGGGGCAAAAGCTGCGGCATCTCACACAGCATCTCTATCTGGCAGTTATGACGTCTTTAAGGCCGCTTGTGAACAAGCAGGTGTTATACTTGCTGAAAAGATAGAGGACCAGTATGATTATATAAAAGCCTTTTCTTTACTAGCCAAAAAGGTACCAAAAGGAAACAGGGTAGCAGGAGTTGTAAATGCCGGGTTTGAATCAACGGTAGGTGCTGACGAGCTCAAGGTGTTAACTCAGGCACAGCTCAGCCCAAGCACAATTGAATATCTTAATACAATTAATTCTCATGGCCTGGTAGATACACATTCACCATTTCTTGATTTGACGCCTATGGCAGATGACAAGATGTATGCTGATTATACCGAAGCTGTTCTTAAGGACGATAATGTGGACTGTGTTTTTGTATCAGTAGTACCTCATGCTATAGCTCTCAAGACTACCCCTGATACCTGCCATGATGAAGGAAGCTTGGCAAAAAGATTGATTGCATTAAATAAGAAGTATAATAAGCCCATTATCGTTTCAGTAAATGCCGGACAATATTATCAGGAGTTTGTTACCCTTATGGAGAAGAATGGATTGCCTGTATATACTGACATCAGGTCGTGCATAAAGTCCCTGGATAGGTTTGTTGAGTATCACATTGGGAGACAGGACTGTAAGTTGTAAGGATAAATATATCTATGATTGCTTTATATAAATTTCTATGGGAGGCTAGACACTTAGATATTGTTCAATAATGTTTTATCAGTATTATTAAAATTTAAAAAGAACTATATAAATAAAATAGGGGGATGCCATACTAGATTAAGTATAGCGTCCCCTTACTTTTAAGACTAATTATATCAATACGTGTTTGATATATAAAGAGCATTATATAAAAATCATTACTAATAAAAAACATTATTTTAATATTAAGAAGCATTTTATATTAAAACATTGCTTGATATATAAAGAACATTATTTGAAAAATTCATTATAAAGTGCAACAACAGCTTCAGATGCTTTTGTCTGCTTAACGGCAAACATCATTGTTATTTCGGAAGAACCCTGATTAATCATTTCTAAGCTGATGGAAGTCTTTGCAATAGCTGTTGTAGCTCTAGAAGCAGTACCAACGGCATTTTTCATACCCTCACCAACTATTATAATAAGGGCTAAATCATGTTCTACAGAAATATCATCAACATGTAATTCATTTTTAATTCTTTCAATAATCTTTTCTTCCATACCTTCCTTGAGCTGATTCTGCTTAAGTATGATAGAAATATTATCAATGCCTGATGGTGTATGCTCGTATGAAATGCCCTCATCTTCAAGTATTTGAAGGAGTTTTCTGCCAAAGCCTATTTCTCTGTTCATAAGGAATTTACTCACATATATACAGCAGAAGCCTGAATCACTTGCTACACCTACAACCTTGTTTGGTGCAAATTCTCTTGTCAAAGAAATCTTAGTTCCAGGGGCTGAAGGGTTGTTTGTGTTTTTAATGCAAACAGGCACACCTGCACGGAATACAGGTACTAAAGTTTCTTCATGTAATACTGAGAAGCCAGCATAGGAAAGCTCTCTCATCTCTCTATAAGTAAGCTCTGGTATAGCTTGTGGATTTTTGATTATATTTGGATTTGCTGCATATACTGAGTCAACATCAGTGAAATTCTCATATAAATCTACATTTAAAGCAGCAGCTAGGATTGAACCTGTAATATCGGAACCTCCTCTAGGGAAAGTAGCTACACTTCCTTCACGAGTATATCCAAAGAAGCCAGGGAAGATAAGTATTCCTTCCATATCTTTGAGAGCTTTAAGGTTTTCATATGATTCAGGAAGAACCTGAGCATTACCAAATTCGCTGCTAAGGAGTAAGCCGATTTTTTTGGGGCATATGTAATGCGCATTTTCTCCTATACTTTGTAAGTATGCAGCTACAAGCTTTGCACTGTTGTCCTCGCCTGATGCCTTCATTGCATCCATAAACATTCCCTGATGAGAGGTGTCAAGTTTTAACCTGTTTTCAAGGTCTGTTCTAATCATATCAACTATTTCATTGCCAAGACCAAGTTCTTTTGCTATTTCTTCATATCTAGCCACTACAGCATCTAGCTCGGCCTTTGCACTACCGTCCTTAAGCTGCTTGTTTGCGCATGCAATTAATAGGTCTGTAACCTTTGTATCTTCCTTATCTCTCTTTCCAGGAGCAGAGACAACTACTACACGTCTTTCTCTGTCTGCAAGTACTATTTCACAAACCTTCTTTATCTGCTCGGCATTAGCCAGTGAAGTACCACCAAATTTTGCAACTTTCATTAATACAATCCTCCATCTCTATTAACTTATAAAATATATAATCACTATATTAATTACATCTCATAAATTATACAAAATCTTATCGTTCATATCAATAACATATTAATATTAAATATGATAATGGTGCGACATTTTTTTAGTTGTTTTTGCTATATCGTATTTTTTGAAATTTGCAGGATTTAAGTTCAGACCCTTCATATTTAGTTTTTTAGCTTTTTTACTTTGGTTAAGGGCATGAAAATATTGTAATATAAATGAGTTTAAGGTATGATATGTAATGGTTATTTAATAAGTTTTTTGCGTACAATAACTAATATTTCAAGCGTTTGCTAAAATTGGAGGTTCACTGTATTGAATCTTAAAGATTTTGATTTTAATTTACCAGAAGAATTAATTGCTCAACATCCTATAGAAAAAAGAGATATGTCCAGATTATTGGTTTTGGATAAAAAAACCGGTGAACTTGAGCATAGAATCTTTAAAGATATATTGGAATATTTAAATGAAGGAGATTGCCTAGTACTAAACGATACAAAGGTCATTCCTGCTCGCTTAATAGGAGAAAAAGAAGGCTCAGGCGGAAAAATTGAGTTCGTTCTTCTCAAAAGAATTGAGCAAGATGACTGGGAGGTAATTTTAAGACCAGGTAAAAAAGCTAAGCCAGGTGCCAGATTTGTTTTTGGCAATGGTATACTTACAGCTGAAATAATAGATATTCTTGATGAAGGAAACAGAAGGGTACGATTCTTTTATGATGGAGTATTTGAACAAATACTTGATAAAGTAGGTATGATGCCATTACCGCCTTATATAACTGAAAAGCTAGAGGATAAGGCAAGATACCAAACGGTTTATGCTAAGTACAACGGATCGGCAGCTGCACCAACTGCGGGCTTACATTTTACAAATGAGCTTCTCGAACAAATCAGGGCAAAGGGTATTAGTATTACTTACGTAACCTTACATGTTGGACTTGGCACCTTTAGACCTGTTAAGGTTACAAATATTGAAGAACATAAAATGCATTCTGAGTTTTATACCATCAGCCAGAATACTTGTGATATTATAAATGAAACCAAAAAAAGAGGAAACAATGTTATTGCCGTTGGTACAACAAGCTGTAGAGTACTGGAGACAGCTGGTAAATCAGGTGTTTTGTCAGAACAATCAGGTAATACAGATATATTTATTTACCCCGGTTACCAGTTTAAAATAATAGATAAGCTAATTACAAACTTTCACCTTCCTGAGTCCACATTAATAATGCTTGTAAGCGCACTGGCGGGTAGAGATAATGTATTAAATGCCTACAATACAGCTGTTAAAGAGAGGTATAGATTTTTCAGCTTTGGCGACGCTATGTTTATAAAATGAAACCTTAATGCAGTCAAGCAATAAATAGCAGTAAGACACAAAATAATAGGAGCAAGACACAAAATAATAGCAATAAATATTAAATAATAGCAGCAAGACACAAATAATATCAGTAAAATATTAGTAATAACCAATTAATACTGAAAGGAAGAATAATTAATGGCGGCAGTTACTTATGAATTAATAAAAACCTGCAAGCAAACCGGAGCCCGACTTGGAATAGTTCATACACCACATGGTTCATTCGAAACACCTGTTTTTATGCCGGTTGGGACGTTGGCAACTGTAAAAGGAATGTCACCTGAGGAATTAAAGGAAATAGATGCAAAAATTATTCTGAGCAACACCTACCATTGCTATCTCAGACCAGGTCAGGACATTGTCAAGCAGGCAGGTGGACTGCACGGCTTTATGAACTGGGACAGGCCTATACTAACAGATAGCGGAGGCTTTCAGGTGTTCAGCTTAAGTGGGTTAAGGAAAATAACTGAAGAAGGCGTTACCTTCAGATCCCATATCGATGGTTCAAAGCACTTCTTTTCGCCTGAATCAGTTATGGGTATAGAAAATGATCTGGGCGCTGATATTATTATGGCATTTGATGAATGTGCACCTTATCCAGCTGAATATGACTATGTTAAAAAGTCTATGGAAATGACTACACGGTGGGCAAAAAGATGCAAGGCTGCTCATCATAATACTGAAAAACAGTCTCTTTTTGGCATTGTACAGGGTGGAATGTATAAGGATTTGAGAGTAGAAAGCGCACATCAAATTATGGATATTGATTTTCCAGGGTATGCAATTGGGGGCTTGAGCGTTGGTGAACCAGCACATCTAATGTATGAAATGCTAGAAGTAACTGCTCCACTTTTGCCCGAAAATAAACCTAGATACTTGATGGGTGTAGGAAGTCCAGATTATTTGATAGAGGGTGCAATAAGGGGAATTGACATGTTTGACTGCGTACTTCCGACAAGAATAGGTAGAAATGGTACCGTTATGACAAGTCAGGGAAGAGTAATCATCAGGGATGCCAAATATGCCAGAGACTTTGGAAGGTTAGATGAAGAGTGCGAATGCTATACTTGTAGAAATTTTTCAAGAGCATATATTAGACATCTTTTGAAATGTGGAGAGTTGTTGGGGCTAAGACTTACTACCTGGCACAATCTTTATTTCTTAATTAACTTGATGAAACAAATAAGACAAGCTATAATGGAGGATAGACTAGGTAGCTTCCGAGAAGAATTCTATCGGAAGTTTGGCTATAAAGTCTAATAATATTCATTTTATAAAGGAGATAAAATATGGACGCAATTATTGGATTAGTATTACCAATGGTAATTGTTTTTGGTTTGATGTACCTTATGCTTATCCTTCCACAGAAAAAGAAGGAAAAGAATACAAAGGCTATGTTAGACTCTCTCCAGGTTGGCTGGAAGGTTACAACTATCGGTGGTATAGTAGGTAAGATTGTCAACATCAAGGACGATGAAATTTATATTGAATCTGGTGTTGAAAAGTCTAAGATACTTGTTAAGCGCTGGGCAGTTAAAGATGTTGAAAAGCCAATCGAGGGCTAATATACAGCTTCTATCAAGGCAGTAGCATTATCTTTGAAAATATATAATAAACATATTATTATTTATTATAATAAACATAATTTTATTTAATATAATAAACATAATTTATTTGTTATATAAACATAATATTAACATTCTGAAACACGGGCCAAAATCCGTGTTTTTTTGTATGAATGATTTTATATTTTTATGTTTAGTATGTTCTAATGTGTACAACTCCTAAATACAATATATTGAGTAACACTATATAATTTGTATTTTGGAGGGATACTATGGCACAGCAAATACACGGTCTGAAGAAAACACTTGATGAGCATGTAAACGTACTGAGGGTTATTAAAGGCTTAATGATAGCTTATATAATAACACTACCATGCTTCCTTATTTTTGCCCTTATTCTAACCTATACTGATTTTCCAGAGAAGTATACATATATCGCTGTTCTTGTTACTACAATTATTAGTGTATTGGTCGCTTCGTCCTTCTCTACAAAGAATGTAAAGAGCAAAGGGTGGATGAATGGGGGGATGGTAGGTCTTATTTATATGGTTATACTATACCTTATAAGCAGTATTGTCTTTATGAATTTTAATATTGACATGCAGGCTATATTATCTCTAGTAATAGGTACAATAGCTGGAGCGATTGGGGGCATTTTGGGTATAAATATTAGATAAATGCTACGCAAATCGTAGATAGTAAAAACTCCTTTTCAAATAGTCATTATTATGCTATAATCTGCTAAGAATATCATTAGGGGGAATCAATCAATGAAGCACATTAAAACAATCAATACCGCTACATTAAAGAATAGC
The DNA here is from genome assembly GCA_023439045.1 of Bacillota bacterium. GTDB lineage: Bacteria > Bacillota > Clostridia > Acetivibrionales > DSM-1351 > Ruminiclostridium. Next base: position 22,040 of record JAEXOY010000016.1, on the reverse strand, counting down.
CTTGCAAAGGGTGGATGTGGCGAATGCCAGACTTCATGCCAATCTGCATGCAAAACTTCATGTACAGTAGCAAACCAGAGCTGCGAAAAGAAATAACAATATACTTATTTTTAAGTGAAAGGCGCTTGCGCTTTTCACTTTTTAACTGTTAGGGCAATTTAGTTGTTCAGCACCTTAACTGCTGCGGCTATTTATGTGCTACTTAGTAACTGTTAAAGAGCAGAAAGGGATTTATTTATGATTCATAAGTACAAAATGTATGATACAAATATAGTGTTAGATGTCAATAGCGGCGCTGTTCATGTCTTTGATGAGGCTGCTTTTGATGTTGTAGACCTGTTCAGTGAAAATACATTAGAGCAAATTATTGAAAAGTTAGCTGATAAATACAGCGAACAGGATATTAAAGACGCATATTCTGAGATTGAAAAACTTTCGGCAGACGGCCTGCTTTTCAGCGAGGACATATATGTCGATGCAATAAAGAATTGGGAGCGTGAGCCGGTGGTAAAGGCCCTCTGCCTGCACATCTGCCACGACTGTAATTTGAGGTGTAAATACTGTTTTGCCTCAACAGGCAGCTTTGGCGGTCACAGGACCATGATGGACGCTGAAACCGGAAAGAAAGCAATTGACTTTGTAATCGAAAAGTCCAAGGGCAGAAGAAATCTAGAGATTGATTTCTTTGGCGGAGAACCTCTGATGAACTTTGATGTTGTTAAGGAGATAGTTGAGTACGCTCGCCAGAGGGAAAAAGAGGCAGGCAAAAACTTCAGGTTTACACTGACTACAAATGCAGTTTTGCTAAATGAAGAAAACAAGAAATATATAAACGAGAATATGCATAACGTTGTACTCAGTATAGATGGTAGAAAAGAGACCAATGACCGTATGAGGCCTAGAGTGGACGGCAGCGGTACCTATGACAGTATAATTTCTAAAATCAAGGATATGGCAGATTCCAGGAATCAGGATAATTATTATGTAAGAGGTACATTTACTAGAGAAAATCTCGACTTTTCAAAGGACGTAATCCATTTAGCAAATGAAGGCTTCAAGCAGATATCCGTTGAACCCGTGGTTGCTGCAAAGGACTCAGGCTATGATATCAGAGAGGAAGACCTTTGCGCACTTTTTGTAGAGTACGAAAAGCTTGCGAAGGAATATGTAGATAGAAACGATTTTAACTTTTTTCATTTCATGGTGGACCTTAGCCAAGGGCCTTGTGTAATAAAGAGGCTTGGTGGATGTGGCTCAGGGCATGAGTACCTTGCAGTTACACCTGAGGGAGATCTCTATCCTTGTCATCAGTTTGTTGGGGATGAAAAATTTAAAATGGGTAATGTCCATGAGGGAACGTTTAACAATGATTCCCAGAAGGATTTTCAGAAGTCCAATGTCTATACAAAGGAAGAATGTGCCGCTTGTTGGGCAAAGTTCTACTGTTCTGGAGGTTGTGCTGCAAATGCATACCAATTTAATAATGACATTAATGTTCCTTACAGGATTGGTTGTGAGCTTGAAAAGAAGAGAGTGGAATGCGCAATTTGGATTAAGACTCAGGAATAGAGTTTATTGGATTGACTCAAAAATGTAAATTTTTTGTGAAGGATGTATTATTTTTATAGCAGTGGTAAATCTTTTTATGTTTATTGCGTTATAATAAATATATTCGAACATTTGGGGGAAACCAATATGCTTACAATACACGATATCAGACAAAATGAAGAGATAAAGTGCCTTGTATCAACTGCAGACAGACAACTTAAGGCTATGGGATACACCGAACACTCTTACAGACATTTAACTCATGTTGCCAAAAATGCAGGTATGATACTTTCTGAGCTGGGCTACGACAAAAGAGATATTGAATTAGCTGAGATAGCTGGGTATCTTCACGACATAGGAAATGCAATAAACAGAGTAGATCATGCGCATTCGAGTGCAATAATGGCATATCAAGTATTATTGCGAATGGGTATGTCATGCCCTGAAGCATGTGAAATAATGCTTGCAATAGGAAATCATGATGAGAATTCAGGAACAGCTGTCAGTACAATATCAGCGGCGGTTATACTTGCTGATAAATCGGATGTTCATAGATCTAGGGTTCAAAATACTGATTTTGCAACGTTTGATATCCATGATAGAGTGAATTATGCTGTTGAGAGTTCTATACTAAAGGTGGACAAGCAAACAAAAAGTGCAACGCTTAGTCTCCATATTGATACTGATATCTGTCCAGTTATTGATTATTTTGAAATATTCCTTACAAGAATGACTATGTGCAGAAGAGCAGCGGCATTTTTAAGGCTTAATTTCCAGTTGGTAATTAATGAAAATAGGTTGCTATGATACTTTCCAGGTATGTGTATTTTTTAGGAATTTATCATTGACTACCAATTTTCATAGTTATATAATATCGTCATGTGGACAAAAAAAGGGGGAATTCTACAAATGAGAGGAAGTAACGCGGTTAAATTTTTCTCGGTTTTAGTTGTTATCGGGATTTTAACCTGGATAGTGGCGTTCGGTTCTATATTTGGAATTGAGGTGCCTGGAGCAGCAACAGATATTGTTACAGGTATTGATATCAGAGGCGGTGTTGATGCAAAATTATATGCTATCACCGACGATGGTAAGGTTCCAACAAAGGATGAACTAGAATCTGCTAAATTGGTTATTGCAAAGAGATTGGATGCAAAAAACATTTTGGATAGAGTTATAACCACTGATCCTGAAAAAGGGTATATATTAGTTCAAATACCACATAAAAAAGGTGAAGAATTTGATCCTCAGAAGTCTATTGAAGACATAGGAAAGACAGCGCTTCTTACATTTAGAGAAGTAGATGAAAGCAAGAAGGATGAAGAAGGAAATTACCTTCCAATTGACAAAATCGTTCTTGAAGGTACTGATGTTAAAGATGCACAGCCTGGACTTTCACAGAATGGTGGTTATGAAGTAAGTCTTTCACTATCATCAGAAGGTGCAAAGAAGTTTGCTGAGGCCACAGGCAATCTTATCGGAAAACCAATTGCAATATTCTTGGATGAGGAGTTTATAAGTGCTCCTATTGTACAGTCAAGGATTGATGGTGGTAATGCAAGCATTACACTTGGCGGTACAAAGTCAGATGAACAGAGACTTGAAGCTCAGAATCTTGCTGGTCTTATCAGATCAGGTGCTTTGCCATTTAAGCTTGAAGCAAAGCAAATCAACAATATCAGTCCAACACTTGGTACAAGTGCACTTTCAGTTAGTGTAAATGCATTTATAGTTGCATTTATTCTGGTTTGCTTGTTTATGTTATTCTATTATAGGTTGCCAGGATTACTCGCTTGTGTAGCACTTTTATTACACACAGTCTTGCAGCTGTTGGTTATATCGTGGATGGGTATAACAATGACGTTGCCAGGTATAGCCGGTATTATATTAACAGTTGGTATGGGTGTTGATGCAAACGTTATTATATTTGAAAGAATTAAAGAAGAAATTAGAAGCGGTAAAACTCTTCGTGCTGCTATAGATGTTGGTTTCAAGAGAGCATTTGCTGCCGTACTTGATGCTAATATGACAACCCTAATTGCTGCACTTGTTCTCTGGTTCTTCGGTAGCGGAGCAATACAGAGCTTTGCATACACATTGGGAATAGGCGTTGCACTCAGCTTTATAACAGCAGTTACAGCATCGAGAATTATGCTTAAGTCGGTTGCTGACCTTGATATAGCTAAGCATCACTGGTTATATGGCGTAAGCACTAAGGCTCGCGCGAAGGAGGTAACTAATGGTTAATTTATATGCAAAAAGATACTATTGCTTTATTTTATCAGCGCTAATATTTTTGGCAGGTATAGTTGCTTATTTTGTTAATGACGGTTTCAACCTAGATATCCAATTCCAAGGCGGTACTGTTATTGAATTAAAAGCAGCTGCTGATACTTTTAAGGATAAGAATGAAGATGAAGTTAAGAATAAAATTGCTGACACTGTTAAAGGTGCTATAAACAAAAATGTTATGGTACAGAGACTTCAGCAGATTGATGCCGGTGATACAAAGGAACAGTACGACGTAATAAAAATAAGTATCGGTAGCGAGAATACTCTTTCTAACACTGATATTGGTAAGGTAAAGGATGCTGTTATTAAGGAATTCAAACTAGACGAAAAGAATGCTGTAATAAGTGAAGAATCTGTTGAACCATTGATTGGTAAAGAAATCAGTGAGAACGGTGTAAAGGCTGTACTTGTTGCGTCACTTCTTATTATTCTTTACGTGGCATTCAGGTTTAAGTCAATAGGTGGTTTCTCAGCTGGTGTAATGGCGGTAGTTGGACTTCTTCATGACGTATTGGTAATGGTAGCTGTTTATGTAATATTTAGGATTCCTGTAAATGAATCCTTTATAGCTGCAATACTTACCGTTTATGGTTACTCAATGAATGATACAGTTATCATTTATGACCGTGTTAGAGAAAATACCAGACTGCTTAGAAAGGTACCATTACCTGAGCTTGTAAATACAAGTATACTGCAGACACTGTCTAGATCCATTAATACAGCTGTGACTGTTTTAATATCAATTGTAACTGTATTTATTTTTGCTAAGGTTAACGGTATTGGATCAGTTGAAGAGTTTGCATTCCCACTTACAATTGGTATAGCAAGCGGATGCTATTCATCTATCTTTATTGCCAGCCCATTGTGGGTAATGTGGAAGGAAAGCCAAAAGAAGAAAAAGAAAACTTCAAAGGCAGTAAACGCTTAATAATTAATCAAACAGTATTTCAATTATAAACTATAAAAAATGACGCTAATCATTATTGATTAGCGCCATTTTTTTTACCGACAGTTATAAGCATAATGTTGAGCTGCTACATTTCAAACATTATAAGCCTCAATATATTTAACCGTTCCTTCTTTTAATAATTATATCGCTAACAAAAGCAGCAATAAGATATTCTCCCAAAACGAAGAAACTATTATTAATTAATGTCATAGATGTAACATTTAATTGTTCGGTATAATCTAAACTTGTTTTATTATAAATAAAAAGTGCTGTTCCCAATATGGTAAGCCCTAGTGCTACAGGAGCAGAATACTTTAGTAATTTCTTTGGAAAATCTGCCATGTCACCTAAGGCACACTTAAATAAGTTAAATTTTGATTTTTTATCATTTAATTGCATGGCAATACCCCCCTTACCTAATACATGCCCTCTATACTATAATAATGGTCTTTTGTTTAATTTTTGTTGTGTTGGTAAACAATTTGATTTATAGTGCTTTGGAAAATATTGATATTTTATTTGATAGTAGTTGTTGCTTAATTACTTGTCGCAGGTTATAATATTAGCATTTTCTTGTCGAATCTTCAATGTTAAAAACTAATAATATTGCATAATATTGCATTATTGACCATTAGTATGAAGTACTATTTTACATAGTGTCAAAAAATACTTCTTTTTATTGTATTATTAAGAAACTCTTGTGTGGAAGGGCTTAATCTAACTAATATATAATTTAAGCAATAATTATATATTAGTTCTTGGAGGTTAATAAATATGGAAGTTATCAGTTCTAGTTTAATAAACAGCCATGCGATATCTATGTCTGACGCTATTTCTCAAAGGTATATGAAGCTTGAATACTACTTATTAAAGAGTAAAAATGTGCAATACCAACTTGATATATATGGAGTAAAAGTAGTTTTATCGATATCCGAGAGCCAAAACGAATTTATAACAATACTAGATATTACGCCAAATAAAGAAAAATGCCTAAGTTTAATTGATTTACTACAGAGAAATGACGTAACACCCATAAATACCTATGATGTAATATATGATTGCATTGCATGATAAATTCATTTATACTATAAAAAGTATGCTTAAAAGCATACTTTTTTGATATCTATCACACTTGGTAAGACAGCATGTTAAAAATATTATCTAAAAAGAAGGAATATTTATAATAATGTCGAACATGTATTAAGTGATTTTGGCGTATGCCGAAATAAATACTAAAAATGTGATAATAATAAAATAATAAATTATCATTAAAGGAACTTGGGCAAAATGGCAGGTTATTTTCCTGAAGAGCTTATTGAAGAAATAAGGATAAGTAATGATATAGTCGATGTTATTTCTGAATATGTCAAACTAGAGAGGAAGGGAAAAAACTATTTTGGTAAATGCCCTTTCCACAATGAAAAGACAGCCTCGTTTTCTGTTGAACCTACAAAGCAGATTTACAATTGCTTTGGCTGCGGAAAGGGTGGTAATGTTATTCATTTTATAATGGCAATAGAGAACCTCGACTTTCCTGAGGCGTTGAGACTTCTTGCTCAAAGAGCAAAAATTGCGATACCTGAAAATGATGATGGGGGTTTTGATTCTGAAAAGGCTCAGCTAAAAAAGGATTTACTTAGTATTAATGTTGAAGCAGCGAGGTTTTTTCATGATAACCTGATTAATAACAAGCATCAGCTCGCTATAGATTATTTTAAACGCCGCAGATTGAAGAAGCAGACTATTATAAAATTTGGGTTGGGTTATGCACCAACTAGTTATGACTTACTATACAAACATTTGTTGAGTATAGGCTACAGAGAATCAGTTATATTAAAAAGCGGATTGGTTATTGCAAAGGACAATAAGGTTTACGATCGTTTCAGGGGAAGAGTAATGTTTCCCATTTTTGATGTTAGGGGAAATGTTATTGCTTTTGGGGGAAGGGTTCTTGATTCTTCTCAACCCAAATATATGAATTCTCCAGAAACGGAGGTATATAATAAAGGAAGACATTTATATGCTATGAATTTTGCGAAGAATTCATGTGCAAAGCAAATAATATTAGCAGAAGGCTACATGGATGTTATTTCTCTTCACCAAAGTGGTATAACTAATGTAGTAGCACCTCTAGGAACTGCATTGACAGAAAATCAGGGTAGGTTATTGAAGAAATATTCAGAAGAAATAGTTATTTCTTTTGACTCTGATTCTGCCGGACAAGCAGCTGCAAACAGAGGGCTGGATTTGCTTAGGGATATTGGATGCAATGTTAGAGTATTGACTATTCCATCGGGAAAGGACCCGGACGAATTTATAAAGACATATGGAGTAGAAGAATTTAAAAGGTTAGTAGCAAAATCAGAGACACTTATTGATTATAAATTTTCAGCACTTGAAAATACTATAGACAGGTCTTCAAGCTCTGGAACAGTGAATTTTATTGACAAGGCTTTGGATATTCTAGACAAAATTGACAATAATGTAGAGAGGGAGCTGTATGTCAAAAAGCTTTCAAAGCAATTTGACATAAGCGAACAGTCCATTTACTCTGAATTGGCCAAAAAGAAAAGATCTTCTGAGGTCAAACAGATTAAACAGGCGAAAAATGCAATATTAGTAAACAAAAAGCAGAATTTACCAGCTGTGGCGAAGGAAAATTATAATGAAACGCTTATTAGATTACAATTAATGTTGCTAGCTACCATTTGTCTTGATAATAATGTTTACCTTCAGCTAAAGGATAGACTTCAATTGGATTTGTTTAGCAGCACTGATTTAAAGCAGGCAGCTAAATATGCATTTGAAAGAATAGAGAACAAATCAGGCGTTGTTGTGGCAGAGATAATCAATCAAATGTCTCAGAACTATACTGAATTGTTTTTAAATATTGTACAAACTCAAACTATATTTGAGGATAACAGAAAAGCAGTACTGGATATATTAAAAAAAATGCAGCTATGTGAATTAGAAGCTAGAAGGTCCGAAATAACAGAGCTGAAGAAACGAAGTGATTTAGAAAAGGGAGATGTTGAGTCATTAGAACGGGAATTAGTAAACATTACATTGAATATAACAGCGCTAAAGAAGAACTAATTTTAGAAAGGAGGGGTAAATAATGAAACATAATCAGGAAACACGTAAGGCACTGCTTAAGGAGCTTATTGACAAGGGAAAGTCAAAGGGTATGCTCACTTATAAGGAAATAATGGACGCGTTTGAAGAAATAGAGCTAGAACCTGAGCACGTCGAAAAAATCTATGAGACTCTTGAAAATATGGGCATCGATGTTATTGGTGATATCGAAGCTGAAATAGAGGATATTCAGATAGCTGAAGAAGATTTGGATATAAGCATACCTGAAGGCATTAGCATTGACGATCCTGTTAGAATGTACCTTAAGGAAATAGGTAAAGTACCCCTTTTGTCAGCAGATGAGGAAATTGTTCTTGCTCAGAGAATGGAAGAGGGAGATATTGAGGCAAAGAGAAGATTAGCAGAAGCAAATCTTAGACTTGTTGTTAGTATAGCTAAAAGGTATGTAGGTCGTGGTATGCAATTCTTGGACTTAATCCAAGAAGGTAATCTTGGTTTGATAAAAGCTGTAGAGAAGTTTGACTATAGAAGAGGCTATAAATTCAGTACCTATGCGACTTGGTGGATTAGACAGGCCATTACTAGAGCAATAGCTGACCAGGCTAGAACTATTCGTATCCCTGTTCATATGGTAGAAACAATAAATAAGCTCATTAGAGTTTCTAGGCAGTTGCTCCAGGAGCTAGGCAGAGAACCACAGCCTGAAGAAATAGCAAAAGAAATAGGTATGTCAGTTGACAAGGTACGTGAGATTATGAAGATTTCACAGGAACCTGTTTCACTTGAAACACCAATCGGAGAAGAAGAGGATAGCCATTTGGGTGACTTTATACCAGATGATGATGCACCAGCACCAGCAGAAGCTGCGGCGTTTACTTTGCTCAAGGAACAGCTTATTGATGTGCTTGATACATTGACAGCTCGTGAAGAAAAGGTGCTGAGACTCAGGTTTGGTCTAGATGATGGCAGAGCTAGAACCCTTGAAGAGGTTGGGAAGGAATTCAACGTAACAAGAGAACGTATTCGTCAGATTGAGGCGAAGGCGTTGAGAAAGCTTAGACATCCAAGCAGAAGCAAGAAGCTAAAGGATTATTTAGATTAATTTATTGGCTTTATAGATTAATTTATTAGCGTAATGTACTTTCAGCAAAGGCAAACATATATTACAATGTTTGCTTTTGTTTTAGTATAAAAAAAACGGTAAAAATTACGGCTAAAAATTAGGCTTTGGAAATACATAAAACTTAGCAATGGCTCGCTAGCGAGAAATAATCAGAGATTGAAGGTAATAATCTCGCCAAACAGTCATTTTATACTTATTTTGATGTTGACCGAGTGGCAGTCGGTAAGTATAATATAGTATGTGCTCGCGAGAGTGCAAAGATATTCCTCAATAGCTCAGTCGGTAGAGCATGCGGCTGTTAACCGCAGGGTCGTAGGTTCAAGTCCTACTTGAGGAGCCAATCGGGCCATTAGCTCAGTTGGTTAGAGCAACCGGCTCATAACCGGTTGGTCCGGGGTTCGAGTCCCTGATGGCCCACCAACGAAAAAAGAACTACGATAGTAGTTCTTTTTTTATTTTATTCTACTTGTAAAATCTAGGGTTGCTCTTTCATCTTCTATATCAATATTGCTTTTATTCATGGCAGTAATACCCGGATTTACTCCGAGAATATCTCTGCCGTGAATATTGCTGGATATGGGTCTTTCCATATCAGAAACCTTTCCTTTTTTATTATAAGGTGACATTGTATATTCCTCCATTTATAAGCATAAATATCATTCAGAAATATCATTCCCAAATATCATTCAAAAGTATCATTCCAAAATATCATTCAAAAGTATCACTCAAAATACATTTAAAAGTATCACTCAAAATATCATTTAGAAGTTTAGATGTGTGAGTTTCTGATTATATAAACTCCTAAGCTATAAATAAAAACAGTATCATTTGTTTAACTATATATACTTCTATATAGTTGATTAATTATTAATATTATGTATATAATTTAAACTGTTGATACTTGGGGCTGAATTTTTATTTTAGTATATCTAGGATATTTTGCATTTCAATCAGCTCATATAAGTGTTAACAACTGGTGCAGTGTTCTGCTTTGTAGATTAAATATGTGTTGTAACTGCTCTAACATTAAACTAATATAAGGACGTGAAAAAATGATTCTCAAGGGCAGATTAAAACTTATTGCTGATAAGGTTCCAAAATGCGGTGTATTTGCTGATGTTGGTACAGATCACGCTTATTTGCCTATTTATTTGATAAAAAACAATATATGTACCCATGCCATTGCATCAGATGTTAAGCCCGGTCCAATACGAGTTGCAAATAGAAATATTTTGTCCCATAGACTTGATGGCAAGGTAGAGACAAGAATGGGTAGCGGATTGGATACGCTTAAGCTTGGAGAAGCTGATACAATAGTAATAGCTGGAATGGGAGGAACTCTTCTCGCACACCTGCTAGATGATGGTAAGGATAAGGCACAAAGGGCTAAGAACTTAGTTTTGCAGCCTATGAATGACCTGGATATAGTTCGAAATTGGCTATATAAGAATGGCTTTAATATCTATGATGAGCAAATGGTTGATGAGGGTGACAAAATATATACTGTTATTTGTGCAGCCTTTGAAAATGCAAATCATGAAGTAAGAGAAGAATTCTATTACCATGTAGGGGAGAAGCTAATTGAAAAAAAAGATCCGCTACTGAACAAGTATTGTAAGATGAAGATTAGGCAGTTAGAGCGTGTTTTAAAGCAGCTCGAGAGCATGGAAAACAATACTTCCCAGGTTGAATATCACAGTTGGCTTAAGAGAGAATATGAGAAGTTATTAGCAAGTTTAGCTTAGCTTGGTAGCATAAGTAACGTGAAAGGGTTTATTTAGGGTAAGACTAAGTAATACGACACAGATTTACATTGGGTAAGCATATTTAGTACGACACAGATTTACTTAGGGTAAGTATATATAGTAAGATCAGATTTACTTAGGGCAAGAAAATATAGTACAAAACAGATTTACATTAGGTAAGAATGAGTAATGCAAAACAGCTTTAAGTGATAAGAAACAGTATGATAGTGGTATGAGGAGAACACTTATGAAGGTAGGAGAAATACTTGAATATATAGCAGAGCTTGCTCCTTGGGGACTGGCTGAAGAGTGGGATAATGTTGGCTTGATGATAGGGAGCAGGCATCATGAGGTTAAAAGGGTGCTGGTAAGCCTAGATGTTACTCGGCAGACTATTCAGACAGCGATTAGTACTGGGGCAAACCTGATTATATCCCATCATCCATTTATTTTTTCTAAGCTAAAGGTAGTAGATTTGGATGATGATAAGGGAGAACAAATAGGGCTGCTCATTAAAAATGACATCAGTATAATAAGCGCTCATACCAATTTGGACGTTGCCAAAGGTGGCATTAATGATACGCTTGCCCAAATAATAGGCCTTAAAGATTGTGAGATTCTCAATGAATACATCCCTGCTGGTTACAGCGAGAATTTTGGTTTAGGGAAAATAGGTAGGTTAGAAAATGAAATGAACGGCACAGAGTTCATTCAACATGTTAAGCAAGCTCTAAATGTGGCAAATATAAGAATTGCAGGGGCTGTTCCAAACACAATATCAAGGGTTGCAGTTTTTTGTGGGAGCTTTGACGTTGAATTGGAGCACTTAAAGAAGAGTGGTGCGGATGTTTTGATAACAGGCGACCTTAAGTACCATGAAGCACTAGATGCTAGAGAATTGGGACTCTGCATCATAGACGCAGGACACTTTGCCACTGAACACATTATTGTAGAAAAGCTTGCAAAAACCCTGAAGGATAGGTTTTCAGAACTTGAAATACAATGTAATACATTGGAAACGGACCCATTTGTTTTTGCTTGACTTTTGGTATTTATGGGCTTATAATTAGGAGTCCAGTTGGACATAATGATATTATGTATCAATTATTTATTGGTATAGTCGTTAAAGTTTGATGGTGTAGTCGTTAAAAGTTTGATGGTGTAGTCGTTAAAAGTTTGATGGTAGCCGTTAAGTTTGATGGTGTAGCTGTAAATTTGAGTATAAACGTATTTTAATAATTTAATATAATGAGTAAGCCAGATGATCGCGGATATTGCTTGAAAAGGCATATACGAGGAAAGTCCGGGCTCCAAAGGGCAATGGTGCCGGGTAACTCCCGGTGAAGGTGACTTTAAGGAAAGTGCAACAGAGATATACCGCCTTTTAGAATTGGAGGTTTTATGCTGAAGATTGATAAAATCTTTGGCACCAAGCCTCTGATTCTGAAATGGTAAGGGTGGAAAGGTGATGTAAGAGCTCACCAGCGGCATGGCGACTTGTCGGTCTATGTAAACCCCACCTGGAGCAACACCGTGGAGGGACGTTATGGCTGCCCGCCAGTCCCGGGGAGGTGGCTTGAGTGCTGCAGAAATGCAGTGCCTAGATAGATGATCATCAAATACAGAACCCGGCTTATAGACTTACTCATTACAATTTTAGCTCTGAGAAATCAGGGCTATTATTATGCCTAAGATACTATATATAGTGCATTTATTACGTATAATTCTCAAAGAATGGTGGCATGAAAAATAATTATTTCATACCACTATTTTTACATTTTAATAATAGTAGTATAAGCTGTTGAGCATATGTAGACCTAATAATAAATACAAAAGACTTAACAAACTGCCTGCAATTGACAAATTATGTAACTGAAAATATAATATATTTGTCATATTAGGGCTAGATGATTATAACAAATATACATAGTAAAATATCAGATGGAGAATGGTCCTCCTTGAATACAAGATTGGTTGTAACGGATATGAAAAAATAGGGCCTTGAATAAATAATTTAGGGAGGTAAAATTGACATGAAAAAATTAATAAAAGCAATAGCATTAGCATTGGCAATTACTGTATCTACAGGAAGTATTGTATTTGCAGAACAATTGAAGTTTAAGAGTACACTATCAAATGGTCAAGAAGTATATTTACAAACTTATGAACATGAATATGATAAGAGAGACTTTAATTTACTAGCCGCTAAGCTAGGAAAAGTAGTATACGATGCATATAAACAGGGGTTAACAAAAAAGGAAATAGTATTAAAGAATGTAACTAAAGAAGAAATGGATAGTGTAGCACATTTTATTGGTCTTATACTACCTGGAGAAATATCAACTGAAGTCTGGTACGATAAGAATAAAGATAATACATTTACAGTAGAAATGTTTGATATAGGTATGACACAACCAGAGTTATATAAAAACTCTGACCAATTAGAAAAAGCACTAAATGATTTAGTTGCTGAAACAAATTCAATAAGTGACATTAAGGAAAAATTAAGATATTTAAACAATAGACTAGTTCTAGAATGTACCTACAATTACGGAGCAAGTAAAAGTGAAGCGTCATATAATAGTGCAGAAGAAGCATTATTATATAAAACAGCTAGATGTATGGGATTTAGTGATTTAGTATCTGAGTTATGTCACAAGTTAAACATACCAGTTGTAAAAGTTGAGGGAACTGACCATCAGACAACTTATCTATACATAGATAATAAGTGGAAGGTTTGGGATTTAACATGGACAGTAGGCGCTAAGAATAATTTTGGAAAGGAAATAGTATATTATAGTTACACTGATGAAGAGGGAAAAATAACTAGGGTGAGAGGTATAGCTCAAGAGGAATACTTTTTATTTGATACTAATACAGAAGGTTATAAAAGATACTTAAAAGATGCTGACATAATACCAGGACTTTTAGGGGAAGCGGAGTTCAGAATGGCTATAGAATATCCAGAGTTAAGCCCATATAATCTAAGTATTGATGATATATTAGTGAAAGAAACCAATCTAGATATTAAAGATAACAGTAATAGTACACCAAATAATACAGGTACTACAACTACTAAACCAGCTGTTAAACCATCACAACCAACAATTGTAATAGGTGGAAATGGTCAAATAGTAACAGATAATACAACAAATAAAAAACTAACTGCTAATCCAACTAGTTCAAAGGTGCTGATAAATGGTAAATCTGTAGCATTTGAAGCTTATAATATAAACGGTAATAATTACTTTAAGTTAAGAGATTTAGCAATGGCATTAAGGAACACTAACAAGAAATTTGAAGTAGCTTGGGACGGTAAGAATAATGCAATAAGCATAACAGCAAATAAGCCATATACTATTACTGGTGGAGAATTAACAGTAGGTAAAAATCCAACATCTAAGAGTTGTGAATTAACAACATCAAAGGTATATGTAAATGGAAAACAAGTAAGTTTCACGATATATACAATAAATGGGAACAACTATTTTAAGTTGAGAGACATAGGAAAGTCATTAAACTTTGGGGTAGCTTGGGATGGAAAAACTAATTCAATAGTTATAGACACAAATAAAGTTTATACGGAATAAGAGGTACTAATAATGACAAATAAAAGTAGCATTTGTATGCGGTTAATTTGTAAATAATAGTGTTAATAATAAATATATAAAAATGTTAAATTATATTGAATTAATTAATATTTTCCGATAGTATAATTATAAATTTAATGAAATTAGTAGTAGTTGCTAAAAAATATAGTTATTAGTATGTAACTTAAATATATATATATTAAATGCATAAAATGAGGGAGTTGCCTAAGCAACTCCCTCTAATTGGTATATAAGGGGAAAAGTGAGGTGTTTAATTTAATCCTTACAAAACTGCAGAGTACTAATAAGTAGTTAGTTAAGAAATGCTCTAGAAAAGGTCAAGACACAATAAATTTAATCACATTATGAATACGTCAGGGTAAAATGTAATATGATTAAACGGTAAAAGCTGAGAAATAGTTTTCTGCACATCAATTACTGTATATCTTTTCTGCTATATTTCCAATATGCAGCCGCAACTCCCATTATAGAGAATGCAATACCTAGCAAAACCATATAGGTATCAAGGCTGCTATTTGCAATAATATCTGCTGCTTCTGCATAACCGAATGGAGTAATGTATTTTAAGAATTCTGCGCTTTTTGATATGTTCGCAACAATGTTTAGAAAGTACATTGTAGTAGCAATACCTAACCCAATACCTAGACCGCTTCTACGCAGGAAGGCTGAGATTCCAAAACAAATGCAAGCAAGTTCGATTTGAAGAAGAAAATACGCTAGATGCAGTAAAAATATTTCTTTCCATAGTATTTCCTCACCGATTAAGGCAAATGATACAATTGCTAAGGCAATGACAATAATATTCATAATAATAATCTGTAGCATGACAGCAGCAAGTTTTTCAGTAATTAATCTCACTCTGCTGATTGGCTGGGAAAGCAGAAACTCTGCGGTTCGCTCTTTTTCTTCTTTAGCAAGAGCATTTATGGCAATTAGTGAAGCGAAGAATGCGCCTCCGATACCCAAGATATTACCACATTCAATAGCGTAAAACCCAATTAAAGTACCGAAATTCAGTCGGTCCATACCGAAAGCAGCTGTAAAGGCACCCATAGAGGAAAACATATCACTGACATTCTCCATTTCTCCTTTCATCTCTGGATACATAAACACACACAGTGCAATAAAAAATCCGATGCACGCTGTCCAGACAGTAAGGGACTTCCAGCTTTGTTTTAATTCATGCTTTACAAGAATCATATCTGCTCACCTCCATTTTGGTAATAGTGAAGAAAGATTTCTTCTAAATCCGGTTCAGAAATAGAAAGGTCTGTAATATTTCCGATTGAGAGAGTATGAAGCAACTGTTTGATATCTCCACCGTAAAGGAAGCTGAGAACACCGTCCGTTTCTTCCATATCACGAATACCCTCCAATTTGTCAAGCTGTGGTTGCCCATGTACAGTGATTCGCTTGGCACTTGTCTTTGACAACGCTTCTACACTATCACACGCAATTATCCGTCCGTCTCGTATAATCGCAGCTCTTGTACAGTTACGTTGAATTTCTGAGAGTACATGACTAGAAAGAAACACAGTTACACCTTTTTCATTCCGCTCGCTAAGAATTTTAAAAAATTCACGTTGCATCAGAGGATCAAGACCACTGGTAGGTTCGTCCAAAATCAAGACTTTAGGTTGATGCTGTAGGGCAGAAACAATAGCAACTTTCTTTCGGTTACCGAAAGATAATTCTTCTACCTTTCTGTTAATATCTAGTTGAAGTCTCTCACAAAGAATCTTAGCTTCTGCTGAACAGTCCTTTTTTCTCAGATCAGCAGATAAATTTAATATGTCTTTAACCTTCATGCCTGAATAGAAAACGGCTTCAGAAGGAAGATAGCCGATATCGGACAGAATTTTATTTTTCTCTTTTAATATGTCCAATCCTAGAATCTTTGCATTCCCAGAAGAAGGAGAAATTAGTCCGAGCAATGTGCGTATGGTAGTCGATTTTCCAGCGCCATTTGGTCCAATAAATCCAAAAAACTCGCCTTCTCTGACATTCAGATTTAAGTCAATGATGCCTCTCTGTTTTCCGTAAAATTTAGTCAGGTTTGATATTTGAATTACGTCCATTTGATTATCCCCCTTTTCGCAAGTAAAACCGTTATGGTCAATTATAATTATATTCCATTGACCGTTTTTGAGAAGACCCATACATTGAATTCTTACAAATAAATCTATATTTGTGAACTGATTTTTACTGAGTTTAACATTGTTTGTGAAGTAGTACCACATAGTATGGTAAAATTTTCAACCCAATCTTACTATTAACTTAAAACTATAGAAGTATTGACCATGCGGAGTTTTTCCAATATAATGTAAATAATGTTTTAAATACAAATTTTAGGCGAAAGGAGAAGAAATATGATAAACAACATTGATAATAGTAGAGGTGCAATTGTATAACTGAATATTGGATAGATGGTATATATAAATCAAACAAGGCTTATTCTTTGTTTGGTTGTCTGTTTTACCATTTATCAAATTTGTAATTAACCCCTTAGCCTGATATTATAATACGACACTAAATGGCATGGTACGGTTATCGTGCTTTTTTTATGTCCAAAATTATTCCCACAGGAGGTTACTTTCTGTGGGATTTTTATGTACTTTTTTATTTTAGGAGGACAGTATGAAACTTGAAAGACTGGAAAGTTATTTTAAATTATATCTGGAGCTTGAGCGATTAAGCGGAAGAATAAAGCAAAGCGAGCAATATTTTAGTAAAAAAGATAAGTTAAGTGTGAAATTAAAACAAAGGGGGCATAAATAATATGTTTTATGAATTAGCTAAAAAAGATTATTATAAGGTAGAAAGTTTAATAAAAAATAGTCACCACGAACTGTCCATAAAGGCTGTAATAAATGGTACTTCTCTGGGAGAAGTATTTGTAGATAATTGTGAGAGGCCTTTATCTGTTCTTATCATGACTTCAGAATGCAACTTGGTTGCTGGTAATGCTGAGAATAAGCTTTTTAACGCGGGAGTAAGGGATAAACTTGATTTTTATGACCAACTTATATGTGATGACCACGAATGGGAAGACCGAATAAGTGAGCTGCACAATAATATTGCATTAAGAAAGTATACTAGAAGATACTATGAGCTAGAAAAACTAGAATTTACAGATTATAACAACAGCCTTGCTCCAAAGTTCACTATAGAACATGTTAACGTTAGCAATCTTAATGCATTGAACTATGAAAACAGTGATAAAATCAGAGACTGGATTAAGCTAGAAGATACAAACAAGTTCAACGATTATTGCTTGGGCTCTTATATTAGACTAGATAACAAAATAGTTAGTATGAGTCTGGTGGATTGCATTGTAGACAATAGAATTGAGATTGGAGTAAAAACAGAGAAGGAATACAGAAATAATGGATTAGGTGCTATTGCTTGTGCTGCTACTATTAGTGCTAGCATCTTAAAGGGTATAGAGAGAATAGGCTGGCATTGTGTAGATACCAATATTGGATCTATAAAGATTGCTGAGAAGTTAGGATTTAAGTTAATTAAAAAATATAGTTCCTTTACTCCTTATCCTCCAATTGAAAACGATACTGACTTGAGTAAAGAGCAATGGAGTGAGTGGGCTTCATACTATACAGAAATGAATAAGATACAACCATACTATTACTGGCAAGCTGCGGAGTGTTGGGCAAAGGCATCAAATATTGAGCAGACTATTGAAAACATCAAGAAGCTAATTGAAGCAGGACAAATGTGGTTCGTAAAGTACCTGAGAGATGTAGACACTTTTAAGGCTTTTGAAGGAAATAAAGAATGGCAAAAATTATTGAACTTGGTATATGAGAAGGAATGAAGTGTATTATAAAGTTTTAAATAAAACGTATTGATAAAGAAGTAAAAGCATATTAAAAACATATAAGCATATTAAAAGCATATAAGCATATTAAAAGCATAAAAGCATACTAAAACATAAAAGCATACTAAAACATAAAAGCATATTAAAAACGTAAAGCATATTAACATAAAGGGGTACATATTTATGATATTTGAGAAATTAAATGAAAAGTATTTAGAGGATGCAGTTAAACTAGCACAAGCTGACTACGATATGGAAAGAATGCATGTGGCAGATCTTTATGAAAAAGACTTTAGAAATGAGCTGACTAATTGTCTATCAGAAATACTTAATTCTAGGTACGGTGCGGTAGCACTTGAAAATGGCAAGTTGAGAGGATATATTGGCTTTTGGGGCCCATGGGACGGACATTTTGGCAATGTTAAGGGTGTGTTCTCTCCATTGCATGCAAATTCTGTTAGTGGCGATAATAAGGGGAAAATTGCATCACAGTTGTTTCAATACGCTTCACAGGAGATGGTTGCAGACGGCATTTTTAGCTTCGCTGTTGGTACCTATAGTCACAATTACGACGTTATAAACTCATTTGCATTGAATGGGTTTGGAATAAGATGCTCAGATGCAATAAGGAAATTGGAAAAACCTCTAAACATCGAGCTAGATGGTAATTATTCTTATGAAGAAATCTCTTATAGTGACGCGGGTTGTTTATTAAAACTCAAGAACAGTTTAATAAGGCACTTAATAAAAAGCCCTACTTTTTTTCCGTGCTCTGAGTTGTCTGAAGAAGAATTTGTGAACCAATGTAATAATAATAAATCCCGCTTCTTTTTAGCTAAGGACAGGTCAGAAATAATAGGATATATTGAGATTACAGATGATGGGGAAACCTTTATTTCTGAAGCGCCAGACATGCTAAATATCTGTGGTGCATATTTAGAGGAAAATTATCGAGGAAAGAATGTATTACAAAGCCTTTTATCATTTGTGATAGATACATTGCAAAAAGATGGGATTAAATATTTGGGGGTTGACTTTGAGACAATTAATCCTACTGCATTGAGATTTTGGAGTAAGTATTTTGATAGTTACACCTATAGCTTTAATAGAAGGATTGATGAGAGGATTAGTAAAATATAATTACAAATACAAGGTTAACTAAATGCAATTTGAAAAGTAATATTGATAATATTGGAATTGGTGATATAATTACATAAATTGATAGGCGAAAGTATTTCTATCAGATAGACGCTTAGTAGTAATTTTCAGATAGACGCTTAGTAGTAATTTTCAGTATTAATGCAAAATATAAAAAGTTGAGGGGAGGACCAATGAATATGTTGAAGCATATCGGAACAATATCATTAGAAACTGATAGGCTTAATTTAAGAAGGTTTAAGATGGAGGATGCACAGGATATGTACAATAACTGGGCCTCAGATGATGAAGTTACAAAATTCCTTACATGGCCTACTCATACCAACATAGATGTTAGTAAACAAGTTCTAGCAATATGGATAGAGCAATACAATGACTTACAAAAATATGAATGGGCAATTGAGCTAAAGGAAACGGGTTCAGTTATCGGTTCTATTGGTCTGCTCAATATTGATAATCAAAATGAGAACTGTGAGATTGGATATTGCATCGGTAGATTATATTGGGGTAAGGGAATAACCGCTGAGGCCGCTAAAGCAGTTATAAAGTTTGGGTTAAAGGAAGTTGGCTTCCAAAGAATTACCGGCAGACACGATTGTGAAAATACAGCGTCAGGCCGTGTGATGCAAAAGTGTGGACTAACTCATGAGGGCGTGTTAAGAAAGATAAACAAGAATAATAAAGGTGAATTAGTGGATTGTACATACTACTCGATACTTAAAGATGAGATGAGTTAGACATAATACTCAATGATTAGCAAGAAATAGACATAATAATCAATACTTAAATATGAATTAGACATACTAATAAATTCTTAAGGAAGAATCAGACATACAGGGTATATTATATATAAGCCAGTAAGGTTTAAATCAAGGGAGGAAATATAAATGGAGGAAAGAGTTATCCATCCGGGCAAAAAATATAAGCATTTTAAGGGAAAAGAATATTTAGTGCTCTATATAGCCAAGCATTCCGAAACCTTGGAGGAATATGTAGTCTATCAGGCGCTGTATGGCGAAATGGGTATATGGGTAAGACCATTGTCCATGTTTGCAGAACAAGTAAAGGTGGGTACAGAACTCGTTTACCGCTTTAATGAGATTTAGGATATATTTTAATTGCATAATTGATTAGCTTGTACAAACATACTAAGTAAAACAGGTGAATAGTCAAACAAATCCTTTGCAATATTAATTCAACCCCTTGCGGTAAACAGTTATATTAAGTATAATTGGATATAATTCAATAAAACACAGCGTTGATAAAAGCTACGATTAATTTATTTCATAAGAGAGCCGATGGGTGGTGCGAATCGGTGGAGTAATTAATCCTTCCACTTTTGGAGCTGCTGATGATGAATCAGAGGGTGGTTTACTTTATAGAACCATAGTTGAGGGGCCGTTTTACGGCAATTTGGGTGGCAACGCGGATTAACTCCGTCCCATATTGGTATTTTGCATACCATTATAGGATTGGAGTTTTTATTTTGCTTCAATTTGATTAGGGCTTTTATATTTTATTTAGTATTATATGGGTTTCGTGAAATTTGAAATGATGTATGCTTTATGAATGTTTTTACTTAAATAGTATTGCAATTATATAACTATAATTAAATGGAGGATAATTAAATGTTAGATTTAAAATTTGTTAGAGAAAACCCTGAAATAGTAAAGGAAAACATGAAAAAGAAATTTCAGGACAATAAGCTGGGCTTGGTGGACGAGGTTATAGCACTTGATGCTGAACTAAGAGGTGCAAAAACTAAAGCTGAGGCATTAAGAGCAAACAGAAATAGTATTTCAAAGCAAATTGGCGTTATGATGGGTCAGGGCAAAAAAGCGGAAGCAGAAGAGTTAAAGAAACAGGTAACTGCAAACTCAGAGGAACTCGCTGCTCTTGAGATTCAGGAAAATGAACTAGACAAGAGAGTAAAAGATATAATGATGGTAATACCAAATATTATAGATCCAAGTGTACCTATAGGTAAGGACGATAGTGAAAACGTTGAAGTACAGCGCTATGGAGAGCCTACAGTACCAAACTTTGAGGTTCCATACCATACTGAGATTATGGAAAAACTCAATGGCATTGATTTAGACAGTGCTAGAAAGGTTGCTGGAAGCGGCTTTTACTATCTGATGGGCAACATTGCACGCCTTCATTCAGCAGTAATTTCCTACGCAAGAGACTTTATGATTGATAGAGGCTTTACTTACTGTATTCCTCCATTCATGATTAGAAGTGAGGTTGTTACAGGTGTAATGAGCTTTGCTGAAATGGACGCGATGATGTACAAAATAGAAGGAGAGGACTTATACCTTATCGGAACTAGTGAGCACTCCATGATAGGTAAATTTATAGATACCATACTTCCAGAAAGCAACCTACCACAGACTTTGACCAGCTATTCACCTTGTTTCAGAAAGGAAAAGGGAGCACATGGTCTTGAGGAAAGAGGAGTATATAGAATACATCAGTTTGAAAAGCAGGAAATGATAGTTGTTTGTAAGCCAGAGGATAGCATGATGTGGTTTGACAAGCTATGGCAGAATACTGTTGACTTGTTCAGGTCAATGGATATTCCAGTGAGAACTCTTGAGTGCTGCTCAGGAGATCTAGCTGATTTGAAGGTTAAATCTATAGATATTGAGGCCTGGTCACCAAGACAGCAAAAATACTTCGA